>CAYYFR010000381.1:0-3498 GCA_964470865.1 uncultured Burkholderiales bacterium | reverse complement strand
GCCGCAAGCCGCCGCGCATCGGAAACAGCCATTCGCCGGGACGCGCGCCGCGCCAGTAGGTGCGCAGGGCCTCCAGCAGTCTGGGCGATAGGCGGAAACTCCGGGTATACGGCCGGATCGACTACGGCCCAAGGCATTGCCCCACCCCATGCAGTTGAATCCGTGGCACGCCGTCACGGTACCCTGCATACTTTGCGCCGGTTCAAACTCGGGGTTTTCGCGATGCAACGCCGCCACTTCCTGCAGATGGCCGCTACCGGCGGCTTCGGTGCCGCCGGTTCCACGGCGGCCCAGCCTGCACTCTCCATGCGCCCCGGCGCCATCACCGATGTGCCGGGCATCAAGCTCGGCCATTTCACTGACTCGCGCCGCCCGACCGGATGCACCGTGCTGCTCTGCGAAGAAGGCGCCACAGCCGGGGTGGACGTGCGTGGTTCGGCGCCGGGCACGCGCGAGACCGACCTGCTTGCGCCCACCAACCTGGTGGACAAGGTGCATGCCATCCTGCTTGCCGGCGGCAGCGCTTTCGGGCTGGATGCGGCCACCGGTGTGGTCAGGTATCTGGAGGAACGCAAGATCGGGTTTCCGGTTGGCGCGGCCGGGGTGGTGCCGATTGTGCCGGCGGCGATTCTGTTCGATCTTTACGTCGGCAACCCGGCGATTCGTCCGGATGCGGCGGCCGGTTACAAGGCGTGCGAGGCGGCAACGGCGCTATCGCCCGCGCAGGGCAGCGTCGGTGCGGGGGCCGGTGCCACGGTCGGCAAGCTGTGGGGCATGGGGCGGGCGATGCAGGGCGGCATCGGCACGGCTGCGCTCAGGGCCGGCGGGTTCACCATGGGCGCGGTGGTGGCGGTCAATGCGGTCGGCGACATCATCGATTCCGGCACCGGGCGCCTCATTGCCGGCGCGCGCACAGCGGACGGCAAACGATTGCAGGATTCGGTGAAGAGCATCCTCGCGGGGAACCTGCCGCCGGCGCTGATGCCCGGCACCAACACCACCATCGGCGCCATCGCCTGCGACGCCACGCTCACCAAGGCGCAATGCCAGAAGCTGGCGCAACTGGCCCATGACGGCCTGGCGCGCACCATCAACCCGGCTCACACCATGTGGGATGGCGATACCGTGTTTGCGCTGGCGACGGGCCGGTCGACGCAGCCGGCCAACATGATGTTGCTGGGCGTGCTGGCCGCTGAAGCGATGGCGTGCGCGGTGGTCAATGCGTTGCTTGCGGCAACCGGGCTGCCGGGCTTGCCGGCGGTGCGCGACCTGTCTGGCTGAGGCGTCGGTCAGGCGCTCAAGCCGCCGGCAACTGGCGCAACAAATAAGGCAGGATGCCACCGTACCGGTAGTACTCCAGCTCGATCGGCGTATCGATCCGCAGGATCACCGTCACGTTGCGCAGGTTGCCTTCAGCGTCGCGGATGCGCAGTTTGGCTTCGGACAACCGCCTGATCTCGCCCTCCAGCACCACGTCGATAATGGCGCGCGGGGAAATGTGCAGGTTTTGCCAGGTGTCGTCGCGCTTGAACTGCAGCGATCTCTTCGACCTGGCGGTTGTCATTCGCGAGGAGCCTGCGAGCCTGGTCGATGCAAGCCCATTTCTGCTGCGGCATCGGACCGCGTTTCTCGCGCAACTCGATACGCGAAAGGACATTCTGAAGAAAGTGTTCGAGCAGATCGACGTCTTGGATTTCGAGGCATCGTTCGAGGATTGCGTTGGTATCGTGTCCGACTTTCTTTCCGGATTGCCGCGCACTGGCCTAAGCCAATGAAAGATTTGACGCCTGCGTGTGCTACCGGTGCAATCGCGACGAACCTTGCCCCTTTGCGGCCGCAGGGCAGGTGTTAGGTCGGAGAAGCAATCAGCGTGGCCGAGAATTCAACTCGATCCCGCCCTCTTTAACGCGACAAAAAGCCGCCGCTCAAACCAGGCGCCGCTTGCAGTCGCGCACGATTTCACGCGCCGCATTCAAGCCTGGCGCCCCGGTCACACCGCCGCCCGGATGCGCACCCGATCCGCACAGGTAAAGCCCCTTGATCGGCGTGCGGTAATCGGCGTAGCCCAGCGTTGGCCGGCTGGAGAACAGTTGCTCCAGCGACAAGCGGCCATGAAAGATGTCGCCGTCGGTCAGGCCGAAGCAGCGCTCGAGGTCCAGCGGGGTCAGGACCTGGCGGGCGATCACACTTTTCCTGAAATTCGGCGCGAAACCGGTCACGCAGTCGATCGCCAGGTCCGCCGCCGCCTCGCGTTCGTCGTCCCACCCCCGGCCGTCGGGCAACTGTGGCGCGAAGTACTGGCAGAAGAGGCTCGCCACATGCTGCCCGGGCGGCGCCAGGGTGTCGTCCAGGGTGCTCGGGATCAACAGCTCCACCACCGGCGCGCGCGACATGCCGCTTGCGCGCGCTTCGTTGTGGGCACGTTCCATGTAGTCGAGCGATGGCGCCAGAATGATGCCGGCGCCGTGATGCGGCTGCTGGCGGACACCGAGGCCGCAAAAATCCGGCAGTTCGGTGAGCGCCACGTTCATGCGCAGCACCCCCGAACCGGTCTTGAAGCGTTCGATGCGCGCGCGCATTTCGGCATCGAGATGTTGTGCTTCGACCAGTTTCAGGTACAGCAGTTTGGGGCCTACATTCGCCGCCACCAGCCGCGCCTCGAGTTCATCGCCGTTGGCCAGCACCACGCCATTGGCGCGGCCATCGCGCACCTTGACCTGCGCGACGCTGGTATCGGTGCTGATTTCCACACCCAGGCGCAGCGCTTCCTTGGCCATCGCCTGGGTGATCGCCCCCATGCCGCCGATGGCATGGCCCCAGGCGCCCTTCCTGCCGTTGACTTCGCCGAAGCAGTGGTGCAGCTGCACGTAGCCCGAACCGGGCGCGTAAGGGCCGGCGTAGGCGCCGACGATCGAGTCGAAACCCAGCACCGCCTTGATCGGCGCGGATTCGAACCAGTCGTCGAGAATCTCGCCGGCACTGCGGCCAAACAATTCGATCAGGTCGCGCTGCGCCTCGATCGGCAAGCCTTTGAGACGCATGGCCGTCTTCAGCATATCGATGATGCCGCCGATGCCGCGATTCGGGTCGGGCGGGGTCAAAAGGATGAATTCGCGCAGGGTATCGGCCAGGCGCTCGAGCATGGCGTAATAGTCCGGCAGGCGCGCGGCGTCGCGTTGCGAGAAACGCCGCAGCTCGGCGACGCTGTCCAGCAGACCGGGCCCGATGCGCAAGGCGTCGCCGTTTGCCAGCGGCAGCAGGTTCGACAGCGGCCGAAACACCATTCTGAGACCATGCTCGGCCAGCCGCAGGTCGGAAATAACCTGCGGATGGAGCAGGCTCACGGTGTAGCTGGCGACGGAATTGCGAAAGCCGGGATGGAACTCCTCGGTCACGGCCGCGCCACCGACGATGTGGCGCGCTTCGAGCAGCCGTACCTTGAGGCCAGCGCGGGCCAGGTAGCAGGCAGCGGTCAGGCCGTTGTGGCCGGCGCCGATG
>CAYYFR010000380.1:0-3535 GCA_964470865.1 uncultured Burkholderiales bacterium | reverse complement strand
GCCTGAAACCGCGCAGCAAATCCCGCGCCGATTTCGTGCGCCTGGTGTACCGAAATGGAACGCCGGGGCGGGATCGTCAAGTCGGTGGGGTTACACCGGAGGAGTGAGGTCGCGCCGGGAATCTGACGCGCCTCATGGGCGATTGCTTTGACCTTGGGCTCGAAAATAGTACACTGTGAATCGGTACACTTTGTAAAAGAACAGGTAACAGTCGCATGTCAACAGCGTCGCGAGCGATCTACAGCATCAACCCGGACCTGTTGAGCCGGTTCAATGCCTTGTACCCCGCGCGCGAGCGCAGCAAAATCGTCGAGGGGCTGATCCAGAAGGTTCTCGAAGAGCGGGAACAATACCTCGTTGACGCCGTGCGCAAGATCGAAACCGATCCCAGTTTGGCGGCGATCCGGGAAGTGTCGGACGACATCGACAGGGTCGCCGGTGACGGGCTGCAGGACCCGTGAGCATGCTGCGCGGCGATATCCACTGGGTCGATTTTCCGCAGCGCGATCCCAAGGGTTCCGAGATCGAAAAGACCCGGCCCTGCGTGATCCTTTCGCTCTCGGCCGTGAACAACCTGCGGCGCACTGTGGTCGTGATCCCGCTCACTTCGTCTCCTGTGCCGGTACCGCCGATCGCCATCGCGGTGCCCTCCGCCGGTCCCGATTCCGTGGCGGTGTGCGATCAGGTCACCGCGGTGGACAAGCGACGGGTGAAAAACCGGTCGGGCAGCGTCGATGCGGATGACATGAAAGCGATCGAGCAGAGCGTGCGCCTGGTGTTGGGGTTGTGAGCGGTGCCCCTGGATGGATAACCTGCGGGATCACCGGCCGCTACGCCCGCTAACGGTCTTCGCAAACCACTCGATCTGCTCGTCGCATTCCGCCATGCTCGCGGCCGGAAACATCAGGCCGCAGCAGTGGTCCACGCCGAGTTTCTCCAGCGCGGCGACCTTTTCCTGAGAATCAGTTCGGGCGAGCCGACCAGGTTGGCCACCGCCTGCCTGGAGAGGTCGCGCCCGGTGTAGGCGAGCGACTTGCGGTGCGCCACCAGGCCACTTTCCATGAAGCGCGCCTCGGCCTCTTCGGGCGTGTTGGCGATGGTCACGGAAAACTGCGGCGCGAATTCAATGTCGCGCGGGTCGCGGCCGTGCTCTCGGGCGCGCCGGGCCAGGCGCGGCACGCTCGGGCGCAGGCCGACTCAGGTGCTGGTGAAGGACGCTCAGGCGCTCAAGCGCCAAGGCGGCGCCCGCGCGGCCCCCGCGGCCCGGTTTCATTGTCATGCTGCGCCACGTAGGCGTTGCCCGCGCCAAACTGGCACTGTGCGCATTGCCTGCCACGCACCCGCAGCATCGATCCTGTCGGGCGGTAGAATTCGACCCTCATTCACCCCGCGCCCGACACAGTGCAACTTCCCCTCGAAGACATCAAGGTACTCGACCTTTCCCACGCACTGGCCGGCCCGTTCTGCTCGACCATGCTGGCCGACTACGGTGCGCAGGTGATCAAGATCGAGCCGCCCGGCAAGGGCGACATTTCACGCGCATGGGGCTCGCCCATGCCCGGCGGCGAGACCGCCTACTTCACCAGCCTGCATCGCAACAAGCGCGGCATGGTGCTCGATTTAAAGCACCCGCAGGGCCGCGAGACGTTCCTCAAGTTGGTCGAGAAATGCGACGTCGTGCTGGAGAACTATCGCGTCGGTGTGTTGAAACGCCTGGGCATCGATTACGCAGTGGCGCGCCTGCGCAACCCCGGCATTGTCTATTGCTCGATTTCCGGCTTCGGCCAGGATGGCCCCTACCGCGACCGCGCCGCGCTCGACCTGATCGTGCAAGCCGAGAGCGGCATGATCAGCGTGACCGGCGAGCCCGGCAGCGGCGGTGCGCGCGCCGGCACTTCCATCGCCGACATGACCGCCGGCATGAACGCCGCCTTCGGCATCATGCTGGCCTTGCGCGTCAAGGAAAAAACCGGCGTCGGCCAGAATGTCGACGTGTCGATGCTCGAAGGCCAGCTGGGGCTCCTGGGTACCATGATCGGCGGCTACCTGACCGACGGTGAAATCCCCAAGCCCATGGGCACGGCCTACAAGGCGCTCCTGCCGTACCAGACCTTTCGCACCAAGAGCCGCGATCTGGCCCTGGCGGTGGGCAGCGAAAAGCTGTGGAAGACGTTTTGTCCGCTGATCGGGCGCCCGGACATGGCCAGCGACCCGCGCTACAACAGCAACCGCAACCGCGACCTCAATCGCGACAGCCTGATCGCCGAACTGCAGCAGGTGTTTCTGGCGCGCAGCTACGATGAATGGGAACAGTTGCTGGTGGGCAACGGCATCCCGATGGGCGCCATCAACGACATATCAGAGGTGGTGCGCCATCCGCAGATTGCGGCGCGCGGGGCGCTGGTGGATGTGATGCATCCGGCGGCAGGCAAGGTCACGATGGTCGGCGTGCCGGTGCGCCTGTCGGCCACGCCGGGATCAATTCGCCGGCCGTCGCCCACACTGGGCCAGCACACCGAGGAAATTCTGGTCGAAGTACTTGGCCTGGGGTCCGCCGAAGTTGGCGCTTTGCGCAGCGCTGGCGCGCTTGGCATGGCCGGCAAAGACGACACGCAGGATTGAGGGTGGCGTAGCGGCCCGCGTGGCCTGCCGGGGCCCGCCGGTTTGCCGCGTCAACGCGCGGCGGCCTGCAGCCAGGCGTTCCGGTCAACACCGCCCTTTTCGGCTGAAACGCTGTCCTCATGCAGCAACGCGTGGTGACGCAAATCCGTCGGGCGCAACAAGGGATGGGGGCCTGCCATCAGATGCGGGCTGCATCAGGGCGTGGCGACGACGTCGAACAGCTTGTCGACGCCCCAGGGCGAACGATTATCATGCAGCCTCGATTCGCCAACGCCTTCGGTGACCGCATGCCCGCCCATTACGACCTGATCATCCGCAACGCCACCATCATCGACGGCCTTCGCACTCCGCGCTTTGCGGGCGACCTCGGCATTCGGGGCGAGCGCATCACCGCCATCGGCCACCTCGACGCCGACCGCGGCGAACGCGAGATCGACGCCTCGGGCAGGATCGCCGCACCCGGCTTCATCGATTCGCACACGCACGACGACCGTTACTTGCGCTCGCACCCGGAGATGACGCCCAAGGTGAGCCAGGGCGTGACCACCGTGATCGCCGGCAACTGCGGCATCAGCCTGGCACCGCTCATATCCACCAACCCGCCCGCACCGCTCAACCTGATCGACGACAACTCGGCCTACCGCTTTGCCGCATTCGCCGACTTCATGGCCGACCTGGCTGCCAACCCGGCGGCCACCAACGCCGCCTGCATGGTGGGCCACACCACCTTGCGGGTGGCGGCGATGGACCGCCTGGACCGCGCCGCCACCGAGGCTGAAGCCGCGCACATGGCCGCGATGACCGAAGAAGCCATGCAGGCCGGTGCGATCGGCTTTTCCACCGGCACCTACTACCCGCCGGCCGCGCATGCCAGCACCGAGGAGATCATCGCCGCAGCGCGGCCGCTGAAGGC
>CAYYFR010000379.1:0-3539 GCA_964470865.1 uncultured Burkholderiales bacterium | reverse complement strand
CCAGGGAGAAACACCATCATGAGCATCCAGGGCAAGGCTTACATCGCAGGCGCCTTCGAACACCCGACGCGCAAAGCACCGGACAAATCGGTGGCGCAGTTGCATGCCGAATGCGCCAGGGGCGCGCTGGCTGACGCGGGCCTCGCCAAGAATGACATCGACGGCTATTTCTGCGCCGGCGATGCGCCGGGCTTGGGGCCGATGTCGATGGTCGATTACATGGGCCTGAAACCGCGCCACGTCGACTCCACCGACAGCGGCGGCTCCTCCTACCTGATTCATGTGGCGCATGCCGCCGAAGCCATCGCTCTGGGCAAATGCAGTGTCGCGCTGATCACCCTGGCGGGGCGGCCGCGCTCGGAAGGCTCGTCGGGCACCCAGGCGCGCAACTACGGCGCCAGCGCGCCCGACATGGCCTACGAATTTCCCTACGGTATGGCCACCGCCAACGGCTACGGCATGGTGGCGATGCGCCACATGCACCAGTACGGCACCACGCCCGAGCAACTGGCCTGGGTCAAGGTGGCAGCCTCGCACCATGCGCAATACAACGAGCATGCGATGCTGCGCGATGTGGTGACGGTCGAAGACGTCATCAATTCGCCGCTCATCGCCGACCCCCTGCACCGCCTCGACTGCTGCGTGGTGAGTGATGGCGGCGGCGCGTTGATCGTCACCAGCCCGGAGATCGCCAAAAGCCTGAAGCGGCCTTTGGTGAAAATCATGGGGGTCGGTGAAGCGCCCAAGGGCCAGATGGGTGGCCGCGTCAACCTCACCTATTCCGGCGCGGCCGTGACCGGCCCGATCGCGTTTGCCGAGGCCGGCGTCAAACCGGCCGACATCCAGTATGCCTCGATCTACGACAGCTTCACCATCACGGTGATCATGCAGATCGAAGACCTGGGCTTTTGCAAGAAGGGCGAAGGCGGCAAGTTCGTGGCCGACGGCAATCTTATTTCGGGCGTCGGCAAGCTGCCCTTCAACACCGATGGCGGCGGGCTGTGCAACAACCACCCGGCCAACCGCGGCGGCATGACCAAGCTGATCGAGGCGGTGCGGCAACTGCGCGGCGAAGCGCATCCAAAAGTGCAGGTACCCGATTGCCGCCTGGCGCTGGCGCACGGCACCGGCGGCCAACTCGGTACGCGCCATGTCGGCGCCACCGTCATCATGGAACGTGAATAGGAGGCATGGAAATGACCACGGCACAACGCAGCATCCCGTCGCCTGTCACCAACCCGGAAAACCTGGAGTATTTCGACGCCTGCGCCAAGGGCATCCTGCTGGTGGGCAAATGCGACGCCTGCGGCGAATATCACTTCTACCCGCGGCGCATTTGCCCGCACTGCTTCGCAGACCAGGTGAAGTGGGTGCCGGCCAAGGGCACCGGCACCATCTATACCTACAGCACCATGCACCGCGGCGTGCCGGTGCCCTACACGATTGCCTATGTGACACTCGATGAAGGCGTGTCTATGATGACCAATATCGTTGACTTCCTGCCCGGCTCGCTCACCATCGGCCAGAAGGTGAAGGTGCAGTTCACGCCCACCGAGGGTGGCCAGCCGGTACCGACCTTCACGCCGGCCTGACGCGGCGAACCACTACAAATGACGGAGATTCACATGCAGAAAATCGGATTCATCGGGCTGGGCCGCATGGGCCGGCCGATGGCGACCAACATGGTGAAAAACGGTTTCGACCTGGTGGTGCTGGACATCAACCAGGAGGCCGTTGCCGCACTGGTCGCCGCGGGCGCCGGGGCGGCGGCCAGCGTGGCCGATGTGGCGCGCCAAAGCGACATCATCGTCACCATGCTGCCCTCCTCGGTCGAAGTCGAGCAGGTGTCGCAGGGTCCTGACGGCATCTTCGCCAACGCGCCAAAGGGGGCGCTGCTGATGGACATGAGCACCATCGACCCGCTTGCCACCGACCGCCTGGCCGCGGCGGCGCTCAAGCACGGCCTGACCATGGTCGATGCCCCGGTCGGACGCTTGGCCGAGCATGCCGATCGCGCCGAATCGCTTTTCATGGTGGGCGCCAGCGACACCGATTTCGCCCGCGTCAAGCCACTCTGCGAGGCCATGGGCAATGCCATCTACCACTGCGGCCCGGTCGGCAGCGGCGGGCGCACCAAGCTGGTCAACAACTATGTTGCCATCACCCTGACGCAGGTCAACGCCGAGGCCCTGGCGTTGTCACAGCGCTTCGGGCTCAAGCTTACGAAAACCATGGAGGTGCTGCTCGGTACCTCGGCCAACAATGGCCAGCTGCGCATGAACCTGCCCAACAAGGTGCTGGCAGGCGACGTAACGCCCGGCTTCACCGTCGATCTGGCGCACAAGGATTTGTCGCTGGTGGTGTCCGCGGCCCATGCGGTGAAGGTGCCGATGCCGGTAGCCGCCGCCGTGCATGAGTCGTTCAGCCTGGCGCGTGCGGCCGGCCATGGCGGCATCGATTTTTCCGGCATGACCGACGTGCTGTGCGGCGTGGCCAACATCGAAAAGCCGCGCCTGCCCAAGGGCTGGAAGCCGGCGTAAGCCGCTTCCGGCAGCGCCTGTCCCGCAACACCTTCGCATCACCCTTTCCATCATCTTTCACAGGAGCTTCGATATGTCAGCCTCCGCATTTGCAGGATCCGATCTTCCCGTCCGCGCCGATCTGGCGGAATCACAGGAACGTGCCTGGCAAGCCATCGCTGCGCCCGGCACCTGGCTCGACGGCCAGCGACGCTTGGCGGTCGCAGCCGAGATCCGCCACGCAATCGGCTGCGCCCACTGCGCGCGCATCAAGGCCGCGCTCTCGCCCACCGGTGTTGCAGGCGCGCATGACAGCCTGGGTGAACTGAGCGCCGCTGAAGTCGAATTGATCCATCGCACCGTGAACGATCCCGGCCGCTTGTCCGAAGCCTGGGCCCAGTCGGTATTGGCGCAAGGCATGAGCGAAGGCGAGTATGTCGAGATCGTCGGCATCATCGCGATGGTGATGATGATGGACACCTGCACGCGCGCACTGGGCCTGCCCGAGCGGCAGCTGCCTGCGGCGGTGGCCGGCGCACCGACACGCTACCGCCCGCCGGGCGCGCGCCGGCAAGCGGCCTGGCTGCCGCTGGTCGAACCGACGGACACGGTCGAAGCCGACGGACCGATGTATCCCAGTCCCAAGGCCGGTTACATCTATCGCGGCCTGTCGTCGGTGCCGCAGTCGATGCGCGATTACTGGGCTCTGGCCAATTGCCATTACCTGCCGGGCCAGGCGATCTACCGCTTCGACCTGCCGGCCATGCGCGCCATCAGCCGGCCACAGACCGAGATCCTGGCCGCACGGGTATCAGCCCTGCACCAATGCGTTTACTGAACGGCGGCACACGCCTACATGCTCCGTGAGAGCATGCAATCAGAGGGTAAGCAGGTGGCATTGGCTGGTGTGACCAGCGGCTTCGATCAGGGCGTGGATGTCGCGCATGCGACCGAACTGCTCGAATTCACCGAAGCGGTGGTGCTGCGTGATGCGCCTCGTCTGGCGGCCGCGCGCGCGGC
>CAYYFR010000378.1:0-3564 GCA_964470865.1 uncultured Burkholderiales bacterium | reverse complement strand
TGTGGGAAGACGACGCCCCCGAAACCATCGCCTGGGTGCAGGAGGAGTTCGACGCGCTGTGGAACGATGCGCGGGCGGTGGATCTGGCGTGCTGCATGTTTATCGCGCAGGATGTGACTGATACCAAGGACAACGATGGCATTGCCCGATGGCTTCTATGACCTGCTGTTGACCGAGCGTCTGGCTCGATCGCTCGCTCAGCTTGGCCCATTGAGAGCCGACGTGTTGGCGCTGAAGAGCGGGGTGGCCGAGTTCCTGACCGACGTCATCACCCGTCAACTCTCGACCATCCTCGACGATGTGTCCGGAGAAGGGGGCGACAAGGCCAAACGGCAACTCGATCTGGTCAATGCACTGCTGGTGATGTTGCGGCAGCGGCTCGCTGCCAACAGCACGGATGGCCCGTCTGCAACTGGCAATGTCGTTGATCTGGTAGCGTCGCCCCTGCGGGTCCTGAGGGCCGTGCAGCGCGACCAGCAGTTTCCAGCATTGCCGGAGATTGGTCTGGCGGTACCTTGGCTTTTTACCGCTGGCAAGGGTTCGCCTTCGTTGCTGCAGGAGATCCGCCGCGAGCTGGCTTCAAGCGAAAAGGTGGACATCCTGGTCAGTTTCATCACCATGTCCGGGGTCCGGAAGCTTCAGGACGTGTTGCAACAAATCACGGCCAAAGGTGCGCAACAACAAGGACTGGGACAACCGCAGACCCGGTTGCGCATCCTCACCACCACCTACACAGGCGCGACCGAAGCGCGTGCGCTGGATGAACTCGCACGCCTGCCCGGCTGCGAAGTGCGCGTGTCGCTCGATGGGAGGCGCACCCGGCTGCATGCCAAGGCCTGGCTGTTCCAGCGCAAGACAGGCTTCGGTTCGGCCTACGTCGGCAGCGCCAACTTGTCGGGCGCCGCGTTGACCGGCGGGCTGGAGTGGACGGTCAAGCTGACCCAGCGTGCGCAAGAGACACTGTTCGCTCGCGCCGTTGCCCACTTCGAGACACTGTGGGCCGACAGCGAATTTCAGCGGTATGACCCGGACAATCTCGAACATCGGCAGGCATTGGCGGCAGCGCTCGGTCGCGAGTCGTTTGGTGGTGAACCCGCCACCACGATCAGCTTTTTCGATCTCCAGCCCAAGACCTATCAAAAGGAGATGCTGGAGCAACTTACTACCGAGCGCGCGCACGGCCGAACCCGAAACCTCTTGGTGGCGGCCACCGGCACTGGCAAGACGGTGGTGGCCGCGTTTGACTATCGCAACACGTGCCGCAACGAGGGAGGGCGACCGCGCATCCTGTTCGTGGCGCACCGCGAGGAGATCCTGCGCCAGGCCATGCGCACCTATCGCGAGGTGCTGCGCGACCCCGAATTCGGTGATTTGCTCACCGGCAGCCGCCAACCCGAGCGGTGGGACCATCTGTTCGCCACCATCGACAGCGTGACCAGCCGAGCGCTGGTGACCACCGTTGGCGCCGATCACTGGCACACGGTCGTGGTGGATGAATGCCACCGTCTGGCCGCCGATCGGTTTGATGCCTTTGTCAAGGCCGTTCGCCCCAGCGTGTTGCTCGGGCTGACGGCGACGCCTGAGCGCAGCGACGGCCAACCCATCGCGCAGTACTTCGATTCGCGACCGGACGGCAGTCCAGCGGTAGAACTGCGGTTGTGGCATGCACTGGACCTGCAGTTGCTGGCACCGTTCGAGTACTACGCCTGCGACGATGCCACCGACTTCTCGGCGGTGCCTTGGGACAGGCCGGGGGAACGGGACGCTGTGGACAACCTGGTCAAGGGCAACGACATGCGTGCCCGGTTGGTGATCAACGAATGGCGCCGCCTGGCGTCTGACGCAAGGCAGTCGCGCACCATCGTTTTCTGTGTGTCGGTTGCACATGCCGAGTTCATGACCGCATGGCTCAACCGCGAGGGTCTGCCGGCTGCCTGTGTGGTCGGCACGACGGCGATGGAAGAACGACGACGCGCGCCGCAGCGCCTGGAAAGCGGCGAACTGTGTGCGCTGGTGACCGTTGATCTCTATAACGAAGGCATCGACCTGCCGATGGTTGACGCCCTGTTGTTGCTGCGGCCCACGCAGAGCCCGGTTCTGTTCCAGCAGCAGATCGGTCGCGGCCTGCGTTTGGCGCCCGGCAAGGAAAGCTGCATGGTGCTCGACTTTGTCGGCCAGCACCGCGCCGAGTTCCGATTCGATCGCCTGTTGTCGAGCCTGACCGGCTTGTCGCGCCGCGAACTGGTGGATGGCGTTGAGAACGGCTTCGGCAGCTTGCCGCCGGGCTGTCATATCCATCTGCAACGCCAGGCGCGAGAGCAGGTGTTGCAAGGCTTGCGTTCGCTGACATCCCGGAACTGGCGTCGCCTGAAAACCGAATTGCAGACCTACGCAGCACTGCGTGGCCGTTCCGCCGTGCAATTGGCCGACTTTCTGCACGACCAAGCACTGGAGCTGGAAGACATCTACCGTGCTGGTACCGGTCAAGGCCGAAGCGGCTGGACGGCACTGAAACGCGACGCGGGCCTGTTGGTCGCAGAGCCCGGCCCTGAAGAAGACTACTTCAGTCGCCGCTTTGGTGACCTGCTGCATGTGGATGATCCGCGTCGATTCGACGTGATGGCAGCCGTCGGCATGAGTGAAGGCCACTCACCGGTGCTCAATGCAGTGGATTCACTGGGTGTGCAGATGCTGGCCTATCAGATCGACGGACGCCATGACCAGACAGCGGGGTATGAGGCCTTCATGGAGCGTGTGGCGCGTCACCCCGCCATCGCTGCCGAGCTGATTGAGTTGTCCGGTCTTCTGCAGGCCCGCAGCACTTTGGGCGCGCATCCTGTGCCCGGTCTCGCAGACACGCCTTTGTGCCTGCACGCCGCCTATGGCGCGCGCGAAGTACTTACCGCATTGGGCTGGCTGACGGCGTCGCGCCGTGTGCCATTCCAGGCCGGTACCTTGTCATTGATCAGCCGCAAAACCGAGCTGCTGTTTGTCACACTCGACAAGAGCGAGGGTTACCACGACCGCATCGCGTATCACGACTATGCGATCAGCGCCGAGCGATTTCACTGGCAAAGCCAGAACAGCGCCGGCCCTGATACGCCTGGCGGTCGGCGCTACCTCGAAAGCTCAACCAATGGGTGGCAGTTCCAGCTTTTCGTGAGGCCGCGCAAGGGGGAGGCCTACCGCGCCTGCGGCCCTGTGACGCTGGAATCGGCAGAGGGCGACCGACCCATGAGCATCGTCTGGCAATTGCAAACGCCGCTGCCAGCACGCCTGTTCAGAGAGTTCAGTGTGTTGCGTGGTGTGTAGCACTGGCCGGCACGAGCAGCCGTGTCGGTGTCTCGAAAATGTTCTTTGTGTTCCAGGCTACAAACCCGGGCGCAGGAAGCAGACCGAAATGCTAAGGCGCATGAATCGCGCGTCCATGTAACTCCAACTCGCCCTCCATGCCCCGGCTGCCGCTCATGGCATGCTGGCCAAAGACAACGCAGTGCGACGGAAAGTTTCGACAAGACCATCCGCGAGCGCCAGATCACCGGGGTATAAGCCCAGGCCAGCGCC
>CAYYFR010000377.1:0-3581 GCA_964470865.1 uncultured Burkholderiales bacterium | reverse complement strand
CGCCGGCGGCGAACGGGATCAGCACGCGAATCGGGCGCTCCGGGAATTTCGCCTGGGCGCTTGCCGGCGCCGCTATCAGGCAGGCGGCGACGAGAGCCGCCGACAGCAGTTTCAGTGTACGCATTGCAGTCATCCGTTTTGGTTTGAGATTCATGTAGTCTGGTTCGGGGTGTCTTCAAATTGGGCGATCGAGCGCAGGTAGCGAGCACTCTCGCCAGCATCGACCTGCGGCGTGTTCAAGCCGGCCTGGTGCACTGTTACGTAACCACGATAGCCAATCTCGCCCAGCGCGGCCGTGATCAGGGGGAAGTCGATGCCGCGCGGATCCCACAGCGGAATCTGCTCGAACGGCACCTCGCCGCGGCACCAGGTCCTGAGCACCGAGTCGCCCGCGGGGTCGAGGCGCTGGTTCTGCAGATACACGTTGATGATGTAGGGCGCCAGGCGGCGAATGGTGGCCGCGCGGTAGTCGCCGCCACAGGCTTCGAGATTGGCCGGCTCGTAGGTCAGGCCGAAGTTGGGCCGATCGATGCGGCGCAGCACCTCAAGCATTTGATCGAGCGTCTCGAACAGCGAGCGGGTGTGGCACTGGTGCGCGAGCCGGATGCCGCGCTCGCGCGCGATATCGGCGGCGCGTTGCGCCCAGACGATATCGTCTTCCTCGCGCAGCGCCACGCGGATGATGTCGCAATCGAGCGCCGTGGCCAGGTCGAGCGTCGGGGTGATGTCGCGCAACGCCGCCGGCCCGGCGTCGGTGTTCTCGGGCACAGCGAAATCGCCGGTGACCATCGATACCGCAAGGCCATGGTCGCGCAGCAGACGCGCCTTCGCGGCGATCTCGGCGGCAGGCGTGTGAATGCCGATTTGCGAGGCACGCATGCAGATGGCCGAATAGCCGCTTTGCACGGCGATGCCGGCCAGTTGATCCAGCGACAGCGAGGCTTCGCGCTTGTTGGAGAATTTCTCGCCGACGCGGGTGGAAAGCGATAGTTTCATGCAGAACCTTTCTTCAGGTCGCGGATTGCTTTGCGCAGACGCAAGCACGCGGTGCGCGGGTCGTGAACTGATGGCTGCCGCCAGCATCGCAATTGCCGGGCGAGGCGGCCCTGCTCAAGCGATTGACCTCAAGCGCACCGGCATGGCACTTGGCATCATGGTGAAGGCAGGTCTTCGAGGCGGCGGACGCCGGGCTCCGCGGCGATTTTAGGCATATTCATCTCCCCCTCAACTGGCATGAAAACGCAAGCAGACGTGCCATCGAGTGGCCGGCTCGCTGTCGGTGCGACAACATGCGAAGTGTAGACTCAGCCCGGACTTTACAGGCGATTTTCACCCAACGCGTCGATACATACCCATGACTAACAAGACCATAGCCACCTTTCCCGCCTTCGCGCGGCCGCTGATCGAGGCACAGTTGCCCGAGTGGATCGAAGCGCGCTGGTTCGCCAACAGGGCGGAAGCATTGGCAGCAGGGCCGGGAACGGAAATCGGCTGGTTCGACATGGTCAAGAAACCTGCCATGGCGCAGGCGGTTGAGAACGCCACCGACCTGAAGTGGCTCAATTCACTGTATGCCGGTGTTGATGGCCTGCCGCTGGAACTCCTGGCCGAGCGGAGCGTGGTGCTGACCAACGGCGCCGGCCTCAACTCGGTGACCATTGCCGAGTATGTGGTGATGGGCATGCTCAATATCGCCAAGGGCTATCGTGCAGTGGTGCATGCGCAGCAACGCCATGAATGGCTGGCCGAGGCGCCGGGCACGAGCGAACTGCTTGGCAGCCGTGCGCTGCTGTTGGGCTATGGCGCGATCGGCCAGTTGATCGATGCGCGCTTGCAGGCTTTCGGCGTTGAAGTCAGCGTGGTGCGGCGCGCGCCCGACGCCAGCGGGCGCGCGCTGGGGCCAGACCAGTGGCGCGCGCGCCTGGGCGAATTCGACTGGGTGATCCTCGCCGTTCCGGCCACGCCTGCGACCGCGCGCATGATCGGTGCGCCCGAACTGGCGGCGATGAAGCCGAGCGCTGTGTTGCTCAATATCGCGCGCGGCAGCGTCATCGATCAGGAGGCCCTGGTTGAAACCCTCAAGGCACGCCGCATTGCCGCCGCCTTCCTCGATGTCACCGACCCCGAGCCGCTGCCGCCCGGGCATCCGCTGTGGAGCCTCGACAATGCGCATGTCACCATGCACCTGTCGGGCCGCTCGCAGACCACCATGTTCAGGCGCGCGGCAGAGCGCTTTCTGGAGAACCTGGCGCGCTATCGGGCCGGTCTGCCTTTGCGGAACCAGGTAGATCTGGCGCTCGGGTATTGACTTTTCGGTGCCGGGCCAAGCCATGACAAAAATCAGCCCGTGCCCGCGCCGATGCCATATATGCTGTTTTGATGATCCTTGTATGCTACGATGGACTATCGACTGTCCGGAACGGGCCTCGCCCAGCCATGAAAAGAACCACCATATTCGCCGATGACACCATGCTCAAGGAGTTGAAGCGTGTCTCGGATCTGGAAAAGAAGAGCCTGGCGCAAGTCATGCGCGAAGCCTTTGATGCGCACCTTGCACGCAAGCTCGCGCCGAAATCCCGCTTCTCGTTTGCCGGCAAGTTTGACAGTCGCCGCAGGGACATCGCGGAAAAGCATGAAGAACTGCTCTGGACCGGACGCAAGTGAGTGTCTGCCTGGTCGACACAGGCATCCTTTACGCCATGTTCGACCGCTCGGACCGCTGGCATGCGCGGGCGCTTGCGTTCGCCAACGGCTACCGCGGGCGCCTGCTGGTAGCCGCTTGCGCGGTGCCTGAAGCCGCATACCTGGTCAACAAGTACCTTGGCGTCAGCGCCGAGATGGAGCTGGTGCATGCACTGGCGCACGGCGATTTCGACATCGAGGATCTGGCAAAGAAAGACTACGGCCGCGCCGCTACGCTGATTGCACAGTATGAGAAACTCAACATAGGATTTGTCGACGCGGCCAGTGTCGCGCTGTGCGAGCGCCTGAAGATCACCGATTTCGCCACCACCGACCGGCGGCATTTTTCGGTGATTCAAACCGCGAAGCGCCGGACACTCAATTTGTTGCCGGCCGATTGATACGGTTTGCGGCGCGCGCGAGGATCAGCCCGGGGTTGCCCAGGCCGACGGCGAACACCGGCACTTTCTCTTCCAGCACCGCCTGCGCCTGTTCGTTGAGCAGTTTGGGCGACATGAACCAGTCGTTGGCAGGCGGCGCCGCGGGCAGGCCGAATTCGCCGATCAGGTCGCGCACGAATTTCACATGGGCGGGATAGTCACGCAGGATGCGTTGCCACATGTCCTCGATGGATTGCGGCTCTCCCTCGTCCATGGTGGCCGGTAACAGCAGGTCGATGCCGAAGGGCTTGTCGGTAAGCTCGCGAATGCGGCGAATGCGGCGGCGAATTTCTTCCGGCTCGACGTCTGTCATGCCACCTTCGCCCATGCCGCCGGCGTTGGAGACCGCCGCCACCAGTTCGGGCGGGGTCAGGCGCCCGTACAGTCCCCCCATGCCGGCCAATACGACCGGATAGCGGATGCCCAGCAGGTCGCAGAGCGGGGTGTGCAGTTCACGCA
>CAYYFR010000376.1:0-3617 GCA_964470865.1 uncultured Burkholderiales bacterium | reverse complement strand
CGGCGCCGTCATACAGGTGCACCTCGTGGCCGCGCTCGGCGGCGACTGTCGCCGCGGTGATGCCGGCCGGTCCGGCGCCGACCACCGCGATGCGCTTGCGCGTGACGACCGGGCGGTACACCAACTCAGTCTCGTGACAGGCGCGCGGGTTCACCAGGCAACTGGTCAGCCGGTTCTTGAAGATGTGGTCCAGGCAGGCCTGGTTGCAGGCGATGCAGGTGTTGATGGACCCGGCCTTGCCGAGCGCCGCCTTTTTCACAAAATCCGGGTCGGCCAGAAGCGGGCGCGCCAGCGACACCATGTCGGCACTGCCGTCGGCGAGCAACTGCTCGGCCACCTCCGGCGTATTGATGCGGTTGGAGGTGATCAGCGGCACCTTGATGCCGGCGGCGGCAAACTCGGCCTTCATTTTTTTGGTCAGCCAGGCAAACGCCGCGCGTGGCACGCTGGTGGCGATGGTCGGCACGCGCGCCTCATGCCAGCCGATGCCGCTGTTGATCAGGTTGGCGCCGGCACGCGCCACCGCGGTGCCCAGTTGCACCACTTCATCCCATGAGCTGCCGCCTTGCACCAGGTCGATCATCGACAGGCGATAGATCACAATGAAATCGGTGCCTACCGCTTCGCGCGTGCGCTGCATGATTTCCAGCGGCAGGCGCATGCGCTGGCTGTAGTCGCCGCCCCATTCATCGCGGCGCTGGTTGGTGTGCGCGGCGATGAACTGGTTGATCAGGTAACCCTCGGAGCCCATGATCTCGACGCCGTCGTAGCCGGCTTCGCGCGCCTTGCAGGCGCAATTGACGAAGGCGCGAATCTGTCGCTCCACCCCGCGCGCGGACAAGGCGAAGGGCGTGAAGGGCGAGATCGGCGACTGCAGGCGCGAGGGCGCCACCGCCAGCGGGTGATAGGCATAGCGGCCGGTGTGCAGGATCTGTAGCGCGATCTTGCCGCCGGCCTGGTGCACCGCGTGCGTCACCACCTGGTGCCGGCGCGCTGCGCCGGAGGTGGCAAGGGTGCCGGCAAAGGGCTTGGCCCAGCCGGCGATATTCGGCGCGAAGCCGCCGGTGACGATCAGGCCGA
The DNA here is from genome assembly GCA_964470865.1 of uncultured Burkholderiales bacterium. Classification (GTDB taxonomy): domain Bacteria; phylum Pseudomonadota; class Gammaproteobacteria; order Burkholderiales; family JAEUOS01; genus JAEUOS01. The sequence continues at coordinate 2,537 of CAYYFR010000376.1, read as the reverse complement.
CCTCGCCTGCGGCGCGTTCGCGAAAATAGGCCGCCAGCTTTGACAGGTCACGCGAATCCTCAAGCCCGGTGTGCATCGAGCCCATCAGCACGCGGTTCTTCAGCTGCGTGAAGCCGAGATCGAGCGGCGCCAGCAGGTGCGGGTACAAGGCCGCACCCGTCGCGGCGGCGGCGGGCGCGGGGTTCGGGGCTGTGGCAAGGGCAGCCACGCTCACTGGTCGGTCAAGGCATTGCGGGCTTCGACGGCGGCGGCACGCTTGAAATCGTCGCGGTCGGTGCCCAATGCATAGTCGACATATTTGAGCCGGCCGGCGAAGCGGAAGGGCGCCGCGTAGCCGTCGCATACGCTCGAGCCATGGTCGGCACCGACATCCATCCCGGCCACGGTTTGACGAAACGGCAGCAGCGCAATCGCGGCTTCACCCGCCGCCGCACCATCGATCTCAAGTGTGGCCACGCCCTGGTTGGGCGCGGTCTTGCGAAAAACCATCGTGACTTCACAGTCGCCCAGCGGCAGTTCAATGGTCGAGATCAGGCGGGTAATGTGGCCGATACGGTTGTAGGCGAATACCGCGCGGTTTTTCTGGATGAACAGGCAGTGCCCGCCGGTACGTGCGCCCGAGGACACCAGCACCCCTTCCTCGGCATTCGATGCCCGCACCACGCGGGCACGGATGGTAAACGAGCGGTTGCGGATGTCGGGCACGGCGAAGCGATCGATGTGCGGCGTGCCCGGCAAATAGCGATAGGCCAGGCGCGGGCCGGCGGCGTCGGGGCGGCGCAGGGTGAACAGTTCGATGCCGCGATCGTCCAGCGGCAGCACGTTGTAGCGGCCGGCTTCGACCCACCAGGCGGCCACCATTTCCTTCAGTTTTTCCGGCTCGGCATCGGCCAGGTCACGGCATTCGGCGAAGTCGACAGTGGTGTCGTAGAGCAGCCATTTGTCTGCTGAAAAAGGCTGGCCCTGGCGGTGACGCGTCACCGCCTTCCAGCCCTCTTTCCAGATCGCGCGGTGGCCCAGCATTTCGTAGTACTGGGTGCGCCGCGCGCTTTGCGGCGGGTCGCCTGCAAAGGTGTAGGCCAGGCTCACCCCTGCAACCGGGATCTGCGTCACGCCCTTGTATACCTCCGGCGCGGCCACGCCCACGCATTCGAGAATGGTCGGATAGAGGTCGATCACATGATGGTACTGGGTGCGCACCACGCCGGCGGCGGCGATCTTCGCCGGCCACGAAATGATCAGCGGGTCGCGGATGCCGCCCTCGTGGGTATTCTGCTTGTAAAAGCGCAGGGGCGTGTTGCCCACCTGCGCCCAGCCGCGCGGATAGTTGTTGTAGAGATTGGGGCCGCCGATGGCATCGATACGCCCGATCATTTCTGCAACCGGCTCGGTCAGCCGGTTGAAGTAGGCCAGCTCGTTGAGGATGCCGTCATTGCCGCCCTCCTGACTGGCGCCGTTGTCGGAGAGGAAGATGACCAGCGTATTGTCGAGAGTGTCGATCGATTTGAGGAAGTCGATCAGGCGTCCGACCTGCTTGTCGGTATGGTCGAGGAAGCCGGCGAAGGCTTCCTGCATGCGCGCATAGAGCCGCTTCTGCTCGGCATCGAGTTCCGCCCAGGCGGTGACGTCCGGATTGCGTGGCGACAATTCGGCAGCGGCCGGCACGATGCCCAGCGCCTTCTGGCGCGCGAACCAGGTCGGGCGTGTTTCATCCCAGCCGGCAGCGTAGCGGCCGCGATATTTTTCGATGAATTCGCGCGGCGCCTGGTGCGGCGAATGGGTGGCGCCGAAGGCCAGGTACATCATGAAGGGGCGGCCGGCGCCGGTCGAGCGTTGCGCGGTCAGCATGTCGATGGCCTGGTCGACCAGGTCCTCCGACAAGTGATAGCCGGGACCGCTGGGCGGGTCGATCGGCCGATTGTCGACCGTGAGTTCGGGCGAGTACTGGTCGGTGGCGCCGCCCAGAAAGCCGTAGTAGCGGTCGAAGCCGCGCTGCAGCGGCCATTGGTCGAACGGCCCGGCCGGGCCGCAATCTTCCATGTTGGCCAGGTGCCACTTGCCGAGCGCGAAGGTGTTGTAGCCCTGGTCGCGCAACACCTCGGCGATGGTGGCCGCCCGCGGCGTGATCTGGCCGCGACAGTTGGAAAAGCCGGTATCGACATTGGACAGAAAGCGCATGCCCACCGAATGGTGATTGCGCCCGGTCAACAGGCACGCGCGGGTGGGCGAGCACAGTGCGGTGGTGTGGAAGTTGTTGTAGCGGATGCCGCGCGCGGCGATGGCGTCGATATTTGGCGTGTCGATATCCGAGCCGTAACAGCCCAGGTGGGCGAAGCCGGTGTCGTCCAACGCGATGACAAGCACATTGGGCGCACCTTTGGGCGCGGCAGGGCGGGCCGGCCACCAGGGTTCGGATTCGGCGGTGGTGGTGCCGATGCGGCCCTTGAATTGCTCGCTCATGCCGGTCTTCTCCTGGTGATTTCGGGATTGGGGCTGCGTGCCGAGCCCAGGCCTTGCGTCGAACGCGAGGCCATCAG
>CAYYFR010000375.1:0-3637 GCA_964470865.1 uncultured Burkholderiales bacterium | reverse complement strand
GTCGTAGGAGACCGCACCTTCAAGTCGCTGGTTCAGCACCGCCTTGTCAAGGCGAATGCGGCGGCTGGAATGACGAGTAAGCATCGGCGATAGTTTGACCGATGACTATCGGCCGGTGCGTTTGTTGTCGGGCTGCATTGGCAGGCGGTAGTACATCCAGCGTGATTTGTGACGCAGTGCGCCACAAATTGAAAAAGCCTGGAAAGACGGTGACAGGTAGCAAGGAATCGAGACGTCAATCATTCGCGTGTCTCGGCACGGCCTCGACAAGCCTACCGATCCCTTCCATGAGGACCTGGAAACTACGCGAGCGATTGTGTTCCCGAGTCAGATGCCTGGCCATGCGCCGCGCGCCCGACATTTTTTGAAACTCCGGCACCATTGCCTTGAGTTCGACGGAAGGTTTGGCGACCGCGTCAGGATCGCGAAAACGCGCCTTTGCACCAAGCCCTGCCAACCGCTCGCTATCGAAAGCCGACGCCAAGGCGGTTGGTTCGCCGAGATACCAGGCTTCAAGCTCTTGACAGGCGATTCGCACCAGCGTGTCCTCGCGACCGCCTTCGCGACAAAGGTGCACCAGCTTGCGTTTGAGTTCAATGCAATCGTCCCTGTCGTTGTCACGGATCACGACGAAGCGCACACCCGGCTCGCGCCAGGCTTTCAGCTTCTTCGGGATGCTGCGCTCAAGGTCTTGCTTGCCCTCATGTGGAATACACAAGAAGGCAAGGGTCGGAAAGAGTCGCGGCAGCAGTGCATCGAGCAGCACCTTCATCGAGCGTTCCTCGACCAGAAATATGACACGCGTCATTCGACCGCCTGTACACAATAGACGGCTGGCGCAGCGTTCGCATCACTTTTTGTTGGCCGGCACGGCGCGTTCATGTCGGCCCGGCCCCTTCGAAAAGCCCTTGCTTCCATAGTGTCCCCGGCAGGTCTCCTGCGGCCACGAGATTGCGCAACGTCTCATTCTCCGACGCACGCAGCACGCTGGTGAAGCCACCGCGCTTTACCAGCCAAAAGACCTCGTCAAGCTCGGCGCCGTTGAGGAACTCCGGCGAATGGGTCGAAACAAACACCTGGCCGCCGCGGCGGGCGTAGTCGCGAAACTCCTCGACGAGTTCATACAACAGTTCGGGATAAAGCTGATTTTCAGGCTCCTCCACCGCCAGCAGCGGATGCGGCTTGGGATCGTGCAGCAAGACCAAATAGGCAAACATCTTGATCGTGCCGTCCGAGACGTAGCGCGCGATGAATGGGTCCTTGAAGCTGCCATCCTGAAAACGCAGGACCAACCGGCCGTCCTCGGTGGGCTTCGCCTCCACACGACTGATCCCGGGCACTCGCTCGCTCATGATCTGCAGGACGCGGTCGAACTGCTCACGATGGTTCTCATACAAGTACTGCGCTACCTGCGCGATATTGTCGCCACGGTTCGAGAGGTGCTCGGCATACCCGGCCTCCGCGCTTGGCCTGGCGTCGCTAATGTGAAAGTCCGAGATGTGCCAGTTCTCGATCAAGCTGCGAAACTCCGCCACGACGCGAAATTCCTTGAACTGCCCCAGCCCTTTGATCGCGAGCACGCTGGGATCGTCCAGCACATGCTCCTTGCGCTCCGCCTCGACACCTTCCTGACCGTAGGCGGCCTCGTTGGTGATGGCGACCCCGCGCCCACGCGAAAAATCGACGAAGTGCCACGGCTGCCCGAATTGGCCACGGCGGAATTTGAGCACCTCCCGGTGCACCACCGGGCGGCCGCCGTCTTCCGCGATCTCAAGCTGATAAGTGGCCAGGCGCCCACCGCTTTCGCGAAATTTAACTGTGATGGCGATCGGTCCGGTTTCCCCGCGACTGACGAGCTCGCGGAATCCGCCTCTACGCGCCACTGCGGTCGCCACGTTCTGTGTCAGCGCTTCCTTGAGGAAACTGAAAACGTCGAATAGCGTCGTCTTGCCCGAGCCATTGGCCCCCACCACAACCGTCATCCGAGGCAAGTTGGTGAGCTTGGCGTCGCGGAATAGCCGGTAGTTCGCGATTTCCAGCGCTTCGATCTGCATTGTTCAATTCCTGATTTCAATGGGAGGGTAGTAATGCTCGACGAGCGACAGCTCGCGCCATGGGCTATCGAGGCCACGGGGAACAAGCGTATCGCAGGCGATACCCGGCGCCCGTTCGATGACGGCCTGAGTGTCGCTCTTCTCGTTCTTCGCCCGCACGGCGAAGACTTTTACGATGGCTTCGCCGGCCACCTCGAACAGGCTGGAACGGAAATAGCCGGCGATGCGGCCGTAGGAAACGGCACAATCGAGGCGCCGGTTCAGCACCGTCTGGTCGAGTCGGGGTCGGCGGCTGGAATGGCGAGTGAGCATCGGCGATGGTCAGGCAGAGGATTATCGAGCCACGCGAAAGAGTCACTTTACGGTCTTGCGCGCAATGCGTTTCTTGGGTGCGGGCGCCGATGTCTTGCGCTGCGCGGCAGACCCTTGCAGCAGTTGTTGTTGCCGGAAGCCCTCCAACTCGCGTTTCAACTCCTCCCGCAGTTCGAGCTCGCTTGGAAGTATCAGTTTGTATTTCGAAGCGAAGAGCTTTTCATTGCCATGCAGCACGGAATACCGCACCACCGTTTCATCCTTGTTCGCGCAAAGGATGATGCCGACGGTCGGGTTGTCGCCCGGTCCGCGCCGCTTATCGTCGTAGAGTCGCACATACATATCCATCTGCCCGATGTTTTCGTGGGTCAGCTCGCGCGTTTTCAGGTCGAACAACACAAAGCACTTGAGCAGGTAGTTGTAGATAACCAGGTCGATGTAGAAATCGCGGCTCTCGGTGCTGATGCGCTGCTGACGCGCCACGAAGGCGAAGCCCTTGCCCAGTTCGAGCAGAAACGCCTGCAGATTGCCGATCAGCGCGTCCTCCAATTTCGATTCCAGCAGCTTGCCCGCGCCTGGCAGGCCGAGGAATTCGAGCATCACCGGATCGCGCACGAAGTCGCGGGGTGTCTCGTCCATCTTCGCCAGATTTTTCACCGCTTCCTTCAAGACGCCCTTGCGGTCCTTGCTGGCCAACAAGCGTTCGTAATACAGCGTGCCGATCTGGCGTTCAAGCTGGCGTGTGCCCCAATTTTGCGCGGCGGCTTCGTTGGCATACCATTCCCGGGCGAGCGGGTCGTCCAGGCGCAGCAACAGGCGGTAGTGAGTCCAGCTCAAATTTAGACGCACTGCGTCTAAATTCGGGAAGCGTTGGTAGAACTGCGTCATCTTGTACAGGTTCGACGCATCGAAACCCTTGCCGAACTCGGCCGTCAACCGCCCCGCCAGATCGGCCAGCAACCCGGCGCCGTATGTGGCCCGCGTCCGCCCGCCTTGCTCGAACTCCACGATGTGCCGCCCCACCTCCCAACTGGTGCGCACCTGTACCTGATCCACCACCCGCAGCGCCTGCTGCCGCGCCTGCGAGATGAGATCGCGCAATTGGCCCAGCAGGTGGCTGACACCGGGTGCGAAAATAGGGAGTGCGGGCTTGCAGGGCATTAGTAAGAGGACCTCAGGCGTGATCGTTGCGAAGTCGGCCGGCGAGGATGCGGGTGGCAGCGGAATCAGCGATCCATTCGTTCATGCCTTGCGCATTGCCCAGCGCCGCG
>CAYYFR010000374.1:0-3677 GCA_964470865.1 uncultured Burkholderiales bacterium | reverse complement strand
CTGGTGGTCGGCTGCATCCCGGTATGGGAGGGCAAGGTCCTGTTGTGCCGCCGCGCAATCGAGCCGCGCTACGGCTTCTGGACCCTGCCAGCAGGTTTCATGGAAAACGGCGAATCCACTGCCGAGGGTGCGGCGCGCGAGACCGTTGAAGAGGCGGGCGCCCGGGTGCACGACCTGCAGGCCTTCGCGCTGATCGACGTACCCTATGTGCACCAGGTGCACCTGTACTTCATCGCCAAGCTGACCGACCTGGACTTTTCTTCGGGCGAAGAAAGCCTGGAAACCCGACTCTATGCCGAGAACGAAATCCCCTGGGACGATCTGTCATTTCGCACCGTGATCGAAACCCTGAAGCATTTCTTTGCCGACCGCGCGCGCGGCGCCTTCGGGTTTCACCGCGAAACCCTGGCTTACCCGCCACGCCCGTAGGCGGTTCGTACCGGCTGCAAGTGCGGCACCTGGCGGGCAAACAGATCGCCCAGGAAGTCGGCGAAAACGCGCACGCGCGCCGACAAGTGGCGACTTGGCCAGTAGAGGGCCGATAGCGGCAGCGTTGGCGTCTGCCAGTCGCGAGAATTGGCCTGCGTTTTCCATCGCGAATGGCCGGCGCGACGCCTGTCTCAAGCATGCTGACGATGCCCGCGCCATCGATCGCCAGATCGATCAGGGCTTGCGGATTATTCAAATGCAGGCCGCCAGCGGGCGCGTGAACATACTCCTGCCCGTTGGTCAACCAGGCCGGTGCAGCAGCATCACCAACGCGGCTTTCGGGCGGCGTTTTTTTTGTCGTATGCTTCGCCTTTTGGCGCCATTCCGTGCGCTACTGCCTGCGGGCAATCGAAAGCATGCAATGCTCCCCCAACCTGCCTTGATCATCCGCCACCTGGCACTGACGCTTGCATGGCTGGTCGCTGCCAGCGCTAGCGCGCTGGCGCAAACCAACCTGGTTGACAGCGAAGGCCGCCCCGCCGGGGCAATGGAAGCCCCGTACATCACCACCCCCGAAGCCGTGGTCAAGGCCATGCTCGACCTGGCGGGCGTAGGCCCGAAAGACGTGGTGTTCGATTTGGGCTGCGGTGATGGGCGCATCGTCATCACAGCGGCGCGCGATCGCGGCGCGCGCGGTGTCGGCGTCGAGATCGATTACGACCTGGTCGACCGCGCCCGAGTCGCCGCGCGCCAGGCCGGCGTGGCAGACCGGGTGCGCATCGAACGTGGCGACCTGTTCGACCTCGATTTGCGGGAGGCAACGGTGGTCATGCTCTACCTGGGTGAAGACCTCAACACCCGCTTGTGGCCCAAACTCAAGCGCGACCTGAAGCCGGGTACCCGCGTTGTGTCACATCGCTTTATCATTCGCGGTGTGCCACCGGAGCGCACGGTCGAGGCGCACGGTGTGCAACTGCATTTCTGGAAAATCCCATAAAACCTGGAGGAAAGTAATGATTCACCCGCACGCGGCCAGCCAGGCCTGGATTCGCACTACAGCCATTGCATTAGCCTTTACTCTTTGCGCCAGCTTAGCCCAGGCACAAACAAAGCCGGCGACGACCTTCGAGCCGGTGGTAGGACAAGCCGGGAAGGACGTGATCTGGGTGCCAACGCCGCCGATCCTGATCGAACGCATGCTGCGCATGGCACAAGCGACCGCGAACGATACGGTAATCGATCTGGGTTCCGGTGACGGCCGCATTGCGATCACCGCCGCGCGTGACTTTGGCGCCCGCAGTTTCGGACTGGAGTTCAATCCGGACATGGTTGCATTGAGCCGTCGCGAAGCGGAAAAAGCCGGGCTTGCCGCGCGCGCCACGTTCCAGGAAGCGGATATCTACAAGACCGACTTCTCGAACGCCACCGTACTCACCATGTACCTGTTGCCCAACATCAATCTCGACTTGCGCCCCACCATACTGCGCATGAAGCCGGGCACGCGCGTGGTGTCGCACCAGTTCAACATGGGCGATTGGTCGCCCGACGATACGGCCGACTTTTCCGGCCGCATGGCTTACATGTGGATGGTGCCCGCGAGGCTGGGCGGCAAATGGGCTGTCGACGTGGCGGGCAGCCAACCGGCCGGCGGCTACACCCTGGCAATCAAGCAGGAGTATCAACGAATTTCCGGCTCTGCCGGCCCCGGCCCGACCACGCTGGGCTTGCGCGATGCGGTTTTGAATGGCGACCGTGTGCGCTTTGGCTTTGTCGATGACAGTGGCCGCCTGCGCGAATTCACCGGCATCGTCAATGGCGAGAGCATCAGCGGAGAGATGCGCGCCGAAGGTGCCAACCCGGTCCGCTTCAGCGCCAGGCGCACTGGTGACTGAGCCATGAAGATTGATAACCCAGCCGGCGCCGATACGCCGGCGCGCGTCCTCTCGGTCAAGGACGTCATCATGTTGACCGTCGGTGTGGTGGTTGGCGCAGGTATTTTCAAAGCCCCTTCGCTGGTGGCGGGCGCTGTCAGCAGCGAGACCATGTTCATCTGCGCCTGGCTTTTGGGGGGGGCGATCACCATGATTGGCGCCCTGACCTATGCCGAACTGGCGTCCACCTTCCCCAGCGCGGGAGGCGACTACCACTTTCTCAACCTCGCGTACGGCAGGCGCCTGGCATTCCTCTTCGCCTGGGCACGCGCCACGGTCATCACCACCGGATCGATCGCGCTCTTGGCATTTGTTTTCGGCGATTACTGTGCGCAATTGCTGCCGATCGGCCCGCACTCGACCGCGATCTACGCCTGCCTTGTGGTGCTGGTGTTGTCGACCATCCATTGGGTCAGCACCCACGCATCCAGCGTCACGCAGAACTGGCTCACCACTCTCGAAGTGAGCGGCCTGGTGTTGGTCGCGGTCGCCGGGTTCATGGCACCGTCGGCACCGGCCTTGCCCTTGGCCGCAGCGAGCACCGGCGAAGCTGCATTCGGCTTCGCCATGGTCATGGTGCTGTTGACATTCGGTGGCTGGAATGAAGCGGCCTATTTGTCGGCGGAACTGTCGAGCGACAAACGCGGCATCGCCCGCGCGTTGATCATCAGCATCCTGGTGGTCACGGTACTGTACCTGGTGGTCAACCTGGCCTATCTCAATGCGCTGGGCTTGGCGGGCATGGCCAAGTCCGGGGCAGTCGCGGCCGACGTTCTCAAGGTGGCTTTCGGCGACTGGGGCGCGCGGCTGATGAGTGTGATCGTCGCCATCGCCACCCTGACCTCGATCAACTCCACCCTGATCGTCGGCGCGCGCTCGACTTATGCCGCAGGCCGTGACTGGCCGGCGCTCAAGTTTCTCGGCGCCTGGAGCGCCCAGGGCAGCACACCGCGCCATGCGCTGATGGTGCAGACGGTGATTGCGCTGGCGCTCATCGTTTTGGGCGCGGCCACCCGCAAGGGCTTCGAAACCATGGTCGACTACACCGCTCCGGTGTTCTGGTTTTTCTTCCTGCTGGCCGGTCTGTCATTGTTCGTGCTGCGCGCCAAATCACCGGATATCGAGCGCCCGTTCAAAGTGCCGCTTTATCCGGTGCTGCCCGCACTTTTTTGCGTAGCCTGCGCCTGGCTGCTTTACTCAAGCCTTGCATATGTCAAGACCGGCGCGATGGTCGGGGTCGGATTGCTGGCTATGGGGGCAGTGGTGTCGCTGTTTCTTGGCGGTAGGCGTAGTCCTCGCTGAAAGGCCGTAAGCTGA
>CAYYFR010000373.1:0-3704 GCA_964470865.1 uncultured Burkholderiales bacterium | reverse complement strand
GCACCAGATGATCGGAGGCCGCCTTCGACGCCGAGTACGGGCTGTTGGGTTCGTAACGGTGGGTCTCACTGAAAGCCGGGGCGCCGACCTTGAGCGAGCCGTAGACCTCGTCGGTCGAGACATGCAACAGGCGGAACGCGGCCTTCGCATCAGCGCCAAGCCCGCCCCACCAGGCGCGCATCGCTTCAAGCAACTGGAATGTCCCGACGATATTGGTCTGGATGAATTCACCCGGGCCGTGTATCGAACGGTCCACATGCGATTCGGCCGCGAAATTGACGAGCGCACGCGGCTGGTGGCGCGCCAACAGTCCGGCGACAAGTTCCGCATCGCCGATGTCGCCGCGCACGAACACATGGCGCGCATCGCCCGCCAGGCTGGCAAGGTTAGCCGCGTTGCCCGCATAGGTCAGCTTGTCGAGATTGACGATCCCCTCGTCAGACTGCGCCAGCCAGTCGAGCACGAAGTTGCTGCCGATAAAACCGGCGCCGCCTGTCACCAAAATCGTCATTGCATTCCTTGCAGACTGTCGAGAGAACGAATTGTCTTCGAACCGCTGCACGTACAAACGTGTGCCTGCAACCGGGACGAGAACAATGTCACTGTTTAACCAAAATTCAAAAGCGCGTCGACTTGCCTGGCGCGGGCCAGCGCCTCGCCGGCGAGCGCCACCAGCGCAGCGCAGACAAGCCACGAGCGCGCCGCTCTGGCGCGGGCCGGGGCCGCATTAGTCGTCATGGTCCGTTCGGGTGCGACAAGCACGGCCGCAGCATCAGGCGCGTCCGTAGTGATCTTGAATCCGCACGATGTCGTCCTCACCCAGGTAGGTACCCGACTGCACCTCGATCATTTCCAGCGGAATCTTGCCCGGGTTGACCAGCCGGTGGACCGTACCCAGCGGAATGTAGGTCGACTGGTTCTCCGCCACCAGGAACACCTCCTCGCCGCGCGTCACTTCGGCCGTGCCCTGCACCACGATCCAGTGCTCGGCACGGTGATGATGCTTCTGCAGCGACAGCGAGGCGCCCGGGTTGACGATGATGCGCTTGACCTGGAAGCGCTCGCCATGGTCGACCGAATCGTAGGAGCCCCAGGGGCGGTACACCTTGCGATGCGATTCGGCCAGGGTATGTCCGCCGGCCTTGACCTTGGCCACCAGTTGCTTCACCTCCTGCGCGCGGTTGAGCGGCGCCACCATGATCACGTCCGGCGTCTCGATCACCACCATGTCGCGCATGCCCACGCAGGCCACCATGCGGCCCTGCGACAGCACCAGGTTGCCGTGCGCATCGTGCAGCACCACCTCGCCGCGGGTGGCGTTGCCGGCATCGTCTTTGGGGAGGATCTGCCACAGCGCATCCCAGGCACCGATGTCCGACCAGCCCGCCGCCAATGGCACCACCTGCGCGGCCACGCCCAGGCCGGCATCGCCGCCCAGCTTTTCCATCACCGCACAGTCGATCGAATCCGCCGGGCAGGTGGCGAACGCTGCCGCGCCCACGCGCCGGAAATCGGCATCCTGTGCACCCTCGGCATAGGCTTTCGAGCAGGCCGCCAGTATTTGCGGATGCAGGCTGCCAATCGCCTTGAGCCACACAGAAGGCTTGAGCGCGAACAGCCCGCTGTTCCACCAGTATTCGCCGCTATCGACATACTTCTGCGCGGTGGCCAGATCGGGCTTCTCGACGAAACCGGCCAGCGTATGGCCGCCGGCCGGGCCGGCCAGCGTATGGCCGCCGGCCGGGCCGGCCAGCGCGGCGCCACGGCGAATGTAGCCATAGCCGGTTTCCGGCTTGTCCGGCACGATGCCGAAGGTCACCACAGCCCCCGCCTGCGCCAGCCTGGCGGCCTGCCCCACGGCTGCCAGAAACGCCGGCTTGTCGGTGATCACATGGTCGGCCGGCATCACCAGCATCACCGTATCGTGAGCGGCGGCCTCGAGGTGCAGGGCTGCGAGCGTCAGCGCCGGGGCGGTGTTGCGCCCGACAGGTTCGAGGATCAGGGCTTCCGGCTGCACGCCCATGCTGCGCATTTGCTCGGCGATCAGGAAGCGGTGCGCCTCGTTGCACACCACCAGCGGCCTGGCGCTCACTTCCATGCCGTCGGCGCCGCTGAGCCGCCGCACTGTCGCCTGGAACAGCGAGTCCTCCTCCACAAACGGAATCAGCTGTTTGGGAAAATGCTCGCGCGACAGCGGCCACAGGCGCGTGCCGGAGCCGCCGGAAAGAATCACAGGTTGGATTTTCATGGTTTACAAGTAGTGGTGAAGCCGGTTTGCTACCGATCAATCAAGGAAACATTCAATCAGTCCATAGGTTGAGAACGTCGCTGTTGCAAGATGTTGAACCTAAAAGGTTCCTTGTTCGAGAATCCGAATGCCAGGGACTTGTTCAGCGTTTTCTTGATGCACAAAAACGGCTGTCCCGGCGCGCCACAACTGACTGCACCGGCGGCGCGTGGCCCGATTTTCGATTATCGCATCGGCCAGCACGCAGCTTCGGTGCGCCCCTATGGTTATCGCCACATCAACCGAGGTCTTGAGTTGCGCCTGCGTTGCAATCTACCTGAGCCGCATGAAGAAGCCGTGACAACGCTACAGCGAGGCCATCCGAGCAAGCGATCCGCCGCCGCCCTGCACCGATACACGCCCGGCCAGACGCGACAGCCCCGCGCGCAGGCCGCTGAACATCCGCAGCGCGACGGCGTCGACGGCGCAGGCCGGCGGCCTCCGGCGCCCCCGGCAAATCTGCGCCTCGCAACCCGGCACAGCTGCCGCCACCGGGCAGCGGCGACGCGACGGCATCGACGCCCCGGGGTCGACGGCGGACAAACCTGCAATCAGCAAACCGAACTGGATCGACGATCCCCGAAGTAGCGCTCGCACAGTGCGCAGCACCGCTTCGTTGTGGCCTCCAAGGAGCGCGCATGACAATGTGATTTATCCAATATTTCACATTAATATTAATAAATAATTTATTGTTTTAATTAATTTTTTAACTATGAGAAACCACCTAGCGGCCATCATACCGACCAGCATAGAGCCTCATTCGGCGATTAGCCCGAAAGGGGCGCACGCTGGCGCCTCACGTCTGCCGCTGCCGATACCCGCGCACGCAACTTCGAGTGCTATGCGGCAGGCGCCGAACTGGCCCGCCTGGCAACCACCTGAGCCGGGTCGCACGAGCGCGCCGCGAAGAGCGGCCAGGCATGGCCGAAGAGCGGAATTTGTGTGACCCATGTCACATTCCCGAGCAGATCGACATGCCGACGCCACATGACGAGAGCATACTTCCCAGCCCGTCTCAGCGTGTGCACCGCGCCATCGCGGCCTGCCTTACCGAATGCCCCAGCGCATCACGTTTCTTGTATTGGTAGCCGCCCTGATGGGCTGCCTGTGCATGCTCGACGTCGCCAGCGGTCCGGGCTCTGAAATGTGGTTGCTTTACCTGGTCCCCATCGGTGTGGCCAGCTTTGTGCTTGGTGCCCGCTATGGCTATGCCCTGACCTTGCTGGCGGGTGTGCTGCAGTTTCTGACCAGCGGTGTGCCTGGCAGCGCCTATCCTTCGATCGCCGCATTCGTGAGCGACCATGGCGCGGCAACCTCGGTCTATGTGGTGGTCGCTTACGTGATCGGCGTGATGCGCATGCTGAGCCGCCCAAGCGTCAGCGGCGGCCCGATCGATGCCCTTACGCGTCCCAAATAG
>CAYYFR010000372.1:0-3704 GCA_964470865.1 uncultured Burkholderiales bacterium | reverse complement strand
CGGCGCTGACGATGCGCGAATGGATCTTCACCTGCCCTTCGCCCGCGCGATGACGGCCCAGGGCCTTGAGCTGGTCGGTCACCGAGCCGTGGTCGCGCCAGGTGTCGCCTTCCGGGTCGAATTGGTACAGGCGCGCGCTGCCACCACTGCAACAGGCCGAGACGCCGAACCAGAGGTTGCCGCGGCGGTCGCGGCCGGTGGAACCCCAGATTGCCATGGCGCCGGTGAAGTCGGGCACCTGCAACACGCGCAGCCTGGGTGCGCGGAACGGGTCGCCGGCGGGCGGCGTGAACAGGCTGCCGGTCAGTTCCTCGTAGCTTAGCGCGGGCAGGAGCAGGTCACGGGTACGGGCGCGCTCCTGAAGCAGGAGGGTGATAGTGGCAGCCAGCGCGATGGCCGCTAGGAACCCCAGCGTGGCTATCGAGAAGCGCAGTCTTGCGGCAGGATGTGACATGGCTACTATGTTGCCACGAGCGCCGGCGTGTGCGCGGCGCGCCAGATCGATTGCGTATCGCTCGTGTCAAGCCGAACCGGCGGCAAGTTCAGCACCCCACCAATGCCGCACCGATGACACCTGCCGAATCGCCCAGCAGGTTGCTCACGATCGGTGTGGTCAGTTCGTCGCTGAACACGCGCCTGGCGATTTCTTCAACACCGCGTGTATACAGGGAGTCCAGGTTCGACAAGCCGCCGCCGATCACCACGATGTCGGGGTCGAGCACGGCGAGCAGATTGGCTACGGCATGGCCGAAGCGGGCATGGAAATCGTCGAGGGCGGCTACACATTCAGGATCACCCGCTTCCGCGTTGGCGATGATCCGTTCGGCGCTCAAGTCGCGGCCGGTGCGCAGGCGGAAGCGCTGTGCAAGCCCGGCGCCGGAAATGAAGGTCTCGACGCAGCCGCGGGCGCCGCAATAGCACGCCGGTCCCGCCGGGTCGATCACCATGTGGCCCCATTCACCGGCGATCGCCTGCGGGCCGGTGCGCACCTGCCCGCCCAGCACGAGCCCGCCGCCACAACCGGTGCCCATGATCACGCCGAACACGCAGTCGTGGCCGCGGCCGGCCCCGTGCAGCGCTTCGGCCAGTGCGAAACAGTTGGCGTCGTTCTCGATGCGCAGCCGGTGGTGCAGCGCCGTTTCGAGCATTGCAGGCAGTGGCTGCCCGTTGAGGCAGACGGTGTTGGAGTTCTTCAGCATGCCGGTCTTTTTCGAAATCGCACCCGGGGTGCCGACGCCTAACGTATGCGGGGCACTGTCGATGCTGTAGGCCAGGCCGGCGTACAGGCTGGCGATGCGCGCAACGATGTGCGCAGGCCCGCCCTCGGCTTCGGTGGCGATGCGTTGGCGCTTGAGCTCGCGACCCTGCGAATCGAGTGCGATGCCCTCGATTTTGGTGCCGCCCAGGTCAATGCCGATCTTGAACATGTTGTGCCGCCCATCTGGAATCATGATCCGCAGCTTTGACTGTCGTAGGCGAAGGGCTGGAAGCGATTGCCCATGTGCAGGCCGCGCCTTTCGACCTGGTGTTGATGGAAATCCGGATGCCGCAGATGGACGGGCAAGGCGCAACTCGTGCGATTTGCGCCCTACCCGCCCCGCTTGACCGCATACCGATTGTTTTGATGAGCGCCAACGTGATGCGTGAAATGTGCGCAGCATATCTTGCCGCAGGCATCAACGATCACCTGGCCAAACCGATGACGATCGAGGCGCTGGAAGCGAAGATCGACAGCGTGATGAGCGTGGCTTGAATCGCAGCCGCCATGGCTTTCTCCGGCGCGATCGGACGCGCCCGGTGACAGACCAGAACGCCTTAGCGCAGGGCCTCTGGGGGCTTGATGCTGCCGATTACTTTCAGTCCGCTTTTTCCAGCCTCACGCGTCGGCGCAACCACCACGACCTCGCCTGATTGCGGGTAAATACCGGTCACGGCCGTCACCACGACCTGGTGAGTGATCAACACGAGGGGCTTTTCCCCGGGCTTGATCCTGCCGATGCGTGCCAGCACATCTGCGGTTTGCCTGGGCGCGCTGTCGCGGTCACGGATAAAGGAATTGAGCGCGGGCCAGTCGCGTGCGGCACCAAACGCCAGGGTCGCGGTGTCGCGGCAACGGCACCACTGACTGGTCAAGACCTCGCCCGGTTTGAGCCCGAGAGTTTTCAAATGCGCACCGATGCGTCGCGCCTCGTCGCGCCCCGCGTCCGAAAGGTTGCGCTGGGTTGAACAGTCGTCCTGCTTGAAATTCTCCGGATCGAAATTGCCGGGCGCGGTCGCGTGGCGTATCAGCAGGGCGACCCCGCCCTTCCTGATGGCTTCGGTGGCAACGTCGGCGCGGGCAGGCGATGCATGCAGGGTCATCCCGGCGAGCAGGATGAAGAGATAACGGGTGATTGCAATGCGCATGGGGTCAGAGTCGCAGGTGTGGGCCGGCAAGCCGGCTACGGATAATTCTGGATCAATTCGAGGCTTGATGAACAAAGCCGTTTCCCGCCGGCGCTTTGGTGTGGCGCCGATGATGGAGCGGGCACCGGCTTTCGAATACCTGGGGCGCTGGCGGTATTGGCCCTGCTTGCACTTGCGGCCCATCTGACTTTTGAGTCCGGCGGCGGCGCACGCAAGGCGCGTCGATGCCCTGCGCACCGGCTACGGGCCCACGGTGGTGCTCGGGGACATCGGCTTCACCCTGCCCGAGCGCGGTGCGCTGGCGCTGCCGGGAAGCAACGGCGTCGGCAATATCCCCCTCCTGGCCTGCAGCATCGGGCACAGCACGTTCCACGCCGCGGGCATCGAGAATCGCGGCCGGTCCATGAGCGCTCGCGCCTGGGCATCGGCTTTGTGCCGCAGACGCGCGACATCTTTCCTTCGCTTGCGGTGGAAGAGAATCTGGCGGTGGCGGCTCGCCCCGGGCGCTGGCCGATGGCGCGGGTATACGACATGTTTCCGCGCCTGGCGGAACGGCGCAGCCATTTCGGCAAACAGATCTCCGACGGCGAACAGCAAATTCGCTTGATCGGGCGCGCGCTCATGGGTGACCCATCGTTGCTGCTGCCGGGCGAACCGCTGGAGGGGCTGGCGCCCCTGATCGCGCAATCCATCCTCCTGACCAGCCGGCGCCCGATCGAAGAAGAAGCCTTGAGCGTGATCCTGGTGGAACAATCGGCCAAGCTGGCCCTTTTGGTGACGCAACGGCGCTGGTGCTCAAGCGCGGCCGGATCGCGTATGCGGGCGCGAGCGCGGAGTTGCTGGCCGACCCGGAGAAGCAAAGTGCGCTGGTGATGGCGGGTTGAGGCGCGGATCATGCAAGGATTCACGTGATGCGCGTTGTGGCCCGCGTCAACTACGGCAATTCGTCGCCCTCGCGCGGCGCTTCACCGCCCTTGCGCTTGAGCAGACGTTTGAATGCGGCCAGATCCGCGCGTGATTTTCGCGCCGAAAAATAAGCCGCCGTGTTTAGCACCGCGAGTTTTTCCGCAACCGCGGTGGCGACGAACTGATTCATGCTGGTGCCTTCGCTGCGCGCCATTTTTTCCACCGCCGCCTTGATGGAACGCGGCAATCGCAGCGGGTAGGTTGCGCTGTCACTCATGGTTCATCCTTTCAACAATGCCAGCGCTTCGCGCGGCAACAGCACTTCAATTCCAAATTTTGCAGGAGCAGTGCCGAAGTCACGCCGGTTGAACGTCACGATGGCTTGCGCCTGG
>CAYYFR010000371.1:0-3758 GCA_964470865.1 uncultured Burkholderiales bacterium | reverse complement strand
AGCATTTGACTTCTTGCGGTGCGTGGGCCGCACCTCGCCTTCCTTCCAGGCTGTGAAGGGGCAGGGCGGGCACTGGGCTATGACCAAGGCGCGTCTCGACGATGCGGTCCGTCGCGCCCGGGTCAGGGAAGCGGCGACCCAGGCTCACGATGGTGTTCAACCGTACACCGCCATTCACGAGCTTGCGCTACGGCTTGTGAATTTGAACACCTGAGTACGTTCCGTGCTGGTCATACCTTTCATTCAGTCAACACTAACGTCTTGCCCACTGTGAACTGTACCGGCGCCTTGCGGGGAACAACCACTGCCTGCCCGGTCTTCGGATTTCGACCGGCTCGTGGAAGTAGTTGAGTGAGATCAAACGATTCAATATCGCGAACTTCAACCCGCTGAGGTCATTTTCCGATACTGGCGCTTCCGACCTGATGCCAGGCGTTCAAAGCCTGTTCTTCAGGGCTCGCGCCGGCCAGTTCGGGCATCTCCCCGGTTGTTCCAAGCAGCAAGGTGTCGATCAAATACTGAAATAAACCCGCCGCGTAGGGTGCGCCTTGGTTCTTCAACACCTCGCCGGGCATCTGCACGCTGTCTATTTTCCAAACCCCCGCTCCTATCTTGGAAAACGCCGCGAGGAATATGGTCATTTCCGTCCAGCTTCGACAAACGTGCAGGCAATTGTCCTCGAAGAAGATGAACCACTTTTCTTCCATTGCCGCCGGCAGGGAGCCTCTGCGGATTTGATCCATTTCGCCATTGCTGAACGACCGGTCGATCCGAAATGAGGAAATCTCGCCCGTCATCGGCTCAACCTTCCAATTGGTGCGAAGCGTCGGCTCGCGATGTTCAAAGCGATGCCGATCCTCTATCAACGACCGGTGCCAGGCGAGATAACCGGCGTCCAGGACGGTGAGATCCCGCTCCATGCCGTGCGGGCTCAGGGATTTTCGGATGAGCGCCCTGGCCTCGCCGTAGCTCGCCCATTTGAGAGAAACGACCTTGTTGTTGCTCGGGATGGTGTTGAACGGCCCCCTTGATTTCATGAGGAAGTACTGATTGACGGTGGTGCCGCCCGCATACCTGCCGGGAATCTCGGTCACGACACCCGTGATCTGCCCGGTTCGCTCCATCACCTCGCGCGCTGCGGTTGCTTCCGGCGACTCGCCTTCGTTCGGGCGACCTTTGGGAAACGTCCACACGTAGCCGTCGAAATGATCGCGCGGCTCAACGAGCAACACATTGCCGCTTCCGTTGATCACCACGCCGCCGTAAGACAGAACCTTGCCGGATTTCTCTTTCGAGGTCTTGGCAGGTGCACTCTGAAGGTCGAGGAGTGTCGTCCATACGTGGCCGTAGATCTGCGCCCGCTTGACACCCTGACGGCTTGCAACTTCGTCCTTGAAATTGTCGTACCCGATGTTCTTGCCGATTTTTGCCAACGCATCGGAGAAGGCCGCATGCGATGCGGTCGCCCGGTAGGGATAGTCGGTTCCCCCCTTCGTCATGGTTTCTGAGAGGGACGGCAGATACGACTGGCGCAGCGCATCGAGGTCCTCGCGCGCCCTGGCACGAACGGTCAGATGGTTCGATGCTGCTTTCTGAACGATGCTAAAGAATCCGATTGGTGTGAAGAGCCACATGGAAAACTCCTTTGCTGGTGGTTGATGCTTGTTTTTTCGGTGTCAACCGCGAATCGTTATTTCAATCGCGTCCTCGGACACCCCGAAGGCCTTAGCCAATCCGCGTTTCGCTTCGCTGATGGTGAGTGGCTTTGTCGCTGCGCTGTGCGACGCAACGATGGCAACCCTCGATACCGCACGTGGCTCCGGCATTGGTTCAAACACCAGCGTGGCCGGGTCAATGCCCAAGCCTTCGAAGTCGGTGTACCGGACCGGATTGCGCCATCCTTTCCAAGCCTTGGCGATATTCACCTTGGCGAACTCGCTGATCTTGACTAGCCATCGACCCTCCATCTCGGTTGAAGGAACAACGTCGCAGATGCGGCCGACAAGGAACGCAGAGCCATGCGGCTCCGGTCCCTCAACCCAATCAATGCCTGAACGACAACAGACAAGGTATTCGTAATGTTTGGCATTGCTGCGGTCAAGAACCCAGGACTGGGAGCCGCCAACTTCGAGAATGTGATCGAACGACTTTCCTGTGAAAACAGCGATGACGTTGGGTTTTTTATCGATAGTGGTCATGTTTTTCCTCTCGGAAGTTATCATTCAGCAAATGTAACATATGATCAATGATATTGCAACAAATTATAATACTTATTTGTCGATATGTATCGATCGAGGGTGTGGTGTTACGTGCAGCCCTTGCAACGGCCCTGGCGCAGTTGGCCGCTCTTCCTGCGTTGACTTGGATCTCAAGTGACAAAAGAAAAGTTCACATTTCAGATGTCCGATCACCTGCCACTTTGGATTCAGGTCAATACCGACATCGAAGGCCGGCATTCGGCCCAAACCATCCAGCGGGCGGCTGATGCGGTCGGACAACGGATTGAGCGACGATTAGTGCAGTGGCACCGGGCCGCCAGTTGTTTCCGACACACGGCTTGCGGGTTAACCGCAGGTCGGCAAGGGAACTGCCGTGTCAGAACCCGATGGGACCTTCTGCCGAACCTGATTCACAAAATGTCGCCGTCGAGCTTCTCTGCCCGATTCAAATCAACGAAATGGTGATGAGCATCACGAACGGGCGCTGAACATGGTCGTGGGTGAATGGCTCATCGACCTTGCTCACGCTCGATGCGCAACATAAAGACTCACTTCAAGCGCGTCGTGACGCATGCGATCGTTGAAGACCGTCCCGTAAGTCCGGGGGATGTCGCTGGGGAATTCGCGGAAAACCGCATCAAGCACCTGCGTGACGTGCTTCATCTTGAGGCCCGTTTCGTTGCCCGCGATTGCGACCAGGATTCCCCGAGGTGGATTGAGTGGTCCGCCGATGGAATGACCGGCCAGCACTTGGCGCGCAGCCAATCCCGCCATCTCGATTCCCGTTCCGTGCCCCAGGGCATGCCTGATGAGTCCCGCTTGGGGGAAGCAGGAGCGAAGGTCGTCAAAGTCGATTCCGATGAGCTTGCAATCCAGAATCTCGACCAACCCACGGATGCCGGAAACGAGCGGGTGAATTGATCCTCCATCCAGATGCCGGCGGGATGATTGTGCATTGAGCAAAGCGTCGGTTGTGATTTCGGGAATGCGAACCAGCCAGGTCGCCGCCGTCGAAAGTTCATTCATCGCCGATTCGTGATGTAGGTCGCGCCCGGGAGTCTCGTTTGCCGGCGCTACGGCCACCACCGCAAAAGTGAGCGCGCCGGCTTCCCGGGCCACGGTGGCGACACGCGCTGCGAGTTGGATGTCGGCAGCATCTTCATGCCCGACGACGACAATCGCAAGGTCAGTGCCATCCAGCAGGAACGACGTGGCGGCCGTCCAGCTGTTGACGACATCAGCATCGCCATCATTTTCGCCACGCCAGGGCAAACCGGTTCCCGCGTGCCCGGTGTTCGTGTGTGCAGTACCGATGCCGATGTATTCAGCGACGACGTTGCTCGCGCTTCTTTGTAGATGGTGGAGGACTGACTCTCCGATGCCACCGATGCCGAGCACCTTCACGCGGGTCCCGAAACCCTCTGAACCGGGAGTTGTGCTGATCCTGGGCCCTGCGACGGCGATGGATCGCCCGTCATGCCGAAGCAGATGATCGATCCGCCCGAAAACGGAATGTGCAAAGGCGGCGCCAGTTGCGCC
>CAYYFR010000370.1:0-3778 GCA_964470865.1 uncultured Burkholderiales bacterium | reverse complement strand
GAGGTCATCCATCAATATCGTCCGCCGGTACCGATACTTGAATCCCGGCTTCAGCGGTTCAATGGCCTGCGGCGGCTTGCAAGTGCGGTGACGGGTGCCCAGTGCTGCCCGGCAATGACTTGCTCACCCGTGTCGAAACCCTTGGTCCGCCGTGCGGGGCCGGGATCCCGCTTGCTTTCGCAACAGCTACTGTTGCCTTCGGCCATTTGGCTGAAATGAAGGTCGGCGCCAGCATCCGGGCGCGTAAGCTGTCACATTCGAACACAGGACGGGACTTATCATGAAAATCGCAATCATCGGCGCGGGAGTAGTCGGCGTTGCGCTTGGCCGCGTTTGGGAACGCAAGAGCCACGCCATCACCTTTGGCGCGCGTGATGCTGCCAGCGCCAAGGTCAACGGCGCCCTGGCCGCGGTGGCCGGGGCGCAAGCCGCCTCGATCGCTGAGGCGGTGAAGTGGGCCGACGTAGCCGTGCTGGCGACGCCCTGGGGCGGCACCGAGGCCGCGCTCAAGGCAGCCGGCAGTTTCAGCGGCAAGGCTCTGCTCGACGCGACCAATCCGCTCACGCCCGACTATCGCCTGGCCCTCGGGCACGACGGCTCGGGCGGCGAGCAGGTGCAGGCCTGGGCCGCAGACGCGCGGGTGGTGAAAATCTTCAACTCCACCGGTTACGACAACATGGCCGACACCACCTACGCGCAAGGTAAACCGGCGATGATTCACTGCGGCGACGACGCGGCCGCCAAGAAGACTGCTGCCGGCCTTGCCGCCGACCTCGGTTTCGAGGCCATCGATCTCGGCAAGTTGGACCAGGCGCGCTATCTGGAACCCTTTGCAATGGTTTGGATCAAGCTCGCGCTGGCGCAGGGCCTGGGACGCAACATCGCGTTCCAGTTGATGCGCCGCTAAAGGGCGGTGCAGATTCTCGCCCTGTCGCGTCGCCTGCCCGGCGTGTCCGACGCGCAACTGACGCCGCTGGCCACGGCCGCAGCGGCGGCGGCCTTCGCCCTCTACGCGGAAGGCAGCTTCCGCAGCATGCATTTGCTGCCCGATCGTCCTGGCGCAATGGTGGTACCGGAATGCGCGGACCTCGATCAAGCGCGCCAAGTGATGGCCGGCCTGCCGATGGTCAAGGCCGGGCTGATCGACTTCGACTACTCGCGCATGCTGCCTTACACCGCGGTGGCGTCGCTGTTTCGCGACGAGTTCAAGGCCTCTGACCATGCGACAGCCGAGGCGCGAACCGGTCATCGTTAACGCGCCGCCGCGCAAGGCTTCGACAGGGCGTCAATGAGCCAGGAGGCGGTGGCGCAAATGGTGTGCGCCGAGCACGCCAAATGGGGCGCGATCGTCAAGCGCTCGGGCGCGAAAGTCGATTGAGGAGCAGGATGAAATACCTTTGCGCGCCCTGGACGCGGGCGGCGCTCCAGCAACAGTGATCGCGGACGCGATGCGTCGCGCGCCGCGGAAGAAGTTATGGATCAAAGCCCTGCGTCCAACGCGTCGGCTTGGCGTTCGAAATCGTCCGGTCGGCGCTTTTGAAACATCTGAAGGTTTGCAAGCTTCCAGCGCAACGCCGGCAATTCCGAAGCATGGGCACATTGAAGCAACGACCAGTCAGGCCGGGCGCGCGCGAGCCCGCTGAGGAACTGACGTTGCCGGTCGGTCAGTCGCTGGTGCAACGCCGCGCGAAGGCGCGTGCGCGCCTCCAGAAGCGTGTCGAGGTTCACCGGCTCGGTCGTCATCCCCGCAAAATTGTTCCGATATTGGGCATCGATGCTTTTCTCGGGGCCGAATAACACTTCGTGTGTCGGCCGGTTGTGCCCTGCAAGGTAGGGCACGAAACATTCCACCGTGGCGTCGGAAAGGCCGTCTGCCTCGAACATTTGCCACACGTCGAACAAGTCGCGCGGGTGCTGACGATCCATAGCTGCCACCAGCTTGCTGCCGTAGAGTTCAGCCGGCGCCAACACGGGAAGTTCCAGTTCGGCGCTGAACATCGTGGCCGTCTTCGGGGTCAAGGCCCTGCGCTCGGGCGGCAGCACGGTGCCGCGGAACACGGTGTTGACTTCCACCGACCTGGTTCTCGGCGCTTTCAATCAGCAGCTTCGTGTCCTCCCGGTCCTTGTTCGGCACCTGTCGCGCACGCAGTCCGAGACTTGTAACGCGCGCGCAAATCGCCTCCAGTTCGTTTGCAATCTCCGCGAGGGCCTGCTCCCGAGGTGCCTGCCACGACGTATAGACGACGTCGAGATCCACAGACAGCCGCGGCATGTCGCGTATGAAGAGGTTGATGGCAGTGCCGCCTTTGAGCGCGAATGAACTGTTGTCGAAAACATCGGGTGCAACTTGCAACAGCAAGCGCACCGCATCGGCATACACCTTATCCATGCCGCTTCAACGTCATCAGCGTGCCATCCTTGAGGCGCGACATCCAGCGCATTTCGCTGCCTACCGGAAGGGCGGAGCGTCGCAGCATGGCATCGACGTCCACCGCCTTGGTTTCACGGGCCCAAGTGAGGAACAAGCGCACCGCCTTGACGCTGGTACAGCATGTGAGCAGCTTTACCAGTGTGCCCATGCGCAGGTTGCGCAGACCGTCGAAGATGTTGCGCGCCTCTTCGAGGCCCTCACGTGTGCCCACGTCGTACAGCATCTCAAGGACCGCGCGTTCAGGAACGGCGACGCGCAGCCCGGTGATCGCTCCCGGAGGGTTAGTCAGGGTTTGAGTGGGCAATGATCGGTCCGGCCATGCGAACAGCCGGGCGCCGACATAGCGAGCGGGAAATCGCGACGTGAACCACTGCGGAAGCGAAAAACGCACGTCTCCCCAAAGCACCAGTTGTTCGCGCGTTCCCAAATTGTGACGCACGCCTTGCAGGGCAAGCGCACTCTTGCCGGCGAGATGCAAGCCCGGTACTCGGCTTTGCAATAGATTGACGGCGCGGTACGGCTCCAGCGTATCGCCGGGAAAGGCATATATGCCCTGCCCCAGGCGCTCCAGCCAACCGACGCCGGCATAGTAGGCGGCCAGTTTGGAGGACACGCCGAGCCGTCCGAGCGCGGCGAGGTCGAACGGCGTCGCCCGAGGTAATTCGGTCTGTACTCGCTTGATTAAAGATCGCTCTGAGGTTCGCATGGAACGTGAAAAATAGCACAATGTCGAATCAAATCATTCAATACGATTGAAAAAGGAGATGAACTTACCATTGAATATGAATCGTACTACAATATTCAATCAAAACCGTATCGACGCTTATGGCCCTGCCCGCTTTGGGTAGGCCAATCGCTATTGCCGATGAGGGATATCAGCGCAGCCGGGGCGTCATGCCAGCCAAGGGCGCATGCTCCCGCCTGCGACACCAAGCGTGGTGGTTCAAGCGCCGGCATCGGTCGGCGCGCGCCACCAACCGGAGACGCGGCCGGCGCCGCGCCTGAGCGAACACAGCGCGAACATCCTTGCCGAAGCAGGGCTGTCCGCAGCGTAAACGCATGCACCGCTGGCCCCGGGCGCGATACGCCAGGCCGAATGAATCTCGACTTGTCGCCGGCCGAAGAGGTGTTTGGCGGCGAAGTGCGCGAGTTCATCGCACGCGAGCTTCCACATGACATTCGCGCGACACCGAGGCGCAAAAGAGCACCGTTTTGCCGCGCTTTCTCTACAGCACCGAGTGGTGGTGCCAGGGCTATTCCGACCGGCTGGGTCACCCATCAGCACAACCCCGTTCTCAAGGCGATGGAGGTACCGAAGTGAGGCAGACGCCGTCGCGCGGCTACTTC
>CAYYFR010000369.1:1281-3785 GCA_964470865.1 uncultured Burkholderiales bacterium | reverse complement strand
CGCCCGGCGAGCCCGGACGAATTCTTCGATTCCGCGCCGGACGACACCACGGCGATACAAATGGATCACGCCTGCGGCATGCTGCATGCGGCCAACTATTTCAGCCGCGATCGGCAGGGCAGCATGCTGTTTGTGCGGGCCCATCCGCGCATGTTAGGTGGTGTCATCGATAATCACGGCAAGAGTTACCGCCAGGCGCTCGAGGGCGCCGGCCTCGGGTCGCCGCGCATCGCCATCTGCCTGCCGGACCCCACGCATCTGCGCACCCTGTCGCTTGCCAGGGTGATCGGCGGCTACCGCGCGCATGGATTGCGCATCGCGGTGCATCTGCGCGAGCGCGCCAACCTTGCGGACCTGTTGGCGCGCCTGCGGCCGGATTACATCATGATGGATATTCACTCATTCGCCGGTGCGGGCGAAATCGCCGAGGCTATCGGCGTGGTGCGCGGCCACGAAACCCGGATACTGTTCACCAAGGTTGAGCACGCGGAACAACTGGCCCTGCTCAAGACGGCAGGCGCGCGCTACGCGCAGGGATTCCACCTCGATTCGTGAGCGCCGCGGGCGGTGCGATTTACGGCGTCGACGCCTGACGCAATTGCGCTTCCAGCGCCTTGGCCACGCTGATGTCGACAAAGGTGATCACCGCGCCGTCGATCACATTGTCGAGCCGGCGGTAAGGGATGATGCGCACCGAAAACCAGCGGCCGTCGTCGGAGGTGATCTGCTTCTCGGAAAATACCAGGGTGCGCAGGGTTTCCCGCGCATCTTCGCTCAGCGCGGGGTATTGCAAGCTGGTGGCGAGGTCGCTTACGGGCCGGCCGATGTCGGCTTCGCGCAGGCTGATGATCTTCGCGGCCAGGTCGGTAAAGCGCCTGACATTCAATTCCTGATCGAGGAAAAGGATGGCGATGTCGGTGCTGTTGAGCAGGTTTTTCATGTCGCTTTGCGCCAGCGCCAGATCGTCGAGCTTGTTCTGCATCTCGGCATTGATCGTCTGCAGCTCCTCGTTCATCGACTGCATCTCCTCCTTCGAGGTTGTCAGTTCTTCGTTGGTCGATTGCAGTTCCTCGTTGGTTGATTGCAGTTCCTCGTTGGTCGACTGCAGTTCCTCGTTGGACACGCGCGCCTCTTCGCGCAGGCTTTGGATCTCGTCGCGTTGCTGTTGCAGGTCGGCCGCATGCAAAGCCTCTATGTTGCCGCGCGCGGTGTGACGCCTGCTGCGGTCCGCCGGCGCCGCCTCGCGCTCGCGAAAGACCACCATCACCTTGCCCTGCAAGGCCGCTGGTTCCCGCAGTGCCTGCACCGTCACGTCGACCAACCGCGAGCCGCCCGGCGCCGGCACCTTCAAGGCGCGCAGCAGCACTGGTTCGGTTTGCATGGCGGCCTGTTTCATAGCACCGCCGATCTCGGAGCGCAGGCCCTCGCGCACCATCGCGTAAAAGTTCCAGTTGGCCTTGCCGGCCGCCGGCTCAAGGTAGTTTCCGGTGCGCCCGTTGATGTAGACGATGTCGCCGGCGTCGCTTACCACCACCGCGGGGGGCGCATGCACCTGGAGCAGGACATGATCGGCCGCCTTTTGCAGGTTGTCGGTACTTGATGCGGGGTTGTCGGGAGGGGGCACCGGGATATCCTTTTTCATGATCGGTTGCAGCGGATGCGACTTCAACAGCAAGTTGAGGCCGCCGCCCTGGAGATTGCTCTCGCGCAGGTACAGTCGCAGCTTGGCGTCGATGGGTGTGAACAGTCGGTTGAATTTTCCCACCGATTCCGAAGTGCCCAGGAGCAGCACCCCGCCGGGCGCCAGGCTGTAGTGGAACAGGGGCAGCAGCCGGCGTTGCAGCGTGTTGTCGAAATAGATCATCAGGTTGCGGCAGAAAAGCAGGTCGAGCCGGGTGAATGGCGGATCGAGCACCACATCGTGGTTGGCGAACAGCACGCTGTCGCGTATGTTCTTGTCGATCTGGTAGGCGCCATTGTGCGCGGTGAAGAAACGCGCCAGACGCTCGGGCGAGACGTCGGCTGCGATCGCCGCGGGGTAGGTACCGCGGCGCGCGCTGGCAATCGCGTCGGGGCTCAAGTCGGAGGCGAAGATCTGCAGGCTGCGATCGCGATGTTGCGGCAGCCGCCCCACCACCTCGGCGAATACCATGGCCAGCGAGTAGGCTTCTTCGCCGGTAGAGCAGCCGGCGACCCAGGCGCGCAGATTCTTCGATCGGGTCTGGCGCGAGAGCAGTTCCGGCAAGACGATATCCGCCAGGTGCTGCCAGACCGTCGTGTCGCGAAAAAAGCTGGTCACGCCGATCAACAGCTCCTTGAACAGCAGATCGATCTCTTGTGCGTTCTGGCGCAGGAAATCCGCGTACAGCGCCAGCGTGGCGATCGAATGGATTACCATCCGCCGCTCGATGCGGCGATTGACGGTGTTGGATTTGTAGAGCGAGAAATCGTGTCGCGTGCGTTGCCGCAACAGGGCGAAGATGTCGTTGAGCGGATCGGCCGGC
>CAYYFR010000369.1:0-1181 GCA_964470865.1 uncultured Burkholderiales bacterium | reverse complement strand
GCGGCGCGGCGGGCAGTTGGGCGACACAGGCCAGGATGCGGGCCGGCAATTCGGCCGCCGGCGCGACGATATCGGCGCAGCCGGCGGCGATGGCGCTCACCGGCATAGCGTCGAATTGCGCCGATTCGGGCTGCTGCGCCAAGGTCAGCCCGCCTAAGGCCTTGATTGCCTGCAAGCCCTGGGTGCCGTCCGATCCCATGCCGGACAGCACGACCGCGATCGCGCGTTCACGCTGGGCCCGGGCGAGGGAAGAGAACAGGACGTTGATCGGCAGCCGCAGGCCGCGCGGCTCGGCCGGCAGCGCAATTTTCAGCGCCCCGCCTGCCACGCCAAGCTCGGTGTTGGGCGCGATCACGTACACGCAGTCGGGTTCGACGGCCATCCCGTCGACGGCCTGGCGCACCGGCATGGGGGTGACCCGTTGCAGCAATTCCGCCAACATCGCCTTTTTCGTGGGGTCCAGATGCTGCACCACCACATAAGCCAGGCCGCTTTGCGGCGGAACGTGCTTGAAAAAATCCTCCATGGCCTGAAGGCCCCCGGCTGAGGCGCCCAGGCCGACGATGCGGGTGACATCTGGCGCCGGGTCGGGTGGAGCCGGGTCGGGTGGTGCGGCCGCGGGCGAAGAGACCATGGGGGGCGTGCCGTGGCGCCGCGTGGGCGGTTCAGGCCGGGTGTTCGATATCCTTGCAATCGGCCGGCTCGATAAAGGACATCAGAATCGAGTGGCCGTCGGGGGCCAGGCTTGCCACCACCTGCAAACGCTGCGAAGTGCCGGCGTCGCCGCCGGATTGTGCCGTACAGGTTTCCTTGGCACCGGGTACGCGCAGCCGCTGGAGCAGCCCCTGCAACGCCGGCCGGCTCGCAGAGTCGAGCAGGCTAGCAAGAGGGCGGCCGCGCATTTCGTCGCGCAGGCTGCCGAACAGGCCGGCGGCGGCGAGATTGGCTTCGATGATCCCGCCCTTGAGGTCGACGCTGGCGTAGCCGATCGGAGCGCAATCGAAGAGTTCGACATAGCGATCGAGTTCGTCGTCGATCTCGCGCCGGCTATCTCCCAATTGTTCGTGTTGCATGTCCAGTTCCACCTGGTGCACCTGCAACTCGTGCAGCAGCTTCACGGCGTCTTCAGCGCTTGCAGGGTTGCTTGCCAGCCGATACAGCAGCGTGAGAGCTTCCATCCC
>CAYYFR010000368.1:0-3786 GCA_964470865.1 uncultured Burkholderiales bacterium | reverse complement strand
TGAGCACGGTCACCAATTCCGATGGTCATCACCGCCTAGATGGTCAAGCAGCGTGATGTTGAAAGGATGATCCCCCGCGGGGTACTTGAACAAACGGACCCGTTGGGGGAGTCTCTGGTTTCGACGCCAAGAGACCCTCCCAGTGTGCCATGCCCTGCTGCAAGACCCCAACTTTTTCCGACTGCTGTGTCGCATGGACGAGGAACTGGCGCGCGAAGCGCGGGCGCGCGGCTGCCGGTGCGGCGGCGTCCTGCACCGTGCCGACTATCCGCGCAAGCCGCGCGCCTGCCCGGCGGCGGTGCGCGCCGAGTTTGAATCGCGCTTCAGTTTTTGCTGTGGCCTCTGTCGCCGCCGCACCACCGCGATGTCGGTGCGCTTCCTGGGCCGGCGCGTGTATCTGGCGCTGGCAGTGGTGCTGGGTTCTGCCCGGCATGCCGGGCAGAACCCGGTGGCGGCGCGGCTTGCCACCACGCTGACCATTCCGCTGCGTACCCTGGGACGCTGGCGCCAGTGGTGGTGTCAGCAGTTCCCGCTCACCCCCCTGTGGCAAGGTGCCTGCGCGCGCTTCATGCCGCCGCCGGCGACCGATCGGTTCCCGGCCAGCCTGCTCGCCCGCTTTACCGGCGACGCCGAAGAAGCCCTGCTGCGCCTGCTCGTATTTCTGCGTCCCCTGACGGTGAGCGCGACCGCGTTGCGTGAGGGCCGCTGATCACCCGCAGAGGATGCTGCTAGCCAACCCCGACCAAGCTTCGTAGCCTTCATTCCTTGTCGCAGCGCCGCCGGCGCCGCCGTTCTCCTGGGAGAGCTTCTTGGGTTCCACTATCGATCTGCCGCGACGCGACGCTTTGGCACGCCTGCGCTTCGCGATTATTGGCCCCCTGCTGGCGGCGCCGCTGGGCGCGGGGGAGTTGCGCTCGGCGCTGCGGGCGCTGGCCGGCAAGCCCTGGCGCCATCCAGACTCCGGCCGGGAAGTCCGCTTCGGCGTCTCCACGCTGGAGCGCTGGTATTACGCCGCGCGGCGCGCCCCCGATCCGGTGGCGGCCCTCAGAAACCGGCTGCGCGGCACCCACGGGCGGTTCAAGAGCCTCACGCCAGAGGCGATCGTCCTCCTGGGCATCCAGTACCGCGAGCATCCGGGCTGGACCATGCAACTGCATTTCGACAACCTGCGGGTCGCCCTGGCCGGCAGCGCTTCGCCCATGGCCTCGTATCCGACCCTGCGCCGCTACCTCAAGGCGCACGGCATGTTCCGCCAGGCCCGGCCCCAACGCGCCACCGACGGTGCATTGTTGGCGCAGGGCCGGCTCGAGCGGCTCGAAGTCAGGAGCTTCGAGGTCGACCACGTGTCGGCACTGTGGCATCTGGATTTCCACCACGGTTCGCGCAAGGTGCTGACCCACGCCGGCGTCTGGGTCAAGCCGCTGCTGCTGGGCGTCATCGACGATCGTTCGCGCCTTATCTGCCATCTTCAGTGGTATCTGGACGAGACTGCGCAGAGCCTCATCCATGGCCTCTCGCAAGCCTTCATGAAGCGCGGGCTGCCGCGCGCGTTGATGACCGACAACGGCGCGGCCATGCTGGCCGAGGAGACCGTCGCCGGCCTGGCCCGCTTAGGCGTGGTTCATCAAACCACCTTGCCCTATTCGCCCTACCAGAACGCCAAACAGGAGTCGTTCTGGGGGCGCATCGAGGGCCGACTGATGGCGATGCTCGAAGGGGAAGCGGCGCTCACGCTCGACTTGCTCAATCAGGCCAGCCAAGCCTGGGTCGAGCAGGAGTATCACCGCGCGGTTCATTCGGAGATCGACACCACGCCCTTGGCGCGCTATCTGGCCGGCCCCAACGTCAGGCGCGATTGCCCAGAGTCGGCAACTCTTCTGGCCGCGTTTCGCATCGAGGTGGCGCGCCGGCAACGACGCTCCGACGGCACCGTGAGCTTGGCCGGTGGGCGTTTCGAGATTCCGGCCCGCTATCGTCATCTGAGCGTAGTGCATCTGCGCTATGCGCGCTGGGATTTACGGCTCGTCGATCTGGTCGATCCACGCACCGGCGCACTGCTGTGCCCGGTCAGACCGTTGGACAAGTCAGCCAATGCCGATGGTCAGCGCAGACGCCTCACGCCGGTTTCGACCGATGCTTCACCGACGTCACCGCTACCGCCCGCCGGCATCGCGCCCCTGCTGCGCCAGTTGCTCGCCGACTATGCCGCCACCGGCTTGCCACCGGCGTATTTGCCGATGCCGCACGCCCCTACCGACAAGGAATGCGCATGAACCAGAAACTCTTGGCTCTCTATGGACTGAAGTGGCATCCGTTCTCCCCCGAGTTGCCGACCGAGGCGATCTTCGTTCCGCCCCGGATCGAGAACTTCTGCTGGCGCATCGAGCATGCGCAGATCCGCGAAGGCGGCTTCGCGATGATCCATGGCGATCCGGGCACCGGCAAGAGCGTGGCCTTGCGCCTCCTGGCCGACCGTCTGGCGCGGCTCCCGGATGTCACGGTGGGGGCGATCACCCATCCGCAGTCCAACCTGGCCGATTTCTATCGCGAGATGGGCGATATCTTCGCCGTGCCTTTGCGCCCGCATAACCGCTGGGGCGGTTTCAAGGCCTTGCGCGAGGTCTGGTTCGCGCATCTGGAAACCACCCGCCGCCGTGCCATCTTGTTGATCGATGAAGCGCAGGAGATGAGTCCGGCGGTGCTGTGCGAGTTGCGCCTTCTGGCCAGCGCCCGTTTCGATTCGCAGCCGCTCTTGTGTGTGGTGCTGGCCGGCGATGCGCGCCTGATCGAGAAGTTGCGCCGCGAGGAGTTGGTCCCGCTCGGTTCGCGTATCCGCACCCGCCTGGCCACCGAGCATGCCAGCGGTGAGGAATTGCTGGCCTGCCTGAACCATCTCCTGGCCGCCGCCGGCAATGCCAGCCTGATGACGGCCCAGTTGCAACAGACTTTGTGCGATCACGCCGCCGGCAATTACCGCATCTTGACTACGCTTGCCGCTGAACTCTTGTCCGCCGCGGCCCAACGTGAATTGCCGCAGCTCGACGAGAAACTTTACCTGGAGGTCTTCGCCCAGCCAGCGACGCCCGCGCCGCGTCGTGCGCCGGCCCGCCGTTGATGGTTGATGATCGCTGATAGCGCTTGTGATGCGACCCGATTCAACGCCGGCTCATCTCTCCTGGCCATCCCTTGCCGACGAGGCGGTGGTCGAGATCCACGCTTTCCTCTGCGACTTCCTGCGGCTCTTCGAGGACCATTACGGTGGCCAGATCCATCGCTTCCACCAGGATCGCTCGTACGATAGCCTGGTCCGCGACGTTGCGCCGCCTCCTGTGCTTACCGACGATCCGCCTTTCTGATGCGCGATCCTTCCGGGCATTGACGCTGCTGGTTTGCATCACGCCAGCGTCGATGCGTCGATGCGGTGTGCTTTCTGTCGATTCCGGGCCAACGATGCTGCGATTTGCGGCTGGCCGGCGCGATGAGGGCGCGCAGCGCCCGAAGAACGCAGGACAGCCGCAAATCGCGCCGCCAAAAACCGCGCCGCAACGCATCGAGCCCCGCCACGGGTGCTTCCTTCGCTTCCTTCGCTTCCAGCCATGACAACCTCTTGCCTCGACGGAGCTCCAGGCGTGCCACAACGGGTGGAACGGGCGCAACACAATCCCGCACAGAATGCATTCGCCGCTCTTCTCCACCAAGGCTTCGATGGCGCCGGCGCGGCCCTGCGCATTCCCGTCGATCAGCAAACCAGCAAGATCGAGCGCAGTCAGGGTTTCCAATTCAAAC
>CAYYFR010000367.1:0-3790 GCA_964470865.1 uncultured Burkholderiales bacterium | reverse complement strand
CCGGTGATTTCACGTTCACGAAACTCCGGCTCCGCCAGCACATTGGCGATGTCGCGGCGAATCCTGTCCACCACCGCGCGCGCTGTCGCGGCCGGCGCGAACACGCCGAACCAGGGGCGCGGGTCGATCTCCGGAAAGCCCGCTTCGCGCAAGGTCGGCACCTCGGGATAGAGGGCCAGGCGCTCCTGGCGCGCAATCGCCAGCGGTTTCAGGCGCCCGCTCTGGAAATGCCCGCGGGTGGTGGCCGCGCCGCCAAGCGTCAGTTGCACTTCGCCGGCAATCGCCGCGGTGAGTGCCGGGGCGATGCCCTTGTAGGGAATGTGCGCGACCTGAATCCCGGTTTGTGCCTTGAGCGCTTCGAACAAAAGGTGCGGCTGGCTGCCGCCGCCGTAGGAGCCGTAGTTGAGCGCGCCGGGTTTCGCGCGGGCCAGTGCCACCAGTTCCTGCAGGGTGTTGGCCGTGACCGACGGGTGCGCCACCACCATCTGATGCAGGTCGATCAGTTGCGTTACCGGCACTAGATCGCGGATCGGATCGAATGGCATTTTTTGGTAGAGATGCGGATTGCTGGTGATCGACGAGTCGCTGGTCAGAAGCAGGGTGTGACCATCGGGCGCCGCCTTGGCCACCGCGTCACCGCCGATCATGGTGGCGGCGCCCGCCTTGTTTTCGACCAGCACCGCCTGGTTCCAGAGTCGCGAGAGGCGCTCCGCCAGTGGGCGCGCCAGGCCATCAACGCCGCCGCCGGGCGGATATGGCACCACGATACGCACGCTGCGCACCGGGAATTCCTGTGCCGCGACCGGTGTCACGGGCATTTGAGTGAAAAGGCAGATCGCCGTGAGCCATTGGAAGATTTTCATCGGGGTTCTCCGTAGTGGGGCATGGTGTCGCAATCAGGCGCCGAAGTGCTCGCGCAACAGCCCTGCGGTAGTCGCAGGCGCTTCAAGTTTTGGCAGGTGGCCGATGCCAGGCAGGATCTCGATGCGGCTGCCGGGAATCGCCGCGGCGATCGCCCGGCCGATGGCCGGTGGGTTGACCTGGTCGCAGGCGCCGGTGATCACCAGCGTAGGCGCGGCGATGCCGATGGCGAATTCGCAGACATCGGTGCTGTCGCTGGCGCGCGCGGCTTGCTTGAGTCCGCGCGGGTCGGTGGCCATCAACACCGCGCGGGTCAGGTTGATCGCGGTGTCGTCCGCGGCGGGCCCCAGCAATACACGCCAGCGCTTTTCGCTCATCGCCACCGCACCTTCGTCGGCGCTGGCGTCGCGCATGGCCAGTCGCCGTGATCGCTCTTCGGCAGGCAGCCACTTCTGCCCGCGCGAGGCGCCCAGAAGCGCCAGGCGCCGCACCCGCGCCGGATGTCGGGCGGCGAAGGATGCGCCCACCATCGAGCCGAACGAGCTGCCTGCCAGGTGCGCGGCTTCGATGCCCAAGGCATCCAGCAGCGCTGCGAGGGCATCGGCGTATTGCCAGTTGGTGGGCGCCGCGGCGCGCAAATGCTCGCTCAGGTAATAGCCCGGCGCGTTCCAGGCGATCACCCGATAGTCGGCGCAGAAGGCTTCGAACATGAAGCGCCAGGCGCAACTGTTCGACCCGATGCCATGCAGCAACAGCAGCGTATCCGGTCCGCTGCCGGCCTGCATGAAACTCATGCGCGCGCCTTCCATGCCCGCCACCCGTGGATCGACCGCGATCAGTTGCAGTTCCGGCAATCCGGGCAGGGCGCTCATGTTTCGAACAGCACCGCCACGCCGCAGGCTTCTTCGGCCGGTACCAGCAGGCGCAGGCCGGCTGTGCGCACGTTGAAGCCGGCACCCAGCAGAAGCGCGCGTTGTGCCGCCAAGTCCGGCACGCGGAATGCCACGCCTGCGATGCAAGGCAAAGGCGGCAGCAGGCTGCCGGGCAGCCAACGAGCGATGTCGCGCCAGGACACCAGGGTCAGGCGATCGCCCAATGCGAAGCGAAAGCGCCAGGCAGCGCCGTCGCGCGCCGGTGTGGCCGCCAGGTAGTTGGCGTACTTGGCGGCAAAGCGTTCCACATCATCGGCCACCACGATGGTGTCCGACAACAAGGTGCAAGCGTTGGCGTGCGCGGTGTAGCGCGGCTGGTAGATGTATTGCGGCGTCAGGTGGCGCGCCACCTGGATGTAGCCCTCGGGCGAATCGTCGGGTGCGAACTGCAGGCGCTGGAATTTCGCCGTGCGCGTGCCTTCCGGTGTGTCGATCTCGCGTTGCAGGGGAATCACACCGGAGGTGCGCACGCCGGCGGCGTTGAGGCGCGCGTCGATCGCCTCCGGCGTCGCGGAATTGAAGCAGATGATGTGCGCGCCCTGGTGGCGGGCAAGAAAGGTCTCGATGCGTGCGGCCGGCGCGGCGGCATCTTCGCTGGCGAGGATTTCGAGATAGTTGTGCGGCAGCATCACGCAGCGGTTGCCCGAACCCTGCGGCTTGACCGCCTCACCCGGTTTCCAGGCTGCGGAATGCGGCGAATACGGCGTCAGCATGAAGCCCATCGCTTCGTAGCAGCGGGTTGCCGCGGCCAAGTCGCGCACGGCCATGCCGACGTGGTTGATGCTGTCGATATCCGCAGGGTGTGTGGCTGGGTGTGCTGGGTGTGTGCTCACCGGTCCATTGTATGGCAGCGCACGTGGCTGCCGTCCGAGGCGCTGGGTGTTTGACTCAGAAGGAGTAGCGCAGGGTCGCGGCCCAGTTGTCGCCGCGGGTGGCGAAGCCATTGCCTGCCATCAGTTTGCCGAAATTTTCGTACTCGACGCGCATCGAAAGCCTGGGCGTGAAGTCGTAGCCGATGCCGATGCCGGTCAGGAGGTCGCTGCGGCTGCCGTCGGCACCGCTTGCGCACAGCGCCCCGGCGCAGAAGCCGCCGCCGCGCACCTGGTTGTGCGTCGCCCCGAGTTTGGCCATCAGATAGTAGTTGTTGGACAGCGGCAGGGTGCCAACGGCAGCCACGCTCCATTGGCGCGCGGCCGCGCTGCCGCTGCCGCACACCGCGCCATTGCAGGCGCTATAGCCGAAGCGGCCGAGGTCGGCGTACTGCATCTCCAGCCCCAAGTTGGGTGTGAACTGGTAGCCGCCCAACAGCTTGAACGAGGTGCTGCGCGAATCACGCGCACCCAGCGCCAAGGCACCGGACGAGCCGCCGAGACTGCCATTGGCTACGCCCAGACCACCACCTGCGTACCACTGCGCGGCCGCGGGCATTGAGAGTACGCTCGCAGTCAACGCGTAAACCAGGACCAGAACTCGCACTTGGCGCTCCCCTAGCGGCAGACATGTCCGGAGGAACGCGGCGGCTGCCGGTGCGCCGTGGCCTCGGTGAATCGCGGCAAGCTTGCGCGGTTTTGGTACCAACGCGCGCGGCTCCCAAGACCTTAACGGCCGCGCATCCAGGGAACTAAGGGGCTTCTTGCCCTGATATCAGGCATCGCAACAAGACGGGGCAAGCCCGGCGATCGGGGCGAGCGGGTTTTGGTCCTAGGCCGAGGCAATCGATGCCGGCTGCCGTCGTGCCGCAAGGTTTCCGGGTCGTCAGGAAAAATCATTGTGGAAAATTGTCGCGGCTGGCCGCTGACGTCGGTGCAGCCAGGTCATCGCCTCGACCGACAGGATCACGGCAGACGAAAGTGTTTCGGTGACGCTTGAAAAGGTGAAAGAATGGGGCGACATATCGAGTCTTGCCGGATCAGCACATGAAAATGGTCGACACCATGTTGGACACCATCGCACCAGGCGCGGAGCTTTCCGGCCTGGTGCGCCGCAGGACGCGCGCG
>CAYYFR010000366.1:0-3805 GCA_964470865.1 uncultured Burkholderiales bacterium | reverse complement strand
TTCGCCGTGCAGGAACCCCGCACCGGCACCGACGGCACGCTCTCGTGGACGGTGGACATCGTCAACCCGCAATCCGGCGAAGAGTTCGTGCTGGGCTTAAAGGAAATCGCCCCGCCCGCTCTGGACGGGTGCCCCGTGGGCATGACCCGCCCCTACTCCATGTGGCTAAGCGGCAACTACCCGCGCGCACTTGACGGCCTGTCACGCATCCTCTCGCTTGACATGGGTGTGCTGGACCCCGCATGGATCGGCATGAAGCTGCGCAAACTCCTCAACTACGCCGAACCCCTCGGCGACTTCATGGCCTTTTTGCCCGGCGAGCGCCGCCAGCAAACCTGGCCCTCCACCGTGGCCTACGTGGCCCGCCTGATGATCCACAGATACGCTATGCTGGGTGTG
Organism: uncultured Burkholderiales bacterium; assembly: GCA_964470865.1. Classification (GTDB taxonomy): domain Bacteria; phylum Pseudomonadota; class Gammaproteobacteria; order Burkholderiales; family JAEUOS01; genus JAEUOS01. The sequence continues at coordinate 3,406 of CAYYFR010000366.1, read as the reverse complement.
CTGCCCGGAGAAGACTAGCCGACCCGCGAAATGGGCATCCTGGAGAGCCCGCGCGTGGAAGCCCGCAAGGGCGACGGGGAAGTGATGCAGCGCGGGCACTGCAACGAGTGCGGCAACTACACCGTGATCAAGAAGGACGGGGGCGAGTTTTGTACGGCTTGTGGGGCGGTGGGGGCGTGTGGGTAGAAGCGGATCGTGATCGCTTCGTAGGCCGAATATGATCCATCCCCAATGCAAGAAAGTCCCCGTATCGTAGGCTGGAAACTCAACTTTCCCAGGTGTTTGGCCTAGACTCCAGCTACCCTCGGACGAGTGGTCGTTGAGTTTCGCGTATCTCGGCCTAGAAATCTTCGGCGCAATGGTGTGTTATTGATTTAATTCGACGCCAAACCGAGACGTGGAAATCGGTTCGAGCGGAACTGTGCCAGCGAGTCGATTTCGAATTGCGGCCTTCGCCAAAAGTCGAGCATTGATCGTCCGCATTTCTGCGGCGTACTCGGAATTTGCAATTTGTCCCTTCGCCTGCTTTCGCGTTAGTTGCGCAACCTGTTTTTGAAGATCGGCAACTAAGCGATCGCACATTTGAAGCATTTGCAAAACGCCATTTCGAAATCCGACGAGAACTTGGTCGTTTAGTTGAAGAAGTTCAGCCATATGCTCTCCCCATTCGCTGCGAGGGATCATCTTGCCGGAATTGGAGTCAAAGCGAATGTGCTCTGCCATCACGTGGTCGCACGGGTTTGCGACGTACGGGCCACGTAACTCGTCGATAGGCCAATCGTTGCCCTTCCTGCTGTTGCAGTTGCCACAGCAATAGAAAAGATTCTTGTAATCACAAACGAGATTGGCGAACCTTTTAATCGATTTCGGCCGATAGTGATCGACTCCGAAATTCAAATTTGGCGCGAGGCTATCTGGCTGTCTGCAATATACGCATGCTCGTTCGAACTCACGCTGTAACCAGCGTTTGTAACTCTGATACCTCACGAACTTGCGAGGCATATACTTTCGCTGATGCAGCGATTTTGGATAACGAAAGACGCTCAAACTAGGCTGCCAATCCTAAGCGTGAAGCGCGAATTTTTGATTCTGCGGCCGAAGCGGCGAGTTCATCTGCGATGGCTTCAAGAGCGGCTACTTGTTCAACAGTTACAAGTGGCGCCGACTTGGCAAGGCGACGATTGAGAATCGCAAGTCGCGCAGCGATTTCGGTCTGCCCCGTCTGCCCCGCATATTTTGCGGCGAGAAGCCGAATCCGCTCATCAGCAATCGACTCAACGTTACTAGGACTGCTTATGGGACGTGAAGTCAGGAAAGACAAATTCTGCCTGGCCGCCTGGTGTGCGAAGTAATCTCTTGCGGCTGAATCAGCTACGGGCGTCTGCTCACCATGCATCAAATCTTCGAATGAAAACCTGTCTGCAAGAAATGCGGTCGGAAGTGATCGCTGCCTTGGCAGCGGATTGCTTGCAGTGCCCGGCCGGACTTCTTCCCACTGATGAAGCGGCTGAATCAGTGGCGTAACTTGATAGGTTACATCAAGCATTGTCGTTCTCCCGCTTCAGTCTTTCCTTGCGCTCTAGGTACTCAATTGCTTTCGGGCCTAGAGCCCAACGGAAAAGTGAAAACCCTTGTCGATGTATGGAATTTAAGGCGCTTTCCACGCTTGTTGCCGGTACTTCGGTTCGATATGCGTCAACATCAATCAGGTAATCTGGCGTGACGTCAGTAGGGGTGTTTATGCCCGGCTTGTTGCGCATTCCATGCTGAAGCAAACAACCTCCGTCATCTGCGCCCATCGCCAGGCGGCCGGTATATTCAGATATGAGCGTAAAGCCTTGATGATCAAGTGGCCCGATTAGTTTCGGGTTTATCCATTCCGTGATGTGAGTTTGATCGGTTTTGACGATATTGATATAGCGCAGGCCTATTCGCGTAAAAAAATCGCTGTCGATAACTGGAATCGCCGCAGATACCACTTCCTTCACCTGATCGCGAAACTCTGAGAAAGCCGTATAGCGTGACGTCTCGATGGATATGGCGTTCTCTTTCAAACGAACGATCCATGTTTGCTTAGTCGTCATCAATTGATGAGAATGACCGGAAATGGACTTTTCACCCGGAACTACGGTCATCTCATTCAGCGTTTCGATAATGGGAAAGCGCTTTCGGAGGGCGGAAACAAAAGGTGCCGGGGGCTTACTTTCGCCCAAGGACATTAGGGTTGGAAAGCGCAACTCGCAGACAGCCTGTTGAATGAAATTGCGCTCGTAACCGCCTGCAACCTCGGGCGCAAGTGGGAACAGTGAATCGGCGGCGTTCGGCGTGTTGACTTTTGGGGTGTCCATGTCAGCAGGCAAGTCAGGCTTCGGAGCTTGGCCGCGAGAGTGTACACCTAGTGATGTCCTCCCCTTAGCCGTCAGCAGGGTGTAGCCGTCCGTAGCCGCCGCTGCCGCGTAGCCCGAGCAAAAGGTTCCAGCCTTAAATATCTCGTGGATAGACGAGCCGCATACGGTTTGTCAGCGGACTCTGGGATTCCCGGCTTTTCTTATGCAGTCGCCGGCAAACTCGACGCGAAAGCCTTCTGCACCTCCTTGCGTGTCGCGCCGGCTGCGAAGAGCGCACGGATGATCAGGTCCAGCGAAACGCTGGAGTCGCCTGCTTCAATTTTCGCCACGCGCGATTGGCTTGACTTGATGCGTAGTGCGAGCTCGGACTGCGATAGCTTGTGTTTGGTCCGCGCCTGCCGCACTGCGTCGGTCAATGTAAGTTTGATCTCGACAAGCGCGGCTTCTTCGGCGCTGAGTTGCAGGAAATCCCGGGCCGAACCGGCTTGCCAGCCGGCTGCGCGCAGTTGTTTCAATTTTTCCGTTTTCATTGCCTTACTCCTCGCTTCGCATGATCGATTGATAGCTTTTCAAGCGGGCCACGCAAATGTCGATTACTTGTTTGGGTGTCTTGGTCGTCGTCTTGGCGAAAATTTCGAGAATTACTACGGCGTCGTTGTCAACGTAGTACATCACGCGCCACGTTCTGGTCGCATCCGGGATTCGCAGTTCGTGGCAGCGTGGACCTATTGTCGGCATCGGCCGCGAATGCGGAAACTCGACCTGTTCGCCGCGCTGAAGTCTGCGCAATAGGCCGCCGGCTTCAATGCGGGCCGCGCTCGAAAACGGCGGGGTGCGTGTCTCGCCCTTTAACCAGAGCAGCGGCTTGTCAAGCTTTCGCATCGTGCGAGTATATGTCAAAACGGACATATATCGGAGATATTGATCAGCCCGGTGCCTTCATGGTATTTGCTCTCGGAAGCCGGTAGGCAGGAGCGGGGTGGCGGGTCGCAGGGCGGGGCCATAAGCTTTGAGGGCCGCGCCGGGGAATGCGAGGTGTCACGTTCCGCGTGTTTCAC
>CAYYFR010000365.1:0-3839 GCA_964470865.1 uncultured Burkholderiales bacterium | reverse complement strand
AACCCTGGGGCGGCGATGAAAGAAGGAGATGGCACGATACGGACAGGCATTGCGGATCCCGGTGGATTGGTCACCAGTAGCAGCGCCCACCAGCAGACGACCCGCTACTTCACCGCCTCGCTGATCTCCAGCTTGATGCCGGCAGCGCCGATTTTCAGCGGGGCTGAATTCCCTTCGAAGTCGCCAGGCTTGGGGACAGGGTCGCCGGATTTGGAGATGCGCGCCGTGACAATCACCTCCGGCGCCGAAGACAGCTTGAACTGCGGTGCCATCGCCATGCTGTCGTCGAGCTTGAAATCGAACGGCAGATCCCTGACCTGCTTCTTCATTGCGGCCAGCGGCATGCGCGGCCCGGCGGCGGCGCGCGCGAAGATGAACACGGCATCGTCCGGACTGACGCGGCCTTGCAGCGCGCCTGATAGCGTGACACGGCCACTGACTGCCGCTTCACCTGCGGTCGCGACAGTGTCTCCAGCCTTGTCGGCTCCTGCTGCAGGCACAGTTGCCGCCTTGGCCGACGTGGCTGGCGCGCCACTCTTGGCGCTTGCTTCGTCGATGCTCTTCTGCAGCGAGGCGATCAGTTCGGTGTCCTGCGGCGCGAGGGATTTGACGCGCTCCCACAACGCAACGGCGTTCTTGTAGTCACCAGACTCGAAATCGGCGGTGCCTGCCAGGAGCAATGCCTTGATGTTGTCGGGATCGGCCGCCAGGGCCCGCTTGAGCAGGCGCAGCGGCTCGCCCTGCAGCTTGCGCTCCTGCGCCATCGCCAGGGCGTCGGCATAGTCCGCCAGCATCTGCGCATCCTGCGGCGCCAGCGGCTCGGCCCGGGCGTAGGCATCGGCCGCCTTGCGGTACTCGCCCAGGGCAGCGTAGGAGCGTCCCAGCGTGCTCCAGCCTGCAGCGTCCTGCGGTGCCTTGGCCAGGCGTTCTTCAAGGGCGCGAATGCGTTCGAGCATTTGCTCGATTGCGGCCGCCGGGCTCAGGTCGGCCGCCGCGGCCAAGTCGGTACGCAACGCCGCCGGCGCCCCTACTTTCCAGTACACCGGCAGGGCCAGCAGCGGAATGAAAAGCACGACCATGAGCACGGCGCGCCACAATGGCGCCGCTGCGCGCGGGCTCAGCGCCGCTGCCGGTGTGGCCACCACTGCCTCGAGCAGGCGGCGTGCCAGCGTGTCACGCGCTTCGGCAAACGCGTCAGCCGTGATCGCACCAGCCTGCAACTGGCGCTGCAGGCTCGCATGTTCGGCCTGAAACAGCAGCGGATCGGCCAGACCTTCAGTTTTGCGTGGCAGCCACAAGAGCGGGCGCAGCACGATCAAGCAGGCGGCCGCGCACATGGCGGCGGCAATGGCGGCGAAAAGAATCACGGGTTCTGCTTTGTTTTTTGCTTGGCCGGCAAGGACGTCGCTGCAGGCAAATCGTAATCGTCGAAACCGGTGTTCTCGGTATCGTCATCAACGGCCAGCCTGCGTCGCTGCCGCACATACAGCATAAGCCCGCCGATACCACCGACCACCAGTACCAGGGGGCCGAACCACAGGACCGCGGTGCTCGCCTTGACCGGTGGCCGATACAGGATGAAATCGCCGTAACGCTCGACCATGTAATTGCGGATCGCATCGTCCGAACGCCCCTGACGCATTTGTTCGCGCACCTGGTTGCGCAGGTCCACCGCCAGCTCGGCATTCGAGTCGGCGATGGTCTGGTTCTGGCACACCAGGCAGCGCAATTCTTCCGACAAGCGCGTGACGCGTTTTTCGAACCCCGGATCAGCGGCTGCCGCCGGCGCCTCCTTGGCGAATGCGCTCAAGCCGCAAACCAGGCCCAGCATCAGGACAATCCACCACTTAACCATTCAGTTCCTTGAGCAGCGGCAGTATTTTCTTTTCGATTACCTCGGGCGTGAGCGGTCCGATTTTCTTGTAGCGCACGGTACCGGCCTTGTCGATCACGAAGGTTTCGGGCACTCCATAGACGCCGTAGTCGATGCCGGCGCGGCCATCGCGATCCACCAGCACTGCGCGATAAGGATTGCCGAACTGCTTGAGCCAGCGCTCGGCGTCGACCTGCTTGTCCTTGTAGTTGAGGCCGAAGATCGGGGTGGTTGACTTTTTCGCCAGGTCAACCAGCAAGGGATGTTCCTCGCGACAGGGGGCGCACCAGGAAGCAAACACGTTGAGCACCCAGGCCTGGCCGGCCATGTCGCGCAAGCCCAGGCTTTTCTCCGGCGCGTCCAGCGTGGCCAGCTGGAATGCGGGCGCCGGCTTGCCGATCAGGGGCGACGGCACCTCGCGCGGATTGAGCGTCAGCCCCACGCCCAAAAACACCACGATCACCGCGAAGATGAGCGCCGGGATCAGGGTGCGCTTCATGCGCCACGCGCGCCTGCAATGCCCACACCGAGTTGCGCTGCGCGCGCACGCTCGGTGGCCGTGCGATAGCGGCGATCGCATACCGCCACCAGACCGCCGATGGCCATCAGCACGCAACCCAGCCAGATCCAGATGACAAACGGCTTCACGTGAACGCGAATGATCCATGCGGTGGCGCCGTCGGCCTCGCCCAGGGCCACATAAAGATCCCGCCGCAGGCCAGAATCGATCGCCGCCTCGGTCATCGGGCTCTTCTGCACCCTGTAGATGCGCTTTTCCGGCAGCAGTGTCTTGACCACCTGCCCGTCTTCGAGCACTTCGAGCTCGCCACGCACGGCCATGTAATTCGGCCCTTGCACCTCACGCACGCCACGAAAGCGGAAGCTGGTGTCGCCCACGATCACGGTTTCGCCCGGCACCATGCGCACATCGGCATCGCTCTCGTAGGACTTGACCATGGTGACGCCAATGATGAAGACCGCCACGCCCAGGTGTGCCAGCAACATGCCGAAGTAACCGCCTGGCAAGAGCGCCAGGCGTTGCCAGGTCGCGCGTGGTCGTGGCCAGGCGTCGCCGGCACGCTCGCGCAGATTGACCCAGGCAGTGGCGATGATCCAGAACGCGAGCAACAGGCCGAAACTGGTCATGGGCTTCCACTGCCCCGCTGCCGCCGGCGCCAGCAGTGCGCATACCACCGCCACCACCAGCGCCCAGCGCAGGCGGCGCGCCAGATCGGGCACCTGCGCCTGTTTCCAGCGCGCAATCGGTGCCACACCCATGAGGAAAATCGCCGGCGCCAGCACCGGCACGAATACCGCCTCGAAGTATTGCGGGCCCACCGAGATCTTGCCCAAGCCGAGGGCATCGAGAATCAGTGGATACAGCGTTCCCAGCAACACCGTGCCGGTGGCTGCCAGCAGCAACACGTTGTTGCTCAGCAGCAAAGACTCACGCGACACCAGTTCAAAGCGCGAGCCGATGCCCACCGAAGAGGCGCGCCAGGCGAACAACAGCAAGGACCCGCCGATCACCACCACCAGGAAGCCCAGGATGAAAACGCCGCGCGAAGGGTCGGTGGCGAACGCATGCACCGAGGTCAGCACGCCGGAGCGCACCAGGAACGTGCCCAAAAGCGATAGCGAGAAGGCCAGGATCGCCAGCAGCACCGTCCAGGCCTTGAAGGCGCCGCGGCGCTCGGTCACGGCCAGCGAATGAATCAGCGCCGTGCCCACCAGCCAGGGCATGAACGAGGCATTCTCCACCGGATCCCAGAACCACCAGCCACCCCAGCCCAGTTCGTAATATGCCCAGTAGCTGCCCAGGCAGATGCCGAGGGTCAGGAACAGCCAGGCCACGGTAGTCCAGGGGCGCGACCAGCGCGCCCAGGCCGCGTCCAGATTGCCGCCGATCAGGGCGGCGATGGCGAATGCGAAGGCCACCGAGAAGCCCACGTAACCCATGTAGAGC
>CAYYFR010000364.1:0-3857 GCA_964470865.1 uncultured Burkholderiales bacterium | reverse complement strand
CGAATGCAGCCCTGAATTCAAAGGGATATCAGCAAGCTTGCGAAAGCGGACATCGCCGGCAGGTGCCAATATTCTTGCCACATGACTTCCGCAAAGAGAACTCTTTACCTGGTGTGCTACGACATCGGTTGCCCGCGCCGCTTGTATCGGGCGCATCGGTATCTGCTTGGATACAAGGTTGGCGGGCAAAAATCGTTTTTCGAGTGCTGGTTGACGCCGGCCGAATTGCGTGAGGTTCGGGAAACGCTGGAATCCCTGCTTCTCCTGTCGGCGGATCGGGCTCACATTTTTCAGCTTGACCCGCGCCAGAATGTCATGGCTATGGGTATTGCCGTTGTGCCGCCGACTGCGGCATTTATGATTGTCTGACCAGGGTTTCGAATGACCAGTCTTTACGTGGATCGACGCGGGGTTGTCCTCAAGGCAGATGGGGAGGCGCTGGCGTTTTATGAAGAAGGGCAACGTGTCGGGACTGTTCCGCTGGCGCCACTCTCGCGAGTTTTTTTGCGGGGCGACGTGACCTTGTCGTCTTCGCTGCTGGGCAAGTTTGGCGAGCGAGGCATCGGGGTTGTGATTCTGTCTGGCCGCAAGGGCGTGCCCTCGATGCTGCTGGGGCGGCCGCACAACGACGCGTCCCGGCGCTTGGGACAGTATGGGTTGGCACGCGATCCGGACGCGTGCCTGAGGTTTGCGCGGGAGGTAGTACGGCAGAAATTGGCGAGTCAGGCGAGCTTTCTTTCCGAGAAGCGGGATGCGTTGGCCCAGTCGCGCTATGCGCTGACGCTGGTATTGCGAAAAATCGACGGCGCGCTCGCGTCGCTGGATCGTCATACGACAATCGCGGCATTGCGCGGCGCCGAGGGTGCCGGTGCGGCCGCCTATTTCGACGGTATCGCGGAACTGGTTCCCGATCGCCTTGGGTTCAAGCGCCGCAATCGCCGCCCACCGAGAGATCCCGTAAACGCCGTCCTCTCGCTTGGCTACACGCTATTGCACGCGGAGGCCGTCATTGCGTTGTATGGCGCCGGACTCGATCCGTTCATCGGCTTTTATCATGCCCTCGATTTTGCCCGCGAATCGCTGGCGTGCGACATCGTCGAATCGCTGCGTGTCGAGGTCGATCGTCATGCGATCCGAATGTTCAACGAAGAGACGCTGCGTGCGGAGGATTTTTCGCAAACTGCCGAGGGCTGCATGATGGGCAAGGCGGGCAGGGCGCGCTTTTATGAGGCATGGGAGCGGGCCGCCGAACGCATTCGCAAGGGCTTGACGGAGAGAGTCGCCGACGTTGTGACGGCCGTTTGTGCGATCGACGCGAAATTGCCCGTTGCAAGCGAGCAACTTTCCTAGGCTCGTGCGCGGCGATTTCCGTCACATGGCTTCTTTCATCATCGGCTATGACATTGCGGACCCGCGCCGCCTCGGGCGCGTGCATCGCGAGATTCGCAAGTTCGCGATGCCGCTTGAGTACAGCATTTTTCTGCTTGTCGGTAGCGAATCCGAGCGGGACCGTTGCCTTGCTGCCCTGGAAGGCCTGATCGACAAACGCGCGGATGACGTGCGCTGTTACACGCTCCCCGCCCGTGGCCTGCAAGCCAGGATCGGCTGCGCCGGATTGCCGTCCGGCATACTGTGGAGCGGGCTGCCGGCGCCTATCGGCTGACGCCGGCAAGCTTGCCCTGCAGGACTGCGACGCAGCCTTCGCGCATCATTAAAGGATGGAACAAGGAATTTCTACTGCCGACGCAACGACCTGGTTCGTATCGCGCCACCCTGGCGCGATCGAGTGGGCGCGCCGGGAGAACATCCAGGCGCTGCGCTGGGTTTCCCATATTGTCGCGGGCGACATCGCTGCCGGCGACACCGTCATCGGGACGCTGCCTGTGCATCTGGCCGCTGCGGTGTGCGCCCGCGGCGCCCGTTATCTGCATCTTGTGATCGACCTGCCAGAAGCACTGCGCGGCCGGGAACTGACGCCCGGGCAATTGTGCGAATTCAACGCCCGGCTAAAGTGCTATCACCTTGAGGAGCGCAATTGAAAATCCACGTTGCCATTGTTTCCGACCAGATTCTCGCGAACCTGATTCCCGCGCTGATGGAAAAGCCCGACGCGGTCTGGCTTGTGTCCTCTCTCGCGATGAGCGCACGCGGCGTGGATTCTCGCCTGGCGCGCCTGCTGAAAAAGGCTGGAATGGCCGTCGAAATCCGCAATGCCGCGCCGGAGGTCAACATGCGCGCTATCTACGCTTTCGCCGCCTCGGTGATTGACGAACTGATGGAAAAGCACGCCGCTGCGGAATTGATCCTGAATGCGACCGGCGGCACCAAGCCGATGTCGTTGGGCTTCATCGAGGTTTTTCGCGGCATCGCTGCCCGCATCATCTACACCGATACCCCGCACCGGCAGATCGATGTTCTGCCGCAGGGAAGGGAGGACGCCGCCGTGCCGACGCCCATGTTCGACGTGCTCGACGTGCCCGGTTATCTATCGGCCCAGGGATTGCGCTACGCGGAAGCGGATTCCGACGCGGCACCCTATGTCACCCGTATGCAGGGAAGGAAGGCCGCGGCGAAGCACTTGGGCCGAAACGCAGTCAAGCTCGAAGCGTTATTCCGCACCATGAACGCTTTGGCGGACAGGGCCCTTGATCGGGACGGCAATTTGGTCGACCCGATGCAGCGGTTCAACACTCCGCACCCACCCCGCGGCGATTGGGCGGCGGCGCTGCACGCGCTGATTGACGCAAAATGTATTTCCTGGAGCACGGGCAGCAACGATATTGCGTTTATTGACGCCGAACGCACGCAATTCGTGCGCGGCGGTTGGCTTGAGGAGTATGCCTTCCACCTGGTCCGCGACGAACGCCCGTTCGATGTGCGCAAGGGTGTCAAGGTGCAGATGGAGGGCGGTGATGGCGTCACGAACGAGTTTGACGTGGTGGCCTGCCATCTCAACCAGCTCTTGTTTCTGGAATGCAAGACCCTGAAATTCGAAGAGGGCCGCAACGACAGCGACGTGGCCTACAAGCTCGAAAGCCTGGGCGACCGGGCGCGCGGACTGTTCGGTGAAACCTGGTTGTTGTCGGCGCAAACGCCTACGCCAATCCTCAGGAAGCGGGCAGAACAAGGGCGCTTTCGCTTGCTCGGGCCGGCGGACTTGCCGGGATTGCGTGAACGAGTGCGCGCGTGGATCGAAGGGGCGTGACAATGTGCCTTCGACCTGCGCGACGTCATCGATCGATGCATGCTTGTTCGATGAGTAGGCCTGCGCCCAATTTCAGAGCGCTTTCCATTTCTGAGCGCATCCAGCTCGTTCTTGTAGCCGCGAATCATCCTGACTCAAGGCCTGCTTTTCACCCGCCGAAGAGCGGCGCGTTCGCGCGACAGCCCTATCTCATTCGCTGTTGACCTCATCGAACACCCACGCGGCGAAGGCCTTGACCTCGGCGCGGTGCCGGCTGCCGCGCGCGACAATCAGGAAGTGCTGACGTGGCACCGCGATGCGACTGCCCGAGCGGCTGGCGAATAGCGGCACCAGCTTGCCTTGCTTGACCAGGCGATTGACATGCGGCGCGCGCCCGATGGCGACCCCTTCGCCTTCGACGGCGGCGCTGATCGCCTGGTCGTAATGTGAAAACGTCAGCGAGCCGGCCGGTTTCACGGTCGGCACATTCCACAGCGTGAGCCAGTTGGCCCAGTCAAGCGAAGGCAGGCGGGTGTCCTCGTAGCGCAACAACACCTGGCCTGCGAGGTCAGCGGGCGTCTTGAGCGGGCGCGCTTTGTCCTTCAACAAAGCCGGGCTCACCATCGGAAACGCCTCCTCGTTCATCAGCGCAATCGCGTCGCGCGGCGCGGCC
>CAYYFR010000363.1:0-3867 GCA_964470865.1 uncultured Burkholderiales bacterium | reverse complement strand
ACTCCAACAATGGCGTTGGAATTCCTGTCCTCGGACATCGGCACCGCCAAGCCTTCGATGGACGAGCGCGCCGGCGTGCCGCACCATTTGATCGACCTGATCGAGCCCACCGAACGCTATTCCGCGGCGCGCTTTCGCGCCGACGCGCTCAACGCCGCGGCCGACATCCTTGCGCGCGGCCGCCTGCCGACTTTCACCGGCAGCACCATGCTGTATTTCAAGGCGCTGCGCGACGGGCTGGACGACCCGCCGCAGGCCGGCCCCGCCCTGCGCGTCGACAATGAAGCCGACGCCGCCGCCCGCGGCTGGCCGGCCCTGCATGCCGACCTTGCACAGGTGGACGCCCCGACCGCCGCCCGCCTGGCGCCCACCGATGCCCAGCGAATCGGCCGCGCGCTGGAGGTATTCCGCATCACCGGCACGCCGCTGTCGCAACTGTTCAAGCGCACCAAAGGCGGCGCCGCTCCCCTCCCATTCGAATTGTGCAGCATCGCGCTCGAGCCTTCCGACCGCGCGCAACTGCATGAACGCATCGCCAAGCGCTTCGAGGCAATGCTCGCCGCCGGCCTGGTCGACGAAGTGCGCACCCTGCGCGAACATCACCCCGGCCTCAGCGCCGCCATGCCGTCGATGCGCTGCGTCGGCTATCGCCAGGTCTGGGACACGCAGGACGGCCGCCTGCCCAAAGCCGAACTGCGCGACCGCGGCATCTTCGCGACACGCCAATTGGCCAAGCGGCAAATCACCTGGCAACGCAGTTTCAGCGACCTTGAACGCATCGACTGCCTGGCCGACAATAGTGCCCGACAGGCAACCACCATCACACAACGCTTCCTCGAAGGGACCACCGCATGACCACCTTTGTCCTGATCCACGGCGCCTTCCACGGCGGCTGGTGCTGGTCGCGCGTCGCATGCCTGCTGCGCGCGCAGGGCCACGAGGTCCACACCCCGACCCTGGCCGGCATGGGCGAGCATGCCCACCTCCTCACCAGACAGATCACTCTCGACACCCATGTCGACGACGTGACCAGTTTCATCGAAAGCGAGGAATTGCAAGGCGCGGTGCTGGTGGGCCACTCCTACGGCGGCCTTATCATCACCGGCGCCGCGGACAGGCAGGACGGCACCGGCGCCATCGCCCGCCTGGTGTATCTGGACGCCCTGGTGCCGCAGGACGGCAACCGCTGGAGCGATTTCAACACCCCGGCCGCCGCGGAAGCGCGCCACACCTCGGCACGCATGGCCGGCGGCCTCTTCATTCCGCCACCGGACGCCGCCACCTTCGGCCTGACCGACCCGACCGACATCGCCTGGGGCAACCGCCGCCTGCGCCCGCACCCCTATGGCTGCTACCTCTCGCATCTGCGCCTGCCCAACCTCGCCGTCGGCCGCGGCGCCGTGGCCTTGCCGCGCACCTACATCGACTGCACCGAGCCCTACTATGGCGACTTCAACGGTCTGAAGCCACGCCTCAAGGCCGACTCGGCCTGGAAGTATGTGGAAATGAAAACCGGACATAACGCGATGATGAGTGCGCCCGAAGGGCTGGCGAAGCTGCTGCTGAACCAGTGAGACGCCGGCAACTTCGATTGCCATCTTGTTAAGGAGCGTGTACTTTCTTGCAGGTCGCTTTTCGCCGAAAATTAGGTTGTCCATCTATACTTTTCTATATACAGCAATGTGAATCAGTAACTTATGCGACCCTAGGCGGATTTTGGGCGACTCGAATGTCGAAGAATTCAAATTTGATGGGTCTGGGACTTCTAGTTTTGCGTGTTGACAGCGACTGTCCCTGTTCATGAACTTTGACTGGGACCCGAAGAAAGCGGAAGCCAATCTTCGGAGGCACGGCGTATCGTTTGACGAGGGGGCTACTGTGTTTCTGGACCCGACAGCGGTGTCGGGTCCGGACCCGGAACACTCAATCGGCGAGGACCGGTACATCACGTTTGGATTTTCGCGCCTTGGTCGACTACTCGCGGTTTGTCACGCGTACAGACCCGGCGCGATCCGAATCATCAATACGCGCCGCGTAACGCGCGGCGAAAGGAAACTGTATGAAGAAAGCTAAAGACGAAATGCGACCGGAGTACAAGCGATCGGACTTCGAGAAGCTTGAGCGCGGAAAATTCTATGCGGAAGTCGTAAAGGGCACGACCATTGCTCTTCTTGAGCCAACTGTTGCCAAAGCTTTCCCCACATCGCAATCTGTCAACGACGCCCTATCCGGCCTCTTGGCCTTGGCTGAGAAATCGACCCGGATAACTCGTCGTACCACCGCACGAACCAAAGCGCGCCGCTGAGCTGTGCGTCAACCGTCAGAGGCAGCCGCAGCGTGCGTGCGCACGTCTGATGCAATGCAAGGAGGAGCCCGCTATGCCGAAGTCATCATGGTCGAGTGCCACCGGCGCAATCGTCTACGAAAATTACCGTGACACTTCGTTGTCTTGCCTGGAAGCGAGGCGGCACTCGGAGCGTTTGTCAGACAGTCTTACGCGGGGCAGCAGCACAAGCTCAAGGCCACAAGAAGCTCCAACAGCGAAGATGCTCCCACTTGGTCATGCTTCTTCGCGCAGGAGTACGAGATCAAGCATGGCGTCATGGCGGCCGGGGCGATCCTGTCGGTCTTGCCGGCCATCTTCGTCCTGCTGCTCGCGCAACGCCACATCGTCAAGGGGCTGACGGCCCTGCGTGCCAATATGACGTGCGACACCTACCCTCAAGCATTTAGAGTCCAAAGGTAGGCACCCAAGCATGGCAAAACTGATGAAAAACGAACCGATTTCCGCGAACGACACCATTGCGCTGGAAGGCGTGGCGCAAGGAGCCCGAAGGGCGACTGGAGACGCGACTTCCAGCGCGCCGCCGGATTGCGATTGTTCAAGGAGACCATGCGGATCGACGCGCCTGCGCAAGCCAGTGCGGGTGCGTATGCAGGGCTGGTCAAGCTGGGCGTCAACGCACTTGCGGCACAGGCCTGGGCCGACAGCACCTGGCGTATCGTCGGCGCGCTTGAGACTCATCTGGACCGGCACGACTATGTGCTTGGCGGTGCGCCAAGTCTTGCCGATTTCGCGCTGTTCGGTCCCATTCATGCGCATCTTTACCGCGACCCTGTGCCCGGCATGCGCCTGCGCACCGGGTATCCACTGGTGGCGGCTTGGGCCGAAAGGGTCTGCGTTAGCCTCGAGGCCGGCATGCGGTCGGTCAATCAAAGCTTCTATCGCGTCGCAGACGGGCGCCTGATCGGCGCCCCGGCGGCAAGCGACGATGGCCGCTGGTCACCCGATGACCATGTTCCACAAACGCTCACGCCAATCCTCGCGGCTTTCTTTTCCGAGATGTGGCCGGTGCTCCGCAGCAGCATGACCGTGCTGGCCGACTATCTGAGGACTGTAAGGCCCGCCAGCGGCGCACCCCTGCCGACCAAGAGCTTCGGGTCGGCCGCAGCCTTCAGTGACTTGCAAACCAGGCACGGTCCACTGACGCACGAATTTGAAATCGGCGGCGTGCGCAGCCGGCGCATGGTGTCGCCCTACCATGTGTGGATGCTGCAAAGGTTCGAGTCGGTCATTGCCGACATGGCCGCACGGCCCGTTGTCCGCCGCGCTGGAGGCCGACCCGGCCGCGTTCCCGCCGCTGTTCGTCGCCACCGTACGTGCCAGCGAGCGCACCGGCGACCTGTCCGAGGCGCTGGCGCGTTTTGTCGCCTATCGCACCCAGCAGGAACTGGTGCGCGGCCGCCTCGTCAACGCCTCGATCTATCCGGTGCTGCTGCTGGCCGTCGGCAGCCTGGTCATTCTTTTCCTGCTGGCCTACGTGGTGCCGCGTTTCGCCCACGTATATGCCGACATCGGCGGCGACT
>CAYYFR010000362.1:0-3886 GCA_964470865.1 uncultured Burkholderiales bacterium | reverse complement strand
GATTACGAGGACCCGGGCCGGACTTGATGATCAGGTCTGAAGGTGGATTGAATCACGCGCGCCGCCACGCTACGGCGGCACGAACCGCCTGAGCGCCGAGCCCGGCGACGAGCGCGCCTACTCGCGGCGGGATTGAATTTCGCGCGCGAACAGGAACGCGCTTTCGTAGAACGACCGGCGTTGTGGCGCGAGGCCGGCGGCTGCGGCCAGGCCGGACCACAGATCGAGAATCGTCGCGGCACTTTCCCTGACGTAGGCCCTGGCCTCATCGGCGTCAATCGAAACCGCCTTCGCCAGGTCGATCAGGCGCTCCATCGTGACAATCGACGCACCCGATCTCTCTTCAACCAGGTTCATCGTCAGCGCCACATTGCGCCGACCGGCACCATAGCCGGCGTTCAGATCGAAGGCGGGCGCCAGCGTCCATCCGCTGTCCCGGCGCAACAGCCCGTGATTGCGCGAGTGATCGTCGATATTGGCCACCAAGCCGTTGAAGACTACGCGCCGCCAAAGCTCCTTTTGGTGTTTCGACGCTGATTCCGGTGCGTCTTTCGCGGCGCACCAGCGGCGGATTTCCTGCATGAAACGACGGTAGCTCGGTTGCGAAAGGTTGCGGTCATGCTGGTCGAAATTCATCACGCTGGCGGCACTGGCGAACGCGCGCCGTCTGGCGGACGGTCCGTCGGCAAGGAAATCGAAGCGCTCGACCATGATGCAACCGCTGCCGTCGGCCAGTTCGACCACCCTGGACGCCGGGGTTTCGATACCGCATCGGGACGCCAATTGGAGCATCAGATGCTCGACTACGACGGCGTCGTCCGGGTCGCCGCGCTCACCACGCTTGAAAAGCCAGATTCGCCCATCGTCGACAACGGTCATCTTCGGCTTGGTTCCGCCTAGCCCGGTGGTCGGCATGAGAAACGTCGATACGGCATTCAGGTCGCCGGCCTCCATGGCTGTGATAGTCGCGAGATGCGGCGGCCTCCAGGCGCGCTTGCGATCAATGTCGTCGGGTTCTCCGAGGATCAAGGCGCCCACCGTGTCCGGGGGCGAAAGAATGCCGGCTTCGAGCACATCGAGCGTGCGCCCCGCATGTCGCTCGAGCGTAAGCGTGCCCCAGAAATCCGGACAGGCGTCACGGATGACACCGGGCAGGCCGTTGAACTTGAGCGAGTTCTGCTTCCGAAGCGTCAAGGGCAAGGCGATCGGATCCAGCGCAAAGGCCTGCCGGCGATCCAGATAGTCCTTGCGGTATGAAAACGTCCCCCTTTTCCCGCCCTCATCGACCGAAACCTCGCCGGCAGGTACCCAATCCCGTTCGGACTCGATCCAGGCCCATACCAGGGTTTTCATCGCGTCCTCACTCGTCGGGGAAGCGTCGCCCTGGCATCGTCGAGGAAAAACGCATCCTGTTCGATGCGCAGCGAATCGCGGACGGTTCTAAGGCCATCGACCACCCACAATGCGTTCAGAACATGGACCATCTGTACTCCGGGCTTGCCGTTTTCGATGTCGGAAAGCGTGCGGAGAGATACGCCCGACTTGGCGGCAACATCGGCCATGGTGAATCGTCGTACGATCCGCATGGCACGCAGGTACTTGCCGATCTCGCTTGCGCATTCGCTGACGTCGAATGGCAGGAATTGAGGATCGATAGATTTTTTCATGCGTTTAACCACATGTAATAACTATTAATATGCATTTTATCGCATTTTAATGTTTTCTATAAATCCGGATTGGCGCAAGTGGCGAGCCACCCGCGCCTGATCATCTGACTTTCCTCCAACCCGGCAGAGCCACCGAATGTTCGCCCCCCTGACCGTCTTTCTCGACCTCGAAACCACCGGCCTGTCGCCGCGCGATGACGGCATCACCGAGATCGGCACAGTCATCCTGGAGGCGGGCAAGCCGGCACGCGAATGGTCCACCCTGGTACGGCCGGCCAAACCGATCCCGCCGGAAATCGCACGCATGACCGGCATCACCAACGAGATGGTGCGCGATGCGCCGGCCTTCGGCGAAATCGCGCCGCAACTAGCCGCCCTGCTCGATGGCGCATTGCTGGTGGCACACAACGCGCGCTTCGACTACGGCTTCCTCAAGCAGGCGTTTGCGCGCGCGGAAATGGGGTTTTTCGCGCCCACCCTGTGTACCGCGCGACTGGCGCGGGAACTTGAACCTGATCTCGAATCCGCCGGGCTCGATGCGCTTTCCGCTCGTTACGGACTTGCCGGAGCCGACCGCCATCGGGCGCTGGGCGATGCGCGCCTGGCTCATGCGCTAGCCCTTCATCTCGCCAAGAGCTTCGATGCCGACACCATGGCCGCAGCGGTAAAGCGGGTGTTGCGCCGCCCCTCGTTGCCCAAGCACCTGCCGGTCGATACCCTCACCCGGATTCCCGAGTCGCCCGGGGTCTACCTGTTCTACGGCCTCAACGAACACCCGCTCTACATCGGCAAGGCCAAGTCGCTGCGCGAGCGGGTGGGTGGGCATTTTTCCGGCGACTGGGGTAGTGACCGCGGGGTGCGGCTTTCCGAGGAACTGCGGCGCATCGAGTGGATCGAGACCGCGGGCGAACTCTCGGCGTTGCTGCTGGAAGCACGGCTGGTGCGCGAACGCCTGCCGGCGCACAACATCAAGCTGCGCAAGCGCACCGAAGCGGTGGCGCTGCGGCTTGACGACGCCACCCGCAAGCTCGAATTCCCGGTGCTCGCCGATTTGGCCGCGGGCGCACAACAGGACCTTTACGGCCCCTTCGCCAGCCGCGCAAGCGCCCGCGCGACGCTGGCTACGATCGCCCACGAGAACCACCTGTGCATGCAAGCCCTGGGCCTGCAACGCCGACGGCGCGCCGAGCCGGCCGGGGTACCGTGCTTCGCCTTCCAGGTGCGCCGCTGTCTCGGCGCCTGCCACGGCAGGGAAGATGAGGCAGCCCACTGGCAACGCGTGCGCTCGGCGTTTGCTCCGCTGGCGTTGCCGGCGTGGCCTTTCGACGGGCCAGTCGATCTGGTGGAGCGCGATCCTGCAAGCGGCCGCGAAGCGGTCTTCACGGTGCAAGAGTGGCGGCTGGTGGAAGCTGATGGCAGCCCGGGCGCCTTCGACCACGAGGTGTTGCGCATCCTCCGCCCTTACGTGGAGGGCCGCAAACGCAAGGGCAACGTGAGGTTGGTGCGCAATATCCACCCTTCCACCGGTGAATCGGCCACCAGCGGCGCGCAATAAGCTTGTGCACACGGTGAATTTGTTCTCCCTCGGTTATTGAGCAGGAACGCGGGTCGAGTTCCCGACTTGTTCACCTTTAGTTATCAATCGCTCGATCGGACGATGATTTACTGGAAGGGGAAATTCACCCTGGCCTGGGCATGGGCCGCGATTTGCATGTCCAGCGAGCCGATCGACATACGTTTGCGTTGCAGAATTATGCGGATTAGCCCGTATCGCCGGGCTGCGGACAGATCGAAGTCGCGAACTTCAAGGGGCTTCAAAAAAGTTTTCCATCGCGCGAACGTTGCACCCGGAGCCGCTGTTGTAAGCGCACGCCTGCACCCCTGCCGATTCCACTCTCGCAGCCAGCCGTCGCGCCACCGGCCGAGGCGACCGACGAGCCGGCGCATCGTCAGGCAGGCAGCCCGCGACGTCTGGGCGCTGCTGCTGGCGCGCATCTACGAGGGGCTAGTCGCGATTGCGCTGTTAGCTGCATGGGCATACAGTTCCGTGTCCCGATCACCCGATCCGGACTGTCATGCCTGCCACCGCCTGTGCCTCACCGCGCGGTGCCGTCTACCGCCGTCGCCAGCCCGGGCGCACGCTACTCTATCGCACAGTGCAGAGCCATCTTGCCACCTGGCTGGCGTTTTAGAATGATGGCGCCGGGGCGAGCGCGCCC
>CAYYFR010000361.1:0-3893 GCA_964470865.1 uncultured Burkholderiales bacterium | reverse complement strand
GGCGCCAAATCAACGATTGACCCAGACGGATATGGCCGGATTACTCCAACAATGGTGTTGAAATTCCTATCCTTTGAGCGCGCCGGACCAGATCGCCGGTGCGATCGGCGCGGCATGCGCCGCGCGTGCGCCGCGCCTGGTGGAGATCGCGATTGAAGGTAAACGTCGAGACAGCTTAACGCTTGAGCAAGTGTTCGCTCAGATTTTTCAACAATCGTAGATGACGGCTTGGGGAGATCGCACCAATGCTGCCGATAATCCGCTTCCTGGGAATAACCGCCAGGAAACCGAGCCGAACGACCGAGTCAACGATCAGTCCACTGGTCGAAAAATCCCCGTCCTGATGGTGAACGATCTCGTCAAAGCCGGCCACCTTCTGCTGCAATTGCGTACTGATGCCACAGACGAGCGCGTCGTCGTAAGGTGGCAGGGTTCGCAAGAACAAGGCAGGCCGATTCTTGATTTGCCCGTCGGATTGCGGCACTGGCGTGAGAACGACTTCACCCTCTTTCATAATCCGGGTTCGGTTCCCTGACCGTGTTGAGCGCGTATTCCGGTTCGGCGTCGCCATAGGCCGAAACGAGTCCCTGGCGCGAGAATTCCGTCCAGCCCGCGGTATCTCCCGGCGGAATCACGGTGATGAGCAATTTGGTGTCGGGCGCAAGCTCATAAGGCTCGTCGAGCTGAATTGTCGACCCGTCATAGTGTGCGCGCAGCGTAATGTTTTCCATCGTTTTTCGCCTTAGTGTCAATTGATACTACTTCCACAATTCGCGGGAAAAGCGTAGCTTGCCACAACCTGTGGGCTTCCTGCTATCGCCGCATTGGTTGCAGTACGCCTGGCTCAAAGGCTTGCCTGACAAGCGCAGCGCCGAGGCCGTCGCATTCAGGCATCTGTACCACGCCAACCTCAATGCAAGCCGTGCGAGGGCACTGAAGGAGAGCTTTGCGGCGTTCTCGGACTATCGCTATCCCAAGGCCGCGCAGCGCTTCTTCGACTCCTGGAGCACGCGGGCCATGCGCAATTACATCGAGCCGATCAAGGCCGTCGTCAAGATGCTGCGTAGACACAAAGACGGCCTGATCAACTACACCAAGAACCGAATTACGAATGCTGCTGCCGAGGGATTCAACTCGATCCTTCAGACCCTCAAGGCCACTGCGCGCGGATTCCGATCATTCGCTGATTATCGAACCCGTATCCTGTTCTTCTGCGGCAAGCTCGACCTCCGTCCTGCCAGGATCGGATCCCACTGAAATACGCGAAGAGCCCTGAAAATGAACTTTGGCCTGTCCCATCGCGTGTTCGAGGTCGGCAAGATTCTTTGCCGCCCGCTGGCAGTTCATCAGAAGAACTTCCGAAGAAATTGCGTTCAACAACGACATGCAGCTGCTCAGGGATGTCAGGACATTCACGATCGGGGTATTGACGGTGAACAAGATGTCCGCGTCGGCCGCGACGAGCGACATCGGACCGTCGGTCACCGCAATGATCTTCGCGTGGCGCGAATGGGCATAGCGGACCGCCTCGACCGCCTGGGTCTGGTGCCTCGGAAAGCTGATGCAGATGACCAGGTCCAGCGCTCCGATGCAGCGCAGCTGCTCCAGGCTGTCGCCACGCGCGGTGTCGAAGAGCACGGCATTGCCCAGCATCTGGTTGAGCTGGAACCAGAAACAATGCGCCAGGCCGAAGGACGAACGTAGACCGATGACATGAATCGTCTGCGCCTTGGAGATCAGCGCGACCGCATTGTCCATGTCTGCCGTCGTCAACCCGCGCTCGGTCCGCAGTATGCTTTCGATGTCCTGCTGGAAGACCATGGAGGAGGAGCGCTGCTTGTCATTCGCGCTCCTGGAGATCAATTCCAGCCGCTGCGGGGGCGCCAGATGCCGGCGGACATCGCTCTGAGGGTCCCGGCGCAAGGCCGGATATCCCTTGTAACCCAGCAGCACGGCAAAACGGGTCACCGTGGATTCGCTGATACCGAGCCGATCCGCTACCTGTGCTGCCGGCAGCATGGCCACGTCTTCCGGACGGGCCAGCACAAACTCGGCCACGCTGCGTGCACCGCCGCTCATCTTCCCAAGCGATTTGCGAATGCGATCGGTGATCTCGCTTGCTTGCACGGAAGAGCGATGGGCCGTAGTGGCTCGCTTTGCGTATGCGCCGCTCGCCACGAGCCGCCGCTCAGTTCTTCTTGGGTCCGAGTCCGGCGATGATCGGCCCCCAGTAGGTACGGTCATCGGCGATCACCTTGGCGAATTCGGCGGGAGAGCTGCTCACGGGAATCATCCCCAGCGAAACGAATTTCTCCCGGACTTCGTGGGTTGCCAGTGCCACCTTGGTTGCATCGGCCAACTTTTTGACGACATCCGCGGGCGTGCCGGCCGGGGTCAGCAGGCCGAAGTGCTGCATCACTACATAGCCGGCCAAGGTCTCCGACATGGCGGGTACGCCCGGCAGGAGGTCGGTCCTTTCCGGCGCAGTCACAGCGATGGCGCGCACGCCTTTGTTCTGCTGCAGTGCATTGCGCGAGGCAGGCCACTGATCAGCCACGAAGTCATCGTCAACCTGATCGCAGCCACCACCACGCGCAAGGGATTGACGGTGCGCGCAGGGATCGATCGAACTGTCTACCCAACCGGCGTCAAAGTCAGCGACAAAACCTTCGCCGCGATCCGACTTATTCGCCACGAATTCCACGGTGAGTGGAACTACACGGTGGCTCCAAACACGTCATAGAAGTTCATGTTATTAATTTATTATTCCTTAGTTTCCAAGTAGGACTTCTGTGGCTCCATGCTGAATGCAGCCAGTTTCACCGGGTCATTAAAAATCGTGAGCGTGTCGTCCATCGGTGTCCTCTTGGTCCGCTAAACTTACCGCAAAATCGCTACCAGCAATCCGTGCCGCGGCGACTTGAACGGATTGAGCACGGTTACGCCTCTCCAGACAAATTCGTGCTGATAGTCCTCGCTAAGCATCAGGCGGCACTTCTGATCGGCGGCCACCGAGAGGATGAGAGCGTCCCAGATCGGCATCTGGTGATCCGCGGCGAGATCAAGCGCACCCCGCATGGCGTCAAAGGTGGAGTCGGCAACATCGAACGCATCCGCCCACGCCAGTACCGCCTCTCTCGCCTGTCGCGGATCGCGTCCATTCTTGCCGACCAACACCCGGTGCAGTTCCCCGAGCGTTTGGGAGGGAATAACAATCAGATGGCCGGGGAGTCGCGCGATCAAATCACGCGCCGCCTTGCAGCGTCGCGCATCGCCTGCGCCTTCCGCGTAGGCGAGGATGTTGGTGTCAAGCGCGATGCGCACTGGATACCCGAATCAATCGTAGAGATCGTCCCGCGACCAAGTCCTTTTTCCGGACGAGCCCGTGGAACGCAGGCGCGTCAGCAGGGCACGCTTTGCCGCCTCGCGCTCCGGGCGCGCGGCGGTATCCACCGCCGCGATCGTTGCGACGGGCTTTCCGCGCGAGGTCACGGTGATCCGCTCTCCGCGCGAAACCTCGCGTAGTAGTGCCGAAAAATGACGGTTGGCGTCTGCCGCGCTGACTGACTTCATGACGCGTCCTGAAAGTAGTGATTTGCGCTACTTTAGCACGTGACTACGGCGAAGATTGCGACTCCCCGCCGACCGACGTCAGGAGCCAGAGCACACCGATCAGCTCGGCCAGGCTCGCGAGGCCGGCCATCATGCACAGCATGGCATGCGCCACCGCGATCAGGCAGGCGCTTGCCAGTCGGGGATCGCCGAGGCGCCCGATCAGCCGCCCGGACCACAGCGAACCCACCGCACCCACGCCGAACATGATCGCATTGAGGATGCCGAGTTGTCGCACCGGCAAGTCGAGCTGCGGCGCCAGAACCGAGAGCGAGAACGCC
>CAYYFR010000360.1:0-3909 GCA_964470865.1 uncultured Burkholderiales bacterium | reverse complement strand
GAGATCTTTGCCGCCGCCCGCGAAAAAGGTGTGGTGGTCGCGTTCGAGGCGGCGGTGGCCGGCGGCATTCCGATCATCAAGGCGCTGCGCGAGGGGCTGACTGCCAATCGCATCGAATGGATCGCCGGCATCATCAACGGCACTTCCAATTTCATCCTCTCGGAAATGCGCGACAAGGGGTTGCCGTTCGCCGATGTACTGCGCGAAGCGCAGCGCCTGGGCTACGCCGAAGCCGATCCGACCTTCGATATCGAGGGCGTGGATGCCGCGCACAAGCTGACCATCATGAGCGCCATCGCGTTCGGCATTCCGATGCAGTTCGGCGCCGCCCATGTAGAGGGCATCACCAAACTCACGCGCGAAGACATCCAGTACGCCGAGGAACTGGGCTACCGCATCAAGCTGCTCGGCATCACCCGCCGTACCGAGGCCGGCATCGAACTGCGGGTACATCCGACCCTGATCCCGACCAAGCGCCTGATCGCCAATGTCGAAGGCGTGATGAATGCGGTGCTGGTCAAGGGAGATGCCGTCGGCGCCACGCTCTACTACGGCGCCGGTGCCGGCTCCGAACCCACCGCGTCTGCAGTGATCGCCGACTTGGTCGATGTGGCGCGCGCGCACACCATCGATCCGCAACAGCGTGTGCCGCACCTGGCGTTTCAGCCGGACCAGCTGGCCAGTACGCCGATCCTGCCGATCGGGGAAGTCACCACCAGCTACTACCTGCGCCTGCGGGTCAAGGATCAGCCCGGTGTGCTGGCCGATATCACCCGCGTGCTGGCCGATCATGCCATTTCGATCGATGCGATGGTGCAGAAAGAGCCTGCAGAGGGGCAGGAACAGGTCGACATCATCATGCTGACCCATCTGGCGCTGGAGCGAAAGGTCGATGCCGCCATCGCCCTGATCGAAGCACTGCCGGTGGTGCTGGGCCAGGTCACACGCATCCGGCTCGAGGAGTTGCGCTGATGGCCGCAGGCCTGCATGCCCTGCGCGGCTGCGTGGCGGGCCTGTTGGCGCTCGCTTTGCTGGCCGCCTGTCAATCAACCCAGGTCGTCACCGCAGCGGGCGGCACGCTGATGCAGGCGCGCGAGGTGGTGCGCCTGGTCTACACGCAGTCGGGTGAACCGGGCGCCAAGACCCTGCCGTACTGGGCCGGCGACATCACTCCGGCAGTGCGCCGCATCATGGGCCGTTTTCCCGAATCGCGCGGCGGCTTCGAGAGCGGCGCGATCGGCATCACCAGCGAAGGCTTTTTGGCGCTGCGCGACCCGGCGGCGGGCGATGCGGCGTTGCACACGCTGATCAGGCAGGAAAACCTCGATCGCGGCATCCTGTATGCGGCCTCGGCGCTCGAGGTTGGCCATGGCAGCGGCAGCGCGTTCGGCGACTGGATGCCCTATGAACGCGCTTCGTTTGCCCGCGAATGGGTGGCGCAGGCACCCGCCGGCTGGTGGCATCGCAGCGAGAAGGGCGAGTGGCTGCGCAAGGCTCCAGGCCCGGTGTCCGAGGACGCCGCGGCGAAATGAGACATTTATTTGCGCGTGGCTGCGGGCAGACATGTGGCGACGAAATTTACGCCAACTGCTACCATCTGCGAGTCATTCAGCAATAGCTTGGTCATGGTGAAAATCGACGATAGCCAACGTGCGGACGAACTGGGCCGCTTCTTCGTTTCCCTGAAGGATCGTCCGCTTGAACCCGATGATCCGGCCTATGTCCCGGATGTGCATGTCGAGGCTTCCGGCGACCCGATCAACGACCTGGCGCGGCAGATCACCTGGGACCAGGGCGGCGGCACTTATCTTTTCACCGGCCAGCGCGGCACCGGAAAAAGCACCGAGCTGCGGCGCCTGCGGCGCGACCTCAAGGCCCAGGGGTGCACGGTGTTTTTGCTTGATATGAGCGGCTATTTGCTCGAAACCGAGCCGATCGAAATCGGCGATTTCGTGATTTCGCTTATGGGAGCGTTGTCCGACGAGGTTGAACAGCTGTATCAGACCGCGCCGGCAGCGCGCAGCTACTGGCAGCGCGCGGTCGAGTTCATGCACACCGAGTTAGCGGTCAAAGAAGTCAGTGCACAAGGCCTTAAGCTGGAACTCAAGGGCAACCCGACCTTCAAGGAAAAAATCCAGGCAGCCTCGCGCAACAACTTGTCGGCGCTGGTGCGCGATGCGCGCAATTTTGTTCTTGAAGTGTGCGAACTGGTGCAGGAACGCGAAGGTGCCAACCGCAAGATCGTGCTGATCGCCGATTCGGTCGAGCGCCTGCGCGGTGTCAACGCGGACGGCGCGAAAAAAGTGTTCGACAGTGCCGTGGCGCTGTTTTCAGGCAATCCTGACAACCTGAAATTTCCGCCCCTGCATGTGGTTTATTCGGTACCGCCCTATCTGAGCGCGCTGACGGCAAACCTGAGCGCGCTCTACAGCAGCCAAATGGTGTTTCTGGCCAGCGCGCATGTATTCGAGACGCCGGCGGCCGGCAAGTCGCGGCAGCACAGCGCGCGTGGCCTGGATGCACTGCGGCGCATGGTAAGCCAGCGTTACGCCAACTGGGAGGCGGTACTGTCGGCACAGCAACTTGACCGCCTGGCGCTGGCCACGGGTGGTGACATTCGCGATTTCTTTCGGCTGATCAGAGCCTGTCTGGTCAAGGCCGGCAATCCCTTACTCGGCTTGCCGGTGTCGGACCAGGTGCTGACCGATGTCGAGAATGCGATGCGCCGCGAGATGCTGCCGATTCCGGATGAAGACAAGGATTGGCTCAAGGAAATTGCCACCACCCACCAGGCCGAACTTAAAATGATGGACCGGCTGTCGACCCTGGGGCGCTATTTCGACACGCGCCTGGTGCTCAACTACCGCAACGGCAGCGACTGGTACGACGTCCATCCCCTACTTTGGGAAGTCATCGACGCCCATGAATCGCGCCCCGACAGCGGAACCAAGCCCGCAGTTTGAGGCAGTCTGGGCTGATCTGCGCACGCAACTGCAGTGGAGCAGCGGGTTTGCGCTGATCTTCATTTTCGTTTCGCAACTGGCGCAAGTCGATGCCCTGCGCCAACGGGTGCGCGATTCCCTGGCGAGCCGCTCGTTGCAACTGCATGCCAGTGCAGCGGAAGTTCCCGAGGGCCTGGTCGAAGCGTTGCTCGCCGTGATCCTCGCCCGAGGCGCCAGTCCGGACGGCGGACCGCAGTGGGTCGAGGTATGGCGTGATAGTCCCAATCCGGCGATGAATCTCGCGCGCGGCAACCTGCTGGCGCGGCTCAATGAGCGGCGTGGCACGCTCGAAGCACAACTCAAGGCGCCGCTGATCCTGTTGCTGCCGGTTGACTTCAGGCCGCAAGTACGCGATCTCGCCCCCGACCTTTGGCATGTACGCGCTTTTTCAGCCGAACTCGACGCCCCGGCCATGCCTGGCGCCGCAGTGTCGCCGGGCGATGCGCAGGCGTCTGCGGCTACCACAGACGCGGTCGCAACGCCCGTGCCATTGCAACTGCCGGTCGAAGCGCGCAGGGTGGTCAAAGCCTGGACGCAACTGCTTTTGATCGGCGACGCGGATCGTCTCGACATTGGCCTCGGGCTGGAGGCTTTCGACCGTTACCTGGAGGCATATCGATTCGAAGATGCGCGTGGCGTGCTGCAAATTATCGAGCGCGTTGCCAGGAAGGGGTTCGCCACGGCCGCCGGCGCAAGCGCAATTTCGGCTGCGTTGCGCACTTTGGCAATGGTGTTGGATCGCGTCGGCCATCTCGCCATCGCGGAGCAGCGGATGCAAGGCGCCGCCGAAGCGTATGCCGAGAGTCTGCAAATTTCGCGCAAGCTGCTGGCGCAACTGGGCGAAACGCCGCAGGGCCTGCGCGACCTGAGTGTTGCGCTCGACAACGTGGGCGGGGTGGCACGCGAT
>CAYYFR010000359.1:0-3913 GCA_964470865.1 uncultured Burkholderiales bacterium | reverse complement strand
CCTGCTTTCTTCCCGCGCCGCCGTCGCCACAAGCTTGCCATGAGCAACCCGCAAACTGAAATTCATCTCGCCGGCCGCCGCGTGCTGGTCACCGGTGGCGCGCGCGGCTTGGGTGAGGCCTTTGTGCGGGCACTGATCGCCGCAGGCGCGCGTGTTGCGTTCGGCGACCTGCTGCACGAACGTGGCCAGGCGCTCGCAGCCGAACTTGGCGCAGCGGCGCATTACGTGCCGATGGACATGTCCGATCGCACCGCGATAACTTCCGGCGTGGCCGCTGCCGCTGCTTTTCTGGGTGGCATCGACGGTCTGGTCAACAATGCAGCGATCACCAATTCCGGCGGCCGCGACATGGCAGACCTCGACCCCGATGTGTGGGACCAGGTGATGGCGGTCAACGTGCGCGGCGTGTGGCAGGCGACGGTCGCCGCCCGCCCGTGGCTTGCGGCCTCCGGCAGCGGACGGGTTGTCCATCTGGCCTCCGATACGGCCATGTGGGGCGCGCCGCGTCTTCTGGCCTATGTGGCGAGCAAGGGTGCCGTGCTCGCCATGACGCGCTCGATGGCGCGCGAGATGGGCGGTGACGCCATCACGGTCAACGCCATCGCGCCCGGCCTGACTCTGGTCGAAGCTACAGCCTATGTACCGCAGGCACGCCACCAGCAGTACCAGGAGGGCCGCGCCATCGGCCGCGCGCAGGTGCCGGCAGACATTACAGCGGCCATGCTGTTCCTTTTGACCATCGGCAGCGGCTTCGTGACCGGCCAGGTGTTGCCGGTCAATGGCGGCTTCGCGATGAACTGAGTTCGCCCTTTCAACACGTTATTTCAAGGAGCCACACCATGAGTGCCATGCCAAGCGCAGCCAACCAGCCGGTATTCAACGAACGCGGCCTGATGGACCCGCTGATTCCGCCCGAGGGCGAGATCCAGCAATCAATGCAGAAAAAGCCCGGCCAGAGTTTTGCCGAATGGATGGAAAGCCGGGTCGCCCGCCGCGCCACCCGCAGTTATGACTGGAATGCGCTCAAGTTCCAGGCCGACTACAACCCGAAGTACCGCCGCGCGCAGATGCGCTATGTCGGCACCGGTGGCACCGGCGTCGCGCAGGACGGCAATACCGTGCCCTCCGCACACTTCACTTTCTCGACCATGGTTGTGCCGGCCGGACACATCGGGCCTTCGCACATCCACTACGACGTCGAGGAGATTTTCTTTGTCATGCGCGGCGCGATGAAGGTGATTTGCGAAAAGGATGGCGAACGCTGGGAGGCGGTGGTCGGCGAGCGCGACCTGATCTCGGTGCCGCCGGGCGTATATCGCGAGGAACACAACATCGGCGACGAAGACGCCTTGATGTGCGTGATGCTGGGTTCACCCAAACCCATCACCCCGACCTATCCGCCGGATTCGCCTTTGGCCAAGCTAAAGCGCGTCTGAAGGGGCCGTAACGCCGTGCACCTGTCCGACCAGCTCGCCCTGTTTCCGCTGCTGCATGTGCGAGATGCCGGCACGCAGATCGCGTATCGGCGTGCCCAGCCTGCGGCTGGCGCGAGCATGACCCCGATCGTGCTGCTGCATGGCATCGGCTCGGCTTCGGCCAGCTGGCTCAGGCAACTGCAGCACTGCGGCCGCCTGCGCACCGTACTTGCATGGAACGCGCCAGGCTACAGCGAAAGCAGCGCGCTGCCGATGGCGCTGCCTTGTGCAAACGATTATGCGCGCAGCATGTGGTTGTGGCTTGATGCGCTCGGTGTCGGCCAGGTGACCCTGGTCGGCCATTCGCTGGGCGCGCTGATGGCCGCGGCCGCCACCCGCAGCGCACCGGAGCGGGTGCGGCAACTGCTGTTGCTGGCGCCTGCGCTGGGCTATGCGGCGGCTACGCCTGAAGTCCGGGCAACGAAATTGAATGATCGCCTGCGTAACCTCGAAACCCTGGGCCCGCAAGGCATTGCCGACAAGCGCGGCGCGGCGATGCTGTCGGGCAACGCGGCGCCCGAGCAGGTCGAGTTCATCAAGACAGTGATGGCGCAAATAGAGCCGCACGGATACGCGCAGGCCGCGCACATGCTGTCCGGCGGCAATCTTGCAGCCGATCTGGCCGCCATCACCTGCCCGATCACAGTCGCCAGCGGCCACGCCGACACGATCACCCCGCCTGCCGGCTGTCAGCTGGCGGCCAAGGCCGCCCGTACGCCCTGGATCGATCTGGGTGCGGTCGGTCACGCCTGCCCGCTGGAAGCCGCTGAAACGGTCAACCGCCTGATCGAAAGCGCGGCGCACGCATGAGCCCCGGCAGCGCGGACGACGACCGCTACAGCGTGCCGGCACTGACGCGCGGCTTGCGCTTGCTCACCCTGTTTAGCCGCGACGAACGTGAACTTTCCGGTGCCGAACTTGCGCGCCGACTCAAGGCACCGCGCGCCTCGGTGTTTCGCCTGCTGCATACGCTGGAAAAAATGGGCTTTGTGGAACGGGTCGGCGAGGGCGCCAACTACCGCCTGGCCATTGCGGTGCTGCGACTGGGCTTCGAGTACCTGGCCTCGCTCGACCTGACCGAACACGCGCGCCCGCTTTTGGAATCATTGCGCGACACCACCGGCTGCTCGGCGCATCTGGTGGTGCGGGACGGTGGTGAAGTGGTGTTTTTGGCCAGAGCCGCCAGTCACAGCGCCCTGTTCCATTCGATCCAGGTCGGCGCACGCCTGCCGGCGCATGCCACAGCGCTTGGCCGCATCCTCTTGAGCGACCTGGACGGTGCGGCGCTGGCTACCCTGTACGGAACCAAACCTTTGACGGCATATACGCCGCAGACGCCGGCCTCGTTGGCGGCGCTCAAGGCCATGATCGAGCATGACCGGGTGCAGGGCTTCGGCTTGAGCGAAGGCGGGTTCGAGAGCGGCGTCTCGGCAATCGCCGCGGCGGTTTTCAACGAACGCCATGCCGTGGTGGCCGCGCTCAGCATCACCGTGCCGGCGCAGCACATCGGCACGACGCGCACCCAAACCCTGGCCGGCCAGGTGCGAGCAGCCGCCGCGCAACTTTCCGAACGCCTTTGCCAGCCACCGCAGCGCGCGCCGCTGGCAGGCGCGGCCACACGCAAGCTGGCTGCATGAACTCACCGCGCATCACATTGATCGGATTTGGCGCCATCGGTCGCGCCCTGCTCACGCGCGCACGCGCCGTCCCGCAGTTGCGCATCACCCATGTGGTGGTGCGCACAACGCGCATCGCGGCAACCCAGGCTGAACTTGATGCGCTGGGCGTCACCGTGCAAGCCGTCGACCAGGTAGCGGCGGATGCGCAGCTGGTGCTGGAATGCGCAGGCCATGGTGCCCTTCTCGCCCATGTGCTGCCGGCACTGGCGCGTGGCATCGATTGCGGCGTGCTGTCGGTGGGTGCGCTGTCCGATCCCGGCCTGCCCGAACAACTCGAACAGGCCGCCATCCAGGGCAACGCCCGCCTGCACCTTTTGTCCGGTGCGATCGGCGGCATCGATGCGCTGGCGGCGGCGCGTCTGGATGGCTTGACCGAGGTGCTGTACACCGGCCGCAAACCGCCGACGGGCTGGCGCGGCACGCCGGCCGACGCGCTGGTCGATCTCGCTACGCTGACCTCCGCCTTCATCATCTTCGAGGGGACAGCGCGCGCCGCGGCCAGGCTTTATCCCAAAAACGCCAACGTCGCGGCGACCCTGTCCCTGGCCGGACTTGGACTGGACATCACCCGCGTGCGCCTGATCGCCGATCCCGCAGTGTCGGAGAACGTACATGAAGTGGCAGCGCGCGGCGCGTTCGGTGAAATGCTTCTCACCATGCGCGGCAAGCCATTGGCGGACAACCCGAAGACCTCCGCGCTGACGGTGCTTTCAGGCCTGCGCTTTCTGTGCAACCGGGCATTGCCGATCGCGATCTAGA
>CAYYFR010000358.1:0-4047 GCA_964470865.1 uncultured Burkholderiales bacterium | reverse complement strand
CGAAAGTAGAGTCGTGGCCTGGCCGCGATGGTGCGCTTGATGGTTGAAGAAGTGCATGACCAGAGGAAAAAAGCGCCTGTTCGCGACCACGCCCTTGACGTTTGCATACTGCAGGAGGTGATCGAGGTCAGGGTCTGCAATCGACTGCGCCCAATTCATGATGACCCGGTCGAGCGAGCGTCGGTAGTAGGCGAGGCCTTGCATGTGGGCATGCAGAGGCTGGTCGAGACTGGTCGGGGCTGGAAGATTTCGCACCGGATCGAGTGCCGAGTAGTTGGCGGGATGCGTTGCAAAACGCTTGAGCCAGATCGTGTCGCCGACGCACAGGTGATTGAGCGTCCCGAGAATCGAGGCGAAAAACGCCTTCCTGTCGGCGACAAGCTCTTCGCCGGGCAGGCGCATCGCCGCCTCATACAGCCTGGCATTCATCCGTTCGTTGTACTTTGCCATGAGGTGGATGTGGTTGACTCGACTCACCGCGATTCTCCTGAGGGCATAACGCCAAGCGAACAGCGCCACAAATGCTGCAAGGCCGACCGACACGCAATTTCGCCTGACGATGGCTGCTCCGCGCAAGACACTGAATCCTCAACTTTGCAAGCGGCGCGCTTTTGCTGGTGTCACCATTTTGCAGGTATGCACTGGCCTTTACAAGCTTGATAAAGCGCGCTGAAAGGCCGTAGTTGCGGGCTGCCTGGCGATGCGCAGGCTCGTCGGTCGCGTTAGCCGATGGCGCGACGGCTGGCCGCGAGAGTGCAATCGGCAGGCGCATGATCGCTTCCACCGGGTCCGGCAAGTCAATCGGGTAATGCTTCGCCTCATAGGCCTCGATCAGTGTCACCAGCACGTCGAGCCGCTCGCCTTCCGGTGTGAGGTATTTAGCCCCCATCAGCGAATCAATTTCCTTGAGCATCGCGCGATAGTCGGCTTTGGTTTTGATCGGTTTGAGGTCCATTGATCACCTCGTTCAAATAGTCTGCGCGTCGATGCGCTCGTATGCTGCGTGGGTGCCGATAAAGCGGATATAAACCACTCGATACGCGTAGTTGATGCGCACCACCAGGCGATAGTGATTGCCTGCAATGTTGAATACTACGCGGCCATCCTTGAGATTACCGGCATTGCCGAAGTCGGTTTTGATGCTGGCGGGCGTTGCCCAATCAGCCTTGACCGCATGCCGGTACCAAGCCTGTGTCGCTTCCTTTGCGCCCGCCCGCTTCGGCTCGCCCGACCTCCCGCCTTCAACCGCGCTTGAGAGTTCGATAAAAATTCTCGTGCGTGCCAAGCAAGAGTAGTACTTGCGACTTCGAATCCCATTCATATGCGAGCAGCATCTGCTGCCGATTGAGCGGAAACTTGTAGACGCATACACCGGCCAGGTCGCCCTTTTTCGCCTCACCGATTTCGGGATCGGCAACGATGTCGCGCACGGCGTTGTCCACCAGGGCCTGATGGCCGGCGATCAACTTCCTGTAGACCCGCTTGAAGGCGGGCATTTGCAGAACAGCGACGTCAGCCATTCCGGCGCGGCGAGCGCGATTTGGCGGCTGCCTTTGCGGCAGGCTTCAAGACAAACGGTTCGGCCAGCGCCCGGTCGGTGTGTTTGCTGATCAACAATTCGCGCACGAAGTCGACCGGCAGGTCGGGGTTTTCCAGCGCGGTCTTGCCGACCAGTGCCCAGAACTCGATCTGCTGAGGAATGGAACGACGCTCGGCGCCGGCTACCCGCTGGGCGGCGAGATAGATGTCGTCATTAATTCGAATTGCAGTACTCATGCCACCACCTTAAAATGTCGTTAGCCGCGACAATTGTAGCAAAAAGAGACAATTTCATCAGCATAACCTCGAGCAAACAGCAGCTTCCAGCCGGACTCACCCGGCGCATCCGTCATGACTACGCTGCCATCGGCGGTCTCAAAGACGGAAACAGCCGCGCTCGCGCTTGACCCGGAAATCAGGAAGGCGCCAGCGCACACCGCAGTCAGGAATGTCGCGGACAACAGGCCACGCAACCGGCGCACAGCAGCCAACCCGTCTACTTAAGCCCTTTCAGGCCCTTTTCGATCGACTGATCAAGGCTGCCAGACGCAGCAGGCACTGCTGGCCTGGTGCCGGGTGCCTCGGCAGGCCGCGCGGCGCCTGCGGCCACCGGCGCCACCACCGATGTGGCCGCCGAGTTGCCGCCGGCCGGCGCCGCCCCCGCCTGCTCGGCGAATTCGCCCACATACTCCATCTTCGCACTCTGGCGCAATTGCTTGATCGCGCCGCCGGCGAGCTCGCCGCGCCGCTGGTTAAACAGGAATTGCTCGATGTATGGCGTGGCTTCTTCCACGGTAAGCGGCGTCACCGGGGCGGCCACGCGCTGCACAATGGTGAAACGCCCGCCCCCGCCTTGCGCCGCGCCGATGTCGCCATCCTTCATCTTGCCCAGCATCGGCAAGGCTTCGAGCGGCAGTTGCTCCGCCGGACGCACCGCCGAATTGGCGTTGAACTTGATGTCATTGGAGCGCAGCCAAATCACGATGTCGTTGAGATTCTTCGACTTTCCGACAAGTTCCAGCAAGGCCGGCGCCTTTTCCTGCGGCACGGTCGCGACAAGTTCCTGCAGGCGGTAGATACGACGCTCGGCGAACAGCTCCGGCTTGGCATCGTAGAACTTGCGGATCTCGTCCGCGCCGGGTTTGGCGGCCCCGGATGTCACCGAACGCTCCATATAGGCCTGCGCCAGTATCTGCCGCCGCGCCGCGTCGAGAGAGGCCATCACCTCGGGGTTGCGATCGAGTTTCGCTTCGCTCGCCTTCTGCACCAGCAGTTGCTGGTCCACCAGTTGTTCGAGCACCTGGCGACTGGCCGCCTTGGCCTGCTCCGGCGCGATCCGGCCGGCGCGCGCCAGCGCCTGGTTGACCTGATGCACCGTGATCTCCTCGCCATTGACCTTTACAGCCACCTGCGACGGGCTTTTGGACTCGGTACCGGATTTGCCGCAGGCGGCCAGCACCGCGCAGGCAAGCACGGCCAGAAGGGCGCGAGCGCCGTGGTTAATTAAAAACATGGATGGAATCGCCTTTGTGGTGTCGGCGCGTGAAGCGCGAAACCGCTCAGTTTGCAACGCCAATGTGACAAGCGCGTTTCCCGCGCGCGAAAAAAAGGCGCGGTCTCGCGACCGCGCCTTCATGTTGCAAACAAAAATGACTTATCGTGATCAGGCCTTGTTGCGACGGCGACGTGCCACGCCGGCGAACAGGCCGATACCGGCCAGCATCATGGCGTAGGTCGAGGGTTCCGGCACGGCGGTGACGTACAGCTGACCGCCTTCGACCAGTTCTCCGGCAATGCCGTAATGCGCCTGCATGTCGCCCAGAAAATAGCGCTTGCCGTCGTTCTTGCCGAGGATGGAAGTGATCTCGATGACACCGGAGCTCTCTTCGTCCTGCGTCAGGAAAGCGGGGGCACCGATCAGGAAACGGGCACGGTCGGACTCGAGCACCTGCTTGGCGGTTCCCGACTCCGGGTCATAGACCCAGGTCTTGGCGATGTAGCTGGTGTTGCCCGGATCTTCCTGAATCACCACCTTGCCGTCTTCGGCGACGGTGATGTTGTCAAACGAGCGTGCGCCCTGGCCGTCCGTGCCGACCAGGCCGGTTGAGTCGAGGGCGACGGTAACCGTGCCGGTGGCGAAGTTGAGCTTGTACTCGATGGCCGCTGCCCCGTAGTGGGCGGCCGGTGCATTCTGGAGCAGCGCGTTGCAATCCGCGGCGCTCGGGGTCCGCGGGCGATCTGTCACGACGCTTTAACAAGGCATCACTAAGCTGATCCATTCGGTTCAGGGTCGACCATGGTTGGATCAACGGTGACAGGCGGATCGGCGCAAGGCGGCGGCGCGCTCAAGCGGGCGACGCGATGCGTCGCCCTCATGCTGGCGCTATCCATGCTGTGCGGCTGTTCCGCCCGCCAGTTGATCGTGCAGGGCGTGGCCAATGAATTGGCCAGCCAGAGCGGCGCCGCTGAAGAAGACCTGCAGCTGGCGCGCGAGGCGAGCGCCTTCTA
>CAYYFR010000357.1:0-4051 GCA_964470865.1 uncultured Burkholderiales bacterium | reverse complement strand
GGCCAGGCGCGCGTGGGCGCCTCCAAGGAGCGCTTGCGGCGCCTGCGTACCCTGGCGGCAACCGCGCCGGGACACAGCGGCGGCAAGTTGATCGACGACACACGCTTTCGCACGCGACTGACCGAGATCGAAGTGCAACTGAAGGCACTCGAGATGACGACCCTGCGCGTGTTGGCCGACGAGAATCGCCAGTTGAAGGAGCGCAAGCCCAATCCGGCGTCCTCGGTGCTGAAGATCCGCGGTACCGAAATCCAGCAGGCCATCAGCGAACTCTACGTGATGGCGGCAGGCCCTTACGGCATGGTGGCAGGCGACACCAGTGAGCCCGATGCGTTGCCGGAATGGACCGCGCTGGCGCAGGCGACCTATTTCAACTGGCGCAAGCAAAGCATTTACGGTGGATCCAACGAGATCCAGAAGAACATCATGGCCAAGGCCTTTCTGGGGTTATAAGCAACATGGATTTCGATCTGACCGAAGAGCAGGTGCAGTTGAAGGACAGCGTAGCCCGCCTCCTGAAGGAACGTTACGACTTTGAATCGCGGCGCGCCATCATGGCGCAAACGCCCGGCTTTTCGCGCGAGATGTGGGCCAGTTATGCCGAAATCGGCCTCCTCGGCCTGCCATTCGCGAGCGCAGACGGTGGCTTCGACGGCGCTGCGGCCGATGTGATGCTGGTTTCCGAATTGATGGGCGGCGCGCTTGCGCTCGAACCCTGGCTTGCCACGGTGGTACTGGGCGGCGGTTTCATGCGTCACGGTGCCAACGCGGCGCAGCGCGCGCAACTCCTGCCAGGCGTGATTGAAGGCAAGACCCTCTTGGCCTTCGCTCATACCGAGGCGCAGTCGCGCTACGACCTGGCCGATTGCCAGACCAGCGCCATGCCGCACGCCGGTGGCTGGGTGCTGCAAGGTGACAAGCGCGTGGTGCTGCATGGCGCGGCGGCGGATTACCTGTTCGTCACCGCGCGTACCGCTGGCGGCCGCATGGATCCCGGCGACATCGGCGTGTTCCTGGTGCCGGCCGCCTCGGCTGGCGTGCAAGGTCGCGGCTATGTCGCAAGCGACGGCACGCAAGCCGCCGACATTCGTTTCGACAACGTACATGTCGGGCCGGATGCATTGCTGGGCTCACCCGGCCACGGCCTCGACCTGGCAGAGCGGGTGGTCGACGAGGCCATCGCCGCACTGGCGGCCGAGGCGGTGGGCGCGATGCAGGCTGCGCTGGGCTTGACCCTCGACTACCTGCGCACCCGCAAGCAGTTCGGGCGCGCCATCGGCACCTTCCAGGCCCTCCAACATCGCACTGCCGACATGATGGTGGCCATCGAAGGGGCACGTTCCATGGCCATGCTGGCGGCAATGGTGGCCGGCGAGAACGACGCAGCATCGCGCCGGCGCCAGATGCGCGCGGTGAAAATCGAGATCGGCCGTGCCGCCCGCTTCGTCGGTCAACAGGCGATTCAGCTACACGGCGGTATCGGCATGACCATGGAGTACGCGGTCGGGCACTATTTCAAGCGCCTGACAGCGATCGACACGCAGTTCGGCGATGTCGACCATCATCTCGGGCTGCTGGCTGCCGAAGGCGGTCTGCTGGAAGCGGCCTGAGCCCTCGTGCTGCGCCGGGTTCAAGCGCGGCCAAGGAGCGGGGCAGGTGGAATGGAAAAAACCGGATGGCCGTTTATCGATAGTATTGGGCAAAGGCGCGCAAGACAGTCGTACCCACACTGAGGCATACTTGGTTCCCATGACATCTGCCACCCAGCCCACAGCACCTCTGCAATTTTCCCGCCCGGTGAGCCTATTGCTCAATGTTGCGCATGCGGTGGATCACATGTTCCTGCTGATCTTCGCCGCTTCTGTTGCGACCATTGCGCAGGAATTCGGCTTTGCCAAATGGGAAGATCTGATGCCTTACGGCGTGGGTGCGTTTTTTCTGTTCGGCATAGGTTCCTTGCCGGCCGGGCGCCTGGGTGATTTGTGGGGCCGCCGCGCGATGATGGTGATCTTCTTTTTCGGCATGGGCGCCGGTGCACTGGTGACTTCCCTGGCGCAAAACGCCTGGCAACTGGCCGGCGCGCTGACGATCATCGGCGCCTTCGCCTCGATCTACCACCCGGTCGGGATTCCGATGCTGGTGCAGCACGCCAGGAATCCCGGTGCCACCATCGGCGTCAACGGGCTGGCGGGCAACCTGGGAATCGCGGTGGCCGCGCTGGTCACCGGTTTCCTGATCAAGTGGCTGGGCTGGCGTGCGGCGTTTGCGATTCCGGGCGCCCTGGCTATCGTTTGCGGCGTGCTGTTCGCGCTGCTGTGCCCGCGCGAGACCGAGGCGCCCGCCAAGCGCAAGGGCGGAGCCAAGGTCGCCTTGTCGCCGGCTGCATTGGCGCGCGCCTTCCTGGTGATGACCACCGCTGCGGTTACCGCCAGCCTGTTGTTCAACCTCACCACCAACGGCAATGGCCAACTGATCACCGAGCGCTTTCGCGGCATCATCGAGGATCCGGCGCGCCTGGGCATCCTGCTGGCGGTGGTCTACAGCGTGGCGTCGATCGCACAAATCATAGTAGGCCGGCTGATCGACCGCTTCACCCTTAAATCCCTGTATTTCTGGATCGTGCTGGGCCAGATTCCATTGCTGCTGGCAGCCTCCAGCGCACAAGGCTGGTGGCTGTTCTTCCTGCTCACCGCCAGCATGGCCTTCATCTTCGGCGCCATCCCGTTCACCGATGCGATGGTGGTGCGCTATGTGGACGACCGCCTGCGCTCGCGCGTGGCAGGCATGCGCATGGCAGTGTCGTTTTCGATCAGCTCTGTGGCGGTATGGGCGTTGGGGCCAATGGTCAAGGGCCTGGGCTTCGGTACCCTCTTGATGGTGATGGCCGGCATCGCGGCTTCCACCGCTTCAATCGTGTTGCTGTTGCCGGGCGAGGAAAGCGACACCAACGCAGCGCCTGCCAAGGGCTGAGACCGCCTGAGCGTCGGGCTACAGCTCGATCACGACCTTGCCTGTGACCTGGCCTTCGCCAAGCAGGCGCAGGCCATCGATTGCCTGGCTTAGAGGCAGGCGCGCACCGATATAGGGTTTGAATACACCGATGCTGGCGAGGCGATCGATCGCGCGAACGTTTTCAGCGCCCTGTGCCGGGTCGCGCCGACCGACCTCGCCGGCGCGCACGCCGATGATCGACAGGTTCTTGATCAGGATGTAGTTGGCCTTGACCTCGGGAATGCGGCCGCCGACGAAACCCACCACCAGGAGCCGCCCGCCCCAGCCAAGGCAGCGTAGCGAGGCATCGAACACGTCGCCGCCGACCGCGTCCATTACCACATCGACGCCGCGGCCGCCGGTAAGCGCCATCACCCGTTCGCGCAGGTCTTGCCCGAGATTGATGCAGTGGTGGGCACCCTGGGCACGGACAATCGCAAGTTTGACATCAGAACGGCCGCTGGCGATGACCTGCGCCCCAAGGTGGCGCCCGAGCTGCACGGTGGCCATGCCGACGCCGCCGCTGGCGCCATGCACCAGGAGGGTCTCGCCGGCCTGCAGTGCCGCGCGACGCACCAGGGCCACATAAGCGGTGAGGGCGGCGGCGTGAAACGCCGCAGCTCCGGCGAAATCCAGGCCTGGCGGAATCGCGCGCACCTCTGCTTGACTGACCAACATGCATTCGGCGATGGCGCCTGTGCGGGCGTGGACTACCACCGTGTCACCGCGCTTGACATCGGTGACGCCAGCCCCAATCGCCATGACTTCCCCGGCGGCCTCGAGGCCGGGTACGAAGGGCAAATCGGGCTTGAACTGGTAACGCCCCTGGGTCATCAGAAAATCGGGGAAATTCAGTGCGGCCGCGCGTACCCTTACCAGCACCTGGCCGGGGCCCGGCACAGGCAGCGGCAGGGAACGGACGGCGAGACCGGCAAGGTCGTCGCTCAGTGATTCGCAAACCAGGGCGGCATAGGTCATGGCCGCGAATATACAAGGGCCAAGTATGGCGCGGGCCTCAGACCATGGGCTTGAGACCTTCCAGCAGGGTGGGCAACAGTTC
>CAYYFR010000356.1:0-4060 GCA_964470865.1 uncultured Burkholderiales bacterium | reverse complement strand
GAGCGTCGCGTTCGCAATGCGAAGGTCGGGAGTTCGATCCTCCTCTTCTCCACCAATTCAAGGGGGCGTCCAATCGGGTGCCCCTTTTGTTTTTCCCCTCCGTAATCCCGACCTTAACTCACGCTTCATTGCACTCCAGCGTGAGTCAACTTGCGCTCTCCCATTCGGGCTCAAGAGCCCTGAATCTACTTCCCACTGTGGCAATAGTGTGGCAAAAAAGCCTGGTTGAAAATGACTCGTTACTAAGGAGACCCATCAATGATTGGGACGTCGCATTCACACAGCACCTCGCTCAAAATCAGCCAACATTTGTTCAGCCGCTTCCCACGGCAACCGCCGCCCATTTACTCGCATCTTGTGGAGCCCTGCCCTGGCCACAGCTACCGTGATGCGCTGCTCGCGCAACATTTCTGAAATCAGCCAGATCGTTCCCTTGACCTCGACGTGTTCCGTTTCCGCTGCCTGCCGCAGTGCGGCATCGCCGGTCAGCAGAGGACATTTCTCGACCTCGGCTAACGCCAGTGCAAACAGATCGTTGCGGCCAGGTTTGGCATAGGTCTGGCTCAACGCCTCGACGCGCGCAACGCTCTTTGCCGACAAGGTCTTGGTCTGCAGCCCCATATCCAGCAGGTGGGCGTGCTGCTCCTCCAACTCTTCGTAGTAGAGAATGTCCGGCACGGCGAACTGATAGCCGAGGCTGAACATCGGCGCTACAAGGTCGCCCAATTCCACATCCATCAGGATGTTGGCATCACTGATTAGCAGCAGCACGCAGCGGCTCCTCCACGCTCTCCATCGAGCGTACACGGCGGAACTGCGTCAACGACATGTCCATCAACTCGGCGGCCTTCGACTCGCCGATGTACTCCTCGGCTAGCGCGTGGAATACCAATTGTTCAAAGATGTGCGCTTTCTCGGTCGGGTAATCGCGTCCCGGCTCCTTGCGGTACCAACCCTTGAAGCGAAACAGCTTGGCCTGCTCTTCGCGGTAGGGGTGGGAGATGATTCCAAGGTCTCGGGCCCGATACAGAATCCCGGCCATCGACAAGCCAAACTCTTCCTTCAGTAGCCCCAGCTCCTTGAGTTCGATGGCATTGCGATGCTCGCCAAGCTCTTGCAGCACCGAAGCGCGCGGAAACAGAAATGCTCCGGCGAAGCGATTGCATGCCATTTCTTCATCCAGATCAGCGGAAAGACGGCCTTCGAGCATCAGGTGTCCGAGCTCGTGCGTCAGCGTGAAGCGCTGACGATCCCCCGGCCAGTGACGACCCACGACTACGATGGGCATGCCACTGACCCGCGCTGCGAGGCCATCGAACTTGCTCTCGCCATCGGCGTCCACCATGAAAACGCGGATGCCATTGGTTTCCAACACGTCGATCAGGTCGGGGATGGGATCAAAGCCCAATTCCCATGCATCACGGACGCGCTCGGCGATGTCCTCAATCTGACCCATACCCGTGATGGACGAAGCCAGACCTTCCACCGTAGCAAAGGCCTTGACAGGTGACTGCGGGAACAGATTTTCCAGTTCGATCCGACGCTCGATCTGGTCGATCACTACGTGGGTGATCGCATCCAGCCGCTTTCTTGGCAAAGAGCTACGCTTGCGGTATTCAATGCCTTCGAGAGCGACCGGCTCCGGACGGAAGAAATATTCAGTGCGCACCTTGAGCGCGCGCGACAATCCGATGAGGATGTCGGATGACGGCATGGCGATACCGTCCTCGTACTTCTTGATGGAGGCGTGGGATACCCCGACCTGCTCGCCAAGATCACGCAGGGAAAAGCCTGCTGCCTTGCGAGCTCGATGGAGTCGGATGCTGAACATGATTGCCCTCGTGGTTACCAAAAACAATATTTTATTATTGAATTGTAAACCACCCTTGCCCAAACTTCAAGATGCGAAATGTCGGCACAGATCAAAGCCGATGGAGGGGTGTTCGATTGTGAAACCGGGGATCGAACTGAGGTTCGACGCTGCAACTGGTCGGGCATGCTTCTTGGTGGAGTTGCAACACCCACAAGGCGAAAACGCTCATCGGGGCAACATGGCCAAACTCTCGATTTCATGCCCGTTGAGGGCACTATTCATCTCAATGTGCGGATGCGGGTTCGGTTCCGTGTTCCACCACCACAAATTCAAAGGCGCCCTGCGGGGCGCCTTTTGATTTTCTATGCAAGCCAGCAACCTCGTTTGCGATGCCCATGGGACGGCAATCTGCGAGCATTAGCGCCGACCTACCGGCTGATTCACCACATTGACCGCTCGCCCACTGAAAAAGTCGGCGACATTGCGGAAGGCCTCGCCGAAATACAGCTCGAAGGTCTCACGGTCGGCCCAGGCCAGATGCGGCATGCACACCACGTTGGGCATCGCGAGCAGCGGATGGTCGCCGCCCAAGACCGGTTCATGCTCGTAGACATCCACCGCGGCGAAGCCGGGCCGGCCGGCGCGCAGGCCAGCCTCCAGGGCACCAGCCTCGATCAGCCCCGCACGCGAGGTGTTGACCAACAATGAAGTCGGTTTCATGCCTGCCAAGTCTGTGGAGGTGACCATGCCGCGCGTTTGCTCGCTCAGGCGTACATGCAGCGAGATCACGTCCGAATGCGCGAAAAACTGTTCGCGGGAGTCGGCGAATTCGTAGCCCAGGCGCTTGGCGGCGGCGCGCGACGCATCGCGCCCCCACACCAGGACCCGCATGCCGAACGCCGGACCGGCGCGGGCCACCAACTGCCCGATCATGCCGAGCCCGTAAATCCCCAGGGTGCTGCCGGAGAGCCGGTGCGAGAGGGTTGTGGGCCATGCGCCCTGCCGCATGCGCGTGGCCTCCAGCACCAGATTGCGCCGCGTCGCCAGAATCAGCGCCCAGGTGAGCTCGGCCGGTGCGATCGGCGAGGCTTGGGTGCCGGCGCAGACGGTGATGTCAAGCGCGTTGCAGGCCTGGAGGTCGATGGTCTGCGCGCTGCGCCCTACCTGGCTGATGAGCTTGAGTGTTGGCAGTTGCTCCAGCAGGTCTCTGGGAAAGTCGCTGCGTTCGCGCACCGCGACGACCGCGTCGGCGCCTTGCAGCAGCGCGGCGAAATGCGCCATGTCGCGCGCCGGTTCGCGATAGCGCAGCACCTCGTGGCCGTCCAGCGCGGCGTAACACGTAAGCGTGTGCAGGCAGTCCTGGTAGTCGTCGGGGATGACTATGCGCATGCTTGACTACTGATCGGCCTTGATGCCTGCTTCGCGCACCAGCCTGGCCATGCGCACCCGCTCGCGCGCGATGAGTTGGGTGAAATCCTCCGGCGTGCCGGTCTGTATCTCGAAGCCGACGGCGGCCAGTTTGTCGCGAACCTCGGGCGCGTTGATCGCCTTGATGATGTCCGCGTTCAGGCGGCTCACGATGTCGCGCGGTGTGCCGGCGGCGGCCAGGTAGCCGACCCAGGCGGTGTAATAGTAGCCGGGCACGCCCGCTTCTTCGACCGTGGTCACTTCGGGCGCCGCCGGTGAACGGGCGGCGCTGGCGATGGCGAGCGCGCGCAGCCGGCCCGAGCGCACATGCGGCAGTGCGCCCGGCGTGCCGGCGAACATCACCGGAATCAGCCCGCCGGCGACATCGGTCAGCGCCGGCCCAACGCCCTTGTAGGGCACATGCGTGAGCCGCACGCCGGTCATCGACATCAGGATTTCCATCGGAATGTGCTGGGCGCTGCCGTTGCCGCCGGACCCATAGTTGAGCTCGCCCTTGCGTTCGCGCGCCAGCGCGAGCAGTTCCCTGACGCTCTTGACCGGGCTTGCGGCAGGCACCACGAGCATCAGCGAGTTCGAGCCGATCAGCGTGATGGGTTCAAAGTCGCGCGCCGGCTCGTAGGGGAGCTTCGGGTAGAGCGCTGGATTCATTGCCAGCGCGGCGTCGTTGGCCAGCACCAGGGTGTAGCCGTCGGGCGGCGATTTCGCAGCAGCGTCGGTGCCGATGATGCTGTTGGCGCCGCGGCGGTTTTCGGCGATCACCTGCTGCCCCACATCTCGGAGAGCTTCTGGCCGATCAGGCGCGCATTCACGTCGATCGCG
>CAYYFR010000355.1:0-4093 GCA_964470865.1 uncultured Burkholderiales bacterium | reverse complement strand
CCGGCGACGGACCAGCGCGATGATGAACGCGCCGAAGGCACCCACGGCGCCGGCTTCGGTCGGGGTGAAGAATCCCGAATAGAGCCCGCCGAGCATGAGCGCCACCAGCAACCCGACCGGCGCAAATTTGGCGAATGCGCTGCGCCAGGTCTCGGCACCGTCAAGATCCTCGGCGGTGCCGATGTCGCCGGCGAATCGCTTCCAGCGCGTCGCCATGATGTAGATGCCCAGAGCGAACGCGAACGCCATCAGAATGCCGGGAATCACGCCGGCGAGGAACAGTTTGCCGATCGACTCCTCGGCGATGATGCCGTACAGGATGAAGAGAATCGAGGGCGGGATCAGCATGCCGAGAATCGAGGAGCCCGCGACCGTGCCCACCGCCAGTTTGGCCGAGTAGCCACGCTTCAAGAGTTCCGGCACGGCGATCCG
The DNA here is from genome assembly GCA_964470865.1 of uncultured Burkholderiales bacterium. Lineage (GTDB taxonomy): Bacteria > Pseudomonadota > Gammaproteobacteria > Burkholderiales > JAEUOS01 > JAEUOS01. The sequence continues at coordinate 3,661 of CAYYFR010000355.1, read as the reverse complement.
CGCGAACACCGCCGCCGATGCGATGCTGATGCCGGTGACGGCCGCGAACACGGCGTTGGATGCCACCACCGCCATCGCCAAGCCGCCGGCGATTCTGCGCAGCAGCCACGCCGCCACATCGAAGGTGTCTTTTCCTAGATCGGCTACCGCGACGAACATGCCCATCAATACGAAGAGCGGAATGCTGGCAAAGACAATGTCCTGAATGCCGCTATAGGAGGCCAGTCCGAGCATGCGCGAGGCGATTTCGAAGTTATCCTTGAGCACCCAGACGCCGACGAAAGAGAGCGACAGCAAGACCACGCCGACCTGCATTCCGGCGACGACGAGGAACACCATCGCGCCGATCAGAAGCAAACCCAGGCCGAGGTCACTCATCGCGCTTCTCCACGCCGGAACGCCGTCACGAGCAACGCCCAAACCTTGATGAGATAAGCCACGGTGACGACGACGGCGCCGACGATGATGATGACCCGAACCGGCCAGGTCGGAAACGTGAAGACGCCTTCGACACCGAAGAATTCGTTGCGCTTCACCGCGCGGGCAAGCAGCGGCCACGTCGCGCGGACGATGAGCGCGAACATCACCGCGCCCACCAGGAGAAAAAGCGCCTCGATCAGCGCGGCCACACGCGGACGACGCTTCTGGACCAACTCCAGCAGCACATCGCCTTTGGTCATGCGATCGGTGTGCACCGTCGCACCAACCTGGAGGAACATGATCCCGACGATCGAGAAGGCGGCGATGTCCGTCACGCCGTTGATCGGGGCATTGAAAAAGTCGCGCATGACGACATCGGCGCAGACCAGGAACATCAGCGCGAAAATCCAGATGCTGCCCAGGCTGTTGAGCGCCGTGACAATGCGCTCAAAAGCGCGATACGGCCAGGATCGCGGCAGCGTCGGCCGCGATGGCTCTTCTTCCAGGCGCTGTTCAGCCATTCCTTCCACGGCGTTGCCTCCACTTGTTTTTGTTCGACATAAATAATCGGCAGCAGGCCTGCTGGCCTGCTGCCGAGTGGTCTTCCGTGCTACCGATACCGATTCGGTACGCGCGCGGGCTACTTGTCCCAGTCACGCAGCGGTTTGGCACCGGCTTTGCGCGCTTCGGTCATGAATGCGCGCAGCACCTCGCCGGCGGGGAGTCCCTTGGCTTCATTTGTCTTGACCCACTCGCCGGCGACGTCCGGGAGGGTCGCGGCCCACTTCTGGCGATCGGTTTCAGAAAGCTTCACGATCTTTGCGCCGGCATCGATCATCGCTTTCTTTGACGACTCGATACGCTCCACGGTTTGCTTGGTGAGTTCCGCGCTATAACCGCTACCGGCTTTTTCGATCGCGTCCTGCACTTCCTTGGGGAGCTTGCGGAACCGCTCAAGGTTAATGGTTAAGGCGCCGGCGAATTGCGCGCCGATATCGACTTCGGTGACGTGCGAGGCAACCTCATGCAAGCGAATCGGCAGGATGCCGGTGTAGAACGCGATGGCGCCGTCGACGACACCGGTCTGAACGTTGCTGTAGTAGGTCGTCAGACCGCCGTCGACGCCGACCGCCCCGGTATTACGAATCCACTGCAACGCCGCCCCCGGCGCGTTGTAGCGCTTGCCGCGCAGGTCTTCGAATTTGGTGACCGGCGTGCGGCTCCACAGATGATAGGTCTCGATGGCGATCGGCCCGAGATACTTGAGGTTGTTTCCCTCCCACTCCTTGCGCAGCGCCGGGTGCTCGCGCACCAGCTTGTCGCCGATGCGCATGACCACATCCAGATTACCGGTAACAAACGGCGCGAAGTACGTGACGTTCGAGAGCGGCATGGTGTCGCTCTCCCACACCGAACCCACAAAGCCGATGTCGGTGATGCCGTCGCGCACCGCCTCCATCGTGTCTTGCAGTTTATAAAGCGTTCCGGCATAGGCTTCTTTCCAGTTGATCCGGAATTTCCCGCCTTCCTTGAGTTGCCGGTCGATCTCGTTCTTGAAGAAGCCCGCCATGACGCCCACCGGCAGAAACGTGGTGGGGTGGCTGGCGGCCATTGTCAGGTTGATCACCTGCTGCGCCGCCGCAGTCCCGGCGCCAACCGTGAATGCCGCAAATACGGTTGCGGCAACGAGGGTGCGGACGTTATTGCCTTGCATGTCTGTCTCCTGTATGGTTCCGCGCCTTTCGGCGCGAGCTTCCGAAGTGAAAGTTAGTTTAGTCTATCCATTTCCTGTTTACCTGTGTAAAGTTTCTATGCATCGCTTGCTTGGGGGCTGCGTGGAGACCCGGCTACGAGCCCGGCACTACCTCTGGCATGCCGAGCGCGAGAGGAAAACCAAGGTCAAACCGGTACATCGGTGATGCCTTGCGTATATGGCGCTGTCATTGGTGCTCTCCCGCTACCATCGATCTTTACCAAAAAATGACAGCCACGCGAGCGGCGGGTTTCTGTCATCAACAACGTAGTGCTAAATAAGGAAAGAATGATACGACCCTGCGCATGCAATCTCACCTACCCTGCAGGCGTTCCGGTTCGCGCCAACAACAGCACATTCGGAATGAATGCCCTCGCCTGCTGCCAAGGATCATATCCACGAGGGCAAGCAGTAGCGCAGGCTTGGTATATTCCGAAGCTGCGAAATCGGCCGGCCGGCGGCACGTGCAGCGAACAACTTGTCCTTTTCCACTGGAGGAACGTCCATGACCACAGTACGAGTACGCAAATACGTTTATGCACGTCTGCAGGCACCCAGCCTGGACAAGATGGAAGAGTTCCTGACCGATTTCGGCATGGTTCGCTCCGAACGTACCAAAGACCGACTCTACATGCGCGGCACCGATCCGCAGCCGTACCTGCATGTCACCGAACTCGGGCCGGCCAAGCCCCTGGCGTTCGGCTACTACGCGCGCAGCGAAGACGACCTGAAGGCCCTGGCCGGGCTGCCCGGCGCGTCCGGCATCGAGAATATCGACGAACCCGGCGGCGGCAAACGGGTGCGCTTGAAGGACCCCAACGGCATGGGCATCGAAGTGCTGTTCGGCCAGCATCTACTGCAGCCAATGGGCCTGCCCGAGTACAAGGTGAACTGGGCCGGCGACAAGACGCGACGGACCGAACTGATGCGCTTGCCGACCGGTCCCGCACCGGTGAAATGCGCCGGCCACGGCGTGATCACCACGACCGACATCAAGCAGACGGTCAAGTGGTATCGCGAGACCCTGGGCTTGGTGTCTTCCGACGACATCTATGCCGGCGAAAAAGCCAATCTGATCGGCTCGTTCAACCGGCTCGACAACGGCAAGGAATACGTCGACCACCATGTGTTCTTCGCGCTCCAGGCCGAAAAGAGCGGCTTGAACCATTTGTCCTACGAATCGCGCGACATCGACTCGATCATGATCGGCCACAACGTCCTCAAGGCCAAGGGCTATCGCCACACCTGGGGCATCGGCCGGCACCTGCTCGGCAGCCAGGTGTTCGACTATTGGTACGACCCCTACAACGTGGTGCATGAGCATTGGGCCGACAGCGACGTGCGCAACGAGGACGACCCTTCGAACCTGTTCACGCCGGAGGAAGGATTGCGAAACCAGTGGGGCCCGGAAGTTCCGCAGGAATTCATGGGGCATACGATCCCGTTCGCCTGAATCGTGCGCAAGCCCTGTTCATGCGTCGGCGTGCC
>CAYYFR010000354.1:0-4103 GCA_964470865.1 uncultured Burkholderiales bacterium | reverse complement strand
GCCCAGCACACCGCCCCGTTCTGCAATCTTCTCGAACTCCGACAGCACGGCCTCTTCCACCAGTTCGGTCAGCTCGTCGATGACAAAGGCGCCCTGGTTGGGGTTTTCGTTTTTGGCCAGACCCCATTCGCGGTTGATGATCATCTGGATGGCCATCGCACGGCGGACGCTGTCCTCGGTGGGCGTGGTGATCGCTTCGTCGAAGGCATTCGTGTGCAGGCTGTTGCAGTTGTCGTAGACCGCGATCAACGCCTGCAGCGTGGTGCGGATGTCGTTGAACTGGATCTCCTGCGCGTGCAGGCTGCGCCCGCTGGTCTGGATGTGGTACTTGAGCTTCTGGCTGCGCTCGTTGGCGCCGTACTTCTCCTTCATCGCCACCGCCCAGACGCGCCGCGCCACCCGGCCCATCACCGTGTACTCCGGATCCATGCCGTTGGAGAAGAAGAAACTCAGGTTCGGCGCGAAATCGTCAATGTGCATGCCGCGCGCCAGGTAGGCTTCGACGAACGTGAAGCCGTTCGAGAGCGTGAACGCCAGCTGGCTGATCGGGTTGGCGCCAGCCTCGGCGATGTGGTAACCGCTGATCGAGACGCTGTAGAAGTTGCGCACCCGGTTGTGCACAAAATACTGCGCGATGTCGCCCATCACCTTGAGGCTGAACTCGGTGGAGAAGATGCAGGTGTTCTGGCCCTGGTCTTCCTTGAGGATGTCGGCCTGCACCGTGCCGCGCACGTTCTCCAGCACCCAGGCGCGGATTTTCGCGGCTTCGTCCGCGCTCGGCTCGCGGCCGTTGTCCGCCTTGAACTTGTCAAGATTCTGGTCGATCGCGGTGTTCATGAAAAACGCCAGGATGGTCGGCGCCGGGCCGTTGATGGTCATCGACACGCTGGTGTTGGGCGAGCACAGGTCGAAGCCGCCGTAGACCACCTTCATGTCGTCCAGCGTTGCGATGGATACGCCGGAGTTGCCGACCTTGCCGTAGATGTCGGGCCGCAGCGCCGGATCGTTGCCATACAGCGTGACCGAGTCGAAGGCGGTCGACAGACGCTTGGCCGGCATGTCCTTTGAAACATGATGAAAGCGCCGGTTGGTGCGAAACGGATCGCCTTCGCCGGCGAACATGCGGGTCGGGTCCTCGTTCTCGCGCTTGAAGGCGAACACCCCGGCGGTGAACGGGTAGGAGCCCGGCACGTTTTCCAGCATCAGCCAATTGAGCAACTCGCCGTGGTCGGTGAAGCGCGGCAACGCAACCTTGCGCACCTTGGTGCCAGAGAGCGAAGTGTAGGTGAGAGCGGTGCGGATTTCCTTGTCGCGGATCTTCACCACGTATTCGTCGCCGGCGTAGGCTTTTTGCATGTCCGGCCACTGGGCCAGCAGCTTTTTGGCCGCAGCGTCCTGCTTCGACTCACGCTCGGCCACCAGGGCGTCGAGCGAGGCGACTTGCTCATTGCACTCGGCCGCCAGCATGGCGGCGGCGCCTTGCAGTTGCTGGCGCTCACGCGCCAGGCGTGCCTGCAGGCGCACATGCGCGTGATAGCCGCGCACGGTGTCGGCAATCTCGGCCAGGTAACGCACACGCTGCGGCGGCACCACCGGCGTCTGGTTGCTCGAAGCCTTGACCCTGGCCCTGGGCAGGCGGCCCGCGCCGACCTGCAAGCCCAGTTCCTGCAACTTGGGCAACAGGCCCTGATACAACGCGGTGACGCCGTCGTCATTGAAGCGGCTGGCCATGGTGCCGTAGACGGGCATGTCGTCCGGGCTCGAACTCCAGGCCTCGCGATTGCGCTGGTATTGCTTGCGCACATCGCGCAAGGCATCGGCGGCGCCTTTGCGGTCGAACTTGTTGATCGCCACGAAATCGGCGAAGTCGAGCATGTCGATCTTTTCCAGTTGCGAGGCGGCACCGAATTCCGGCGTCATCACATACAGGCTGGTGCCGACCAGCGGCACGATGGCCGCATCACCCTGGCCGATACCGGAAGTCTCCACCAGGATCAGGTCGAAGCCGGCCACCTTGCAGGCGGCGATCACGTCGGGCAATGCCTTCGAAATCTCGCTGCCGGCTTCACGCGTGGCCAGCGAGCGCATGAAAATATTGGGGTGGGCGATCGCATTCATGCGAATGCGGTCACCCAGCAAGGCGCCGCCGGACTTGCGGCGCGACGGGTCGATCGAGATCACTGCCAGTTTCAGGGTCTCGTTGTGATCGAGCCTGAAGCGACGGATCAGTTCATCGGTGAGCGAGCTCTTTCCGGCGCCGCCGGTGCCGGTGATGCCGAGCGTCGGCGTTTTAACCTGGGCGGCGGCGGTGAGCAATTCCTCATGCAGGGCAGGATCGGCCTTGCCATTCTCAAGCGCGGTGATCAGTTGCGCCAGGGCGCGGCGATTGGCTTGAGCCGAACCGCGAATCGCGGCCAGGCTTGCCGGCGCGTAGGTCGAGAGATCGACGTCGCAGCGCGCCAGCATGTCCCAGATCATGCCCAGGAGACCCATTTTCTGGCCATCCTCGGGCGAGTAGATGCGCGTCACGCCATAGTCGTGCAGTTCCTTGATCTCGGCCGGCACGATCACCCCGCCGCCGCCGCCGAACACCTTGACATGCGCGCCGCCACGCTCCCTGAGCAGGTCGATCATGTACTTGAAGTACTCGACATGCCCGCCCTGGTAGGACGACATGGCGATACCCTGGGCGTCCTCCTGCAACGCCGTGGTGACCACATCGTCCACCGAGCGGTTGTGGCCCAGGTGGATCACCTCAGCGCCCTGCGCCTGCAGGATGCGCCGCATGATGTTGATGCTGGCGTCGTGGCCGTCGAACAGCGAAGCTGCGGTGACAAAGCGCACCTTGTTGGCAAGCTTGGGGGATTCGAGCTGCTTGTGGACGGAAAGGTCGGTCATGGCGGATTGTCTCGTTGGTAGTTCGGTGCGTATCAAAAGCGGATCGCCAGCGACGTTTGATTGTATGCCCCGGTGACGCCTAGCGCGGATATTGCAGGCCCGCGGTCAAGGCCTGGCAGGGGCCGCTCCCCGAGGGCAGGCCGCTTGGAACGACCCGCGATTTACCTCATCGAGGAGGCGCAAGACTACTTAACGTTTACGTAAACGTCAATTAGAACACCTCCTGCCGACCTTGGGCAGCGCTTTTCCCGGGCCTGCGGCGGCCAAACGGCATCACGCTTGACCCGCCGCAAGCGGCCGACTACATTGACCGACCCGCCACACCACACCGAAAGCCCGCGCCATGAGTATCGCAAGCACGCCGCAGGACCAGGCAAGCACGCCCGATGCGATGAAGAATCGCTGCGCCCGTTTCGAAGCCCTGACGCCGCTGCCGATCCAGAAGGATGCCTCGATCCCGCTGGCGGCGCTCGACCTGGTATATGCACGCAAACTGTTGCCGGTGATCGGGCTCGAGGGCGGCGCCGCTACCCCGATCACCAGCAGCGCGCCGATCCTCGGTGCCGCCGGCATCACCATGACCTACGCGGTGTGCCCGCCGGGGCAGGGCCCGGGCCTGCACGCCCACAAGGCCACCTATGAAACGTTCGTGGTGATGCAGGGCGAGTTCGAGTTCACCTGGGGCGAGACCGGCCAGGAGGCTCTGCGCCTGCCGCGCCTGGGCGTGCTGTCGGTGCCACCGGGCGTCACCCGTGCGTTTCGCAACGTCGGCACCGATGAAGGCATCCTGCTGGTGGTGATTTCGGGCGGTGCGCACAACATGCAGGACATCCACATGCCGGCTGCGGCCGCCCACGCGATCCACGCGGCCTCGCCGGCGTTCATGCGGCGCCTGGCTGACAGCGGCATTACCTACAGCGGCGAATTGGTCTGAGGTAAACCTCCGCGCCGGTCAGTGTCACGCGCGGCCGGCCCTGCGCGTTCCAGCGGCCACGCCCCGGGCGGCCAGCCCTCGCGCACTCGCGCACTGAATCGGCAGGCGAAGAAATCGCAGGGGCGTTGACAGCTCGCGCTTGGCGGGCGTAGGATACGGTTTAAACACTGTATAAAACAGTGTTTAAACCTTGCTCCAACCAGGCCCAGCCCTTTACCAGCCCCCAGCCCTTGACCAGCCCCCAGCCCTTGACCAGCCCCAGCCCTTGACC
>CAYYFR010000353.1:0-4139 GCA_964470865.1 uncultured Burkholderiales bacterium | reverse complement strand
CGATCTGGTCGTGCGCCATGTAACCGCTGGCATGATTGAGCGCGGTGGCCGCCGCGTTGGCCGACTCCTTGCTCATGCGCACAGCGGCGGCAGGCATCGCCAGGGTTTGCGCCGCGACTGCATGTGCTTTGGCCAGCGCCTGGCCGGGGGGTGCTACGTAGTCGACCAATCCGATGGCCAGTGCATCGGCCGCCTTGAAGCGCTCGCACAGGATGGTCAGGCGCTTGGCCCGGGCCGGCCCCAGCAGGTTGACCAGGCGCGGAATCGTGCCCCAGGTCAGCGGTATGCCCAGCGCGATTTCGGGCAGTGAAACAAAGGCATCGTCGGCCAGCACCCGCCAATCGCAGGCCAGCGCAAGCGCCAGGCCGCCGCCCACCGCATACCCTTCGATGGCAACAATGGTGATTTGCGGCATCTCCTCCCAGGCCTTGCACATGCGAAACCCGGCACCGGCGATTTCGCGCCGCTCAACCGTCGACAGCGTGTCGTCGGCCCAGGCCACCGCGTCCTTCAGGTCGGCACCGGCGGAAAAGAATTTCGCATCACCGGTGAGGATAACCACGTCGATATCGGTGCGTTCGGCCAGGTCGCGCGCGCAGGTGGTGAGCTCGCGCATCAGGGCGCGGGATAGCGCGTTGCGTGCGCTTGGGCGCTGCAGGCGGATAATCGCCAGACGGTCAGCGGATTCGAGACTCATGTTTTCAAACATCATGTTTTCATCCAGAAATGACGAGAGGTTTACCGAGCGCCCGCTCCTCGCAATCCAGCGGCCCGTCGCATTGCCACATCTGCATCAAAAATACGCCCGACGCATCAAGTGCCACCAGCGGGCCGTGCCAGACGCCAGAGCGGTAGACAATGCCCTGTTGCGCGCTGCCGATAAACGAATGCGCGGCGGCCAGGTCCGGCTCGCCATCGGCGAGTGCATCGAACACGCAGACCAGAAACCGTCCCGCGCGATTTGGAAAAAACAGCTGCGGCGACAGCGCATGGCGCTCGATCACCCCCAGCGTGAACGGCAGGCTGCTCGCTTCGATGCTGTAGAGCGCACCTGCCAGGCGCTGTGCGCGTGGATCGGCTGCGAGGTCCAGCGCAAGATCGAAGCGCCGGCCACGCCCCTGATTGACCGCAGCCGATTCGCGCCCCGCCTCGACGACGCTGCCGAAGCGGGCGAACGCGGCTTGCGTCAGCGGGGCGGCGGTGAGCGTTGGCATCGACCCTCAGGCCTGCGCCTTCTGTGCCTTCTGCGCCTTTGCGCGCAGCGCCTCGATCGTGGTTTGCGTGGTGATCGCATTGGCATCGATCACCACCTCGATCAAGGCCGGTTTGCCGGCGGCGAGCGAGCGTTCGAGCGCGGCGCCGAACTGCGCAGTCTCGGTCACCGTTTCACCATGTGCGCCATAGGCATGCGCCAGCGCGGCGAAATCGGGGTTGGTGAACGCTGTGCCGTAAACGCGGCCCGGATAGTCGCGTTCCTGATGCATGCGGATGGTGCCGTAGATGCCGTTGTTGACGATGATGAAGATCACGTTCAGCTTGTGATGCACCGCGGTGGCAAGCTCCTGGCCGTTCATCATGTAGCAGCCGTCGCCGTTGAACGACACCACGGTGCGGCTGCGATCGGCGGTCTTGGCGGCCACCGCGGCCGGCACGCCATAGCCCATCGAGCCGGCGCTGGGCGCTAACTGCGTGCGGAACTTGCCGTAGCGGTGAAAGCGCTGCAGCCAGCCGGAAAAATTGCCGGCACCGTTGGTGTAGATGGTGTCCTCGGGCAGCACTTTTTCCATGTGCAGCACGATCTCGCGCAGGTCCACCTTGCCCGGCATGCCCTTGTAGGCACTCGACTGCCAGGCTTCGTAGTCGGCGCGCGCGGTTTTGGTGTGTGCCGCGTAACTAACGGCGCCAGGCTTGCCCAGGCCCTTTGCCGCAGCGGCGAATTCGTTCATGCCTGAGGCGATCAGCAGTTCTCCCTGATAGACGCGCCCGAGTTCGTTGGGGTCGTTGTGCACATGCACCAGCTTTTGCCTGGCAAGCGGCGGGGTCAGCAGGGTGTAGCCCGAGGTGGTCATTTCACCCAGGCGCGCGCCGATGGCCAGCACCAGGTCGGCTTCGCGAATGCGCTTGGCCAGCGCCGGGTTGATGCCGATGCCGACATCGCCCGCGTAATTCGGCGCGCGATTGTCGTACAGGTCCTGGAAGCGGAAGGCGCAGCCGATCGGCAAATCGAAGGCCTCGACAAACGCGCGCAAATCGGCGATGCCCTGCACATTCCAGCCGGCGCCACCGAGAATCGCCAGCGGCCGTTGCGCCGCCTCGATCAAGGCCTTCATGCGCGCCATATCGGCCGGGTTGGGGGAAGCCTGCACCACCTGGTAAGGGCCGGGGTCAGCCACCGAAGCCATCGCAGTCAACATGTCTTCGGGCAGCGCCAGCACCACCGGGCCCGGCCGGCCCGAAACGGCGCAATGAAAGGCGTGGCTCAGGTATTCCGGAATGCGGTCGGCGCGGTCGATCTGCGCCACCCATTTGGCCATTTGCCCGAACATGCGGCGAAAGTCGACTTCCTGGAAGGCCTCGCGTTCGACCTGGTCGGAGGCTACCTGGCCCACGAAAAGAATCATCGGGTCGGAATCCTGGAACGCGGTGTGCACCGCGATCGAGGCATTGGTGGCGCCCGGGCCACGGGTGACAAAGCAGATGCCCGGCTTGCCGGTCAGTTTGCCGTAGGCGCCGGCCATGAAGCCGGCACCGCCGTCCTGGCGCGCGACGATCAGCTCGATCGTGTCGCGCGCGCCGTACAAGGCGTCGAGCACAGCCAGATAGGACTCACCCGGTACGCAAAAGGCGTGGCGAACGCCGTGAATCTTCAGTTGGTCGACGAGAATCTCGCCGCCGCTACGTGGTTTCAGAGCGTTTGTCATGGTTCGGTGAATTCGTCGGCGAAGATCTGGGACTTCCGGGATTTGGGTTTGTCCGCAGCGCCGGGCCGCACATGGCGGATCGAACGCTGGCCCGGGCAGCGGCGCGGCAGGATCATGGCGCGCATAACGCCGGGCGGCGCGGCGCGGGAGGCGGCAGCATACACCGGATCAGGGCCGGCTTCGAACCCGGCTTCACCTGGGTTTATGGGTGCGCCGGGGCCGTCAGTGTCGACGCGAATCCGCGCAGGACGCATGCCCCGCTCTCGCCGACCGCGTAGGTGTCGACAAACGTCTGAAGCTCATGCGTGGCCAGTGTCAATCCTTCAAATCGCACGTTGGAACATCGCATCACGCGTTGATTCCGACCCTTGCGGGCTGGCGTCGGCTGGCGCTGTGCACATGATTCGACAGGATTTGCCAAGCGCCCCATAAACTCGCATCCACGCCTGCGGGGTTTGCGTATCCGTCAGGTCCGGCGCAAGTGCCGCTACAGCTCAAACAATCCCAACCACCGCGCAGGGAGCCCGAATTGTCCAACTTTCAAGCAATCATTGCCGTCGCAATGCTGGCATTTTCAGCCCTGGCCGTCGCTGCCGACGGCTTGGTCGCGGTCAAAAGCCCGCACAGTGCCAAAGACACGATGACTCGGCTCGAGGATGTCGTCAAGCAACGCAATCTGGTCGTCTTCGCCCGCATTGATCATGCCGCCGGCGCGCTCAAGGTGGGCAAGACCCTGCGCCCCACCGAGGTGCTGATTTTCGGCAACCCGCAGGGTGGCACCCCCCTGATGGAATGCGCGCAGTCTGTGGGCATCGATCTGCCGCTCAGGGCACTGGTATGGGAAGACGCCGCCGCGCAAGTCTGGCTGGGCTACAACGATCCGGGCTATCTGATGACGCGCCACGGTGTGCCTGTTTGCCCGGCCGCCGATAACGTGCGCAAGGCATTGGCCGGCATTGCCCAGGCGGTCACCGCGCGTTAGCCGCGCCGCCCATGTTTCCCGACCCGATCCTTGTATCGCATGCCGGCGGCAGCGCAGCATTACAAACTCATGTTCACTCCCTATGACTGGCCCATCAACCGGCAGCCGCCCAAGTGACCACGCCTGCGCCGCCGTCTCGCGGCGCAGCCCGCAAGGCCGCTGCCCTGGCTGACTGCGCGCCCCGGCGCGCGCCGCTGCAGGACCAAAGCGCGGGCGACGCCGAGGGCAGGCATCTA
>CAYYFR010000352.1:0-4320 GCA_964470865.1 uncultured Burkholderiales bacterium | reverse complement strand
GCCCCACATCTCGGAGAGCTTCTGGCCGATCAGGCGCGCATTCACGTCGATCGCGCTGCCGGCGGTGAACGGCACGATCACCCGCACAGACTTTGCAGGAAACTGTGCGCACGCGGAAAAGGCGAATGCCCACAGCAGAGCGGCAAGCAACAAGCGTGGCTGCTTGGTCATCTTCAAGGTCCTGGTTTCGTTGTCGGGGAGTATTCTCGTGCGCCATCGCTCGGCTGGTGCGGCAGATCCTTCATTGCGTGGCGCCTGCCGGCTGCGGGCGCCGCTTGATCAAGGTGATCTTGTCGTTTTGAAACACCAGTTCGTCGCGTTGATTGAACACATGGTCACGAAAGGTGACAATGCCGCGCCCGGGTGCCGAGGTGGGTTTTTTGTCCACCACTTCGACCTCGGTGCGGATGGTGTCGCCGGGCCGCACCGGCGCCACGAAACGCGCCCGTTCGAGAGCCAAGAGGCCCAGCACCGAATTGGAAAACAAGTGGCCGGTCATCGCGGTTGAAAACGACATGATGAGGTGGCTGGGGCAGATGCGCCCGCCGTAGGGCGTGGTCTTCGCGTACTCCTCGTCCAGGAACAGCGGCACTTCGTAGCCCACCAGCTTGCAGAACTGCAGGTGGTCTTCCAGGGTGATCAGGCGGGTCAGCGTCGGATAACGTGCGCCGATCTCGAACTCCTCCCAGTAGTGCGTGTAAAGCTCGCTTTTCATGGTTTTATCCGAAGTCTGGTCAAATACTGTCGGCAGGGACCGCGCAGGCCGCAACATGTCAGCCTCCTTGCTTTCCGCGACATTGGGGATAATACAAGCTGCGCACCATCAAGGGCCCCGATGGACATGCTGGTGGCGCATGCGACCGTGCCAAATCGAGGAGTTTCAGCCATGTCGGACCATCTTTACACTTTCAGTGGGCTTGGCACTTCCGCGCTGGCGCGCATTGCCCTGCGCTCGCTCATGCTGCTGTGTGCCGTGCTGCCGTTGAGCACGGTCGCGCAGAAGTATCCCGAGCGCCCGGTGCGCATAGTCAATACCTTTCCCGCTGGTGGCTCGGGTGATGTGGTGCTGCGCACCGTGTTCGACCGAGTCGGCAGCGCACTTGGCCAGCCTTTCGTGATCGATACGCGCACCGGCGCCGCCGGCGCGATCGGCAGCGCCAATATCGCGATCGCGGCGCCCGACGGTTACTCGCTGCTGCTCGGCACCGCCAGCACCTTCGGCACCAATTCGGCAACCCAGAAGAACCTTTCCTACGACCCGGTGCGCGATTTCACGCCGATCGTGATGATCGCCACCACGCCCTACCTGCTGCTGACCCACCCGTCGGTGTCGGCCAACACATTGCCGGAGTTTCTGGCACACGCCAGGGCCAATCCCGGCAAGCTCAACTATGGCTCCTTTGGCCTTGGCAGCTCCAATCACTTGAGCTACGAACTGCTGCGCCAGGCCACCGGCATGGACATCGTGCATGTGCCGTACAAGGGCGGAGCACCCCTGATCACCGCACTCCTGGCCGGTGAGATCCAGTCGTCGATGGATGTCTACGCGACGGCGTATCAGCATGTGCGTACCGGCAAGTTCAAGCTCCTCGGGGTGGCTGCGGCCAAACGCTTTTCCCTGCTGCCCGAGGTAGCGACGCTGATCGAACAGGGCCACCCGGTCGAGGGCGGCACCTTTTTCGCGCTGCTGGGGCCGGCCAGGCTGCCGGCCGGCGTGGTCGAAACCCTGAACCGGGAGGTCAATCGCGCGATTCAATTGCCGGAGGTGCGTGACCGCCTGGCCGCCCTTGGCACCGAAGCGGTGGGTGGCACGCCTGAACTGCTGGCCGGTACCATCAACAACGAATTGCAGAAATGGGCGCAACTGGTAAAGGTGCGCAACCTCAAGTTCGATTGAAGCCGGGTGCGGCGCGCGCCAGGCCGGCATCGCGCTGGCCAGCGCTGCGCGACTAGCCGAAAAGCTCAGGCGGCGATGGCCTGCCGCGCACGCGCCTCACGCACCGCCCGCACGATCTGCTCCGGCCCGATCGGCGTGGTGTTGAACTCGACTCCAAACGGCGCCAAGGCATCGCACACCGCGTTGGCGATCGCCACCGGCGGGGCGATCGCACCGCCCTCGCCCAGGCCCTTGACGCCCAGCGGATTGAGCGGCGAGCGGGTTTCCTGGTGGATCAGCGTGATATGCGGCACATCGCTGGCGGTCGGCAGCAGGTAGTCCATCAGCGAGCCGGTGAGCAATTGGCCTTCGGCGTCGTATTGCATGCCTTCGAGCAAGGCGCCACCGATGCCCTGCACCGTGCCGCCGATGATCTGCCCCTCGGCCAGCATCGGATTGACCACCACGCCGCAATCGTGCGCGATCGCATAGTGCTGCAGCGTCACCTTGCCCAGCTCGATATCGACTTCCACCTGCACCGCATGTGCCGCGTAGGACCAGGTGACGGTCGGCGCTTCCCAGTAACAGGTTTCCTCGAGCCCGGCCTCGACCCCGGGCGGGCGCTGGTGATCCCAGCCGGGGCGCGCTGCGTGGGCGATCTGGCCCAGGCTCAACTCGCGCCCAGGAATGCCGGCGATGCCGACCCCACCCGGGCGCAGCTCAAGATCGCCGGGCGCGCATTCGAGCATGTTGCCGGCGATGACGAACACCTTTTTCAACAATTTTTCGCTGGCCACATGCATGGCGGCCGACACATGCACGGTCGAGCGGCTGGCGATGGTGCCGAATCCCATCGGTATGGCGCCGGTATCGGCCAGGGCAATCACCACATTGGCCGGGTCGACCTTCCAGAGATCGGCGGCGATCTGCGAATAGATGGTTTCCATGCCCTGCCCTTGCGGACAGGCGCCGCTGGCGACATACAGCTTGCCCGAGGGCTCGATGCGCATGGTGGCGCCCTCGAAGGGCCCCACCCCGGTGCCTTCGGTGTAAACGCCAAGACCCAGGCCAAGATAGACCCCGCGCTTGCGCGCCTCCAGTTGGCGCACCCGGAACGCCTCGACGCCGCCGCTGGCTTCGATCGCCTTGGCGAGCGCAGCCGGATAGTCGCCGCTGTCGTAGACCACCGGTTCACCGTCGCGGTAAGGAATGCCGACTGCATAAGGCATGTCGGCCGGCCCCACCATGTTGCGCCGGCGCACTTCGGCCGGCTCCAGAGCGAGTTCACGCGCAATCAGGTCCATCATGCGTTCGATCGCCTGCGCCGCCTCCGGCCGGCCGGCACCCCGGTAAGGGGCGTTGGGCACCTTGTTGGTGGCCACCACACGACCGCGTACGCTCAAGTTGGGCACCTTGTAGGGGCCGGCCATATGGCTGGCGGTGTTGTACGGAATGCCGATGCCGACCGGATTCCAGGCGCCGCAATCCATCACGAATTCGTCGCACAACGCCAGCAGGCAACCGTTGGCGTCGAAGCCTATCTCGACCTCATGCAATTGATCGCGTGAGTGGCAGGCGCTTTGCATGTGCTCGCGGCGGTCTTCAATCCACTTCACCGGCACGCCAAGTTGTTGCGCCAGGAACGGCAACAGCACGTCTTCCGGGTACACATGCCCCTTGCCGCCGAAGCCGCCGCCGACATCCGGCGCGATGCAGCGCACGCGCGCCTCCGGCACTGCCAGCGTGGTCGCCACCTCGCGCCGCACCCAGTGAACCATCTGAGTGGACGACCAGATCGTATAGGCGCAGGTGCGCTTGTCGTATTGCGCGATCACGCCGCGACACTCCATTGGCACAGCGGCATAACGGTGGTGATAAAAGCTGCGCTTCAGGCGGTGCGGCGAGCTGGACAAGGCCAGTGCCACATCGCCCTTGGCAATCGAGAATTCAGCCAGCAGGTTGGTGCCGTAGCGCTCGTGCAGGACCGGCGCGCCGGGTTCTAGCGCCGCTGTCGGATCGACCGCCGGCGGCAGCACTTCCAGATCGAGTTCAACCAGCTCGGCGGCATCCTCGGCGATGTAGCGATTTTCGGCCACGATCACGGCCACTGCCTCGCCCACATGGCGCACCTTGTCGAAGGCCAGCAGCGGCTGGCGCGGATCGATGATCTCGTGCTTGACCTTGGTGCGCCACTTGCGCGGCAACACCAGTTGCTGGTCGCCCACCGCCGGCAGCGCCTGCTGCAGCTCCGCACCGCTCAAGGCCAGCCAAACGCCCGGCAGCGCGCGGGCTCGCGCCAGATCGACGCCACGGATGCGCGCATGCGCGTGCGGGCTACGTACAAAGGCCACATGGCCCATGCCCGGCAGCACCATGTCGGCTACGAACTGGCCTTCACCGACGAGCAGGCGGGCGTCTTCGCGCCGCGCCATCGGCCGGCCAAC
>CAYYFR010000351.1:0-4331 GCA_964470865.1 uncultured Burkholderiales bacterium | reverse complement strand
GTCGCCGCAGATGGTGCGACTGACGCAGATCAAGAAGGCGGCCAAGCTGGCTTGAGGGAAGGTGGTTGCGTGGCTGCCGCATTGGGCGCCGCGCTCGTCACGGCGCGCCCGCGCGTGACTTGGCGCGACGCCATCGGTGATTAAGTGCAGCCGGGCGTCCGGGCTGGCGTTAGAATTGACGATCAACCGGTTCAAGGAGGCGCACATGAGCGACACCAACCCCGACGCGTCGGCGCACCAGCCGCCGCGCGTGACCCACGTCGACTACCACCAGTGGGAAACCATCCGCTGGCCCGGACAAACCGGCAAGATGATGTTTCATCCGCGCCCGGAAAACCCGACCGAGCCCAACGCCGGAATCGTGCGTTATGAACCCGGTTCGCGCCATCCGTTTCACCAGCACGACTTCGCGCAGGTCTGGTACATCATCGAGGGCACTTTCGTCATCGGCGGCAAGACGCACGGCCCGGGCACCATGTTCTGCTATGCCGATCCGCACTATGAGGAAGAGCTCTCGACCGAGACCGGCGGGCAGATGGTGTTCGTGCAGTACCAGGGGCCGACCACCGGCGCCAGGCCGATCTACGACGGCCGTTTCAACATGCATGCGCGCAAGGCGGTCGCGGAAGAACGCACCGACAAGTAGAGGCGGCGTTGGCGCCGCCGCATGTGTGCCGGGTGTTCGATCACCTGCCGTCGCCGACCCATGTCGGGATCGCAGCCCGGGCGAGCGTCACAAGCCCATTTGCCGCGCGATCAAATTGCGCTGAATCTGGCTGGAACCATCGCCGATGATGAACAGCCGCGCATCGCGCAGCGCGCGCTCGGTGCGATGCCCCGGCGTGAGGCCGGCCGCGCCCCACACGCGCAGGGTCTCCGAGGTCGTGGCCACCAGGGTTTCGGTGGCGTAGAGGTTGGCGATCGAGGCTTCGCGCACGCAGGGCTGGCCGGCGTCGACCATGGCGGCGGCGCGATGGGTGAGTAGCCGCGCCGCATCGGTGCGCATCTGCAACCCGACCAGCATGTGGGCCAGTGCTTGCGAGCGAGCGAGCGCGTCGCGCTCGCGCACATGGACCAGCGCGTCGTCGATCGCCTGCTGCGCGCCGCCGACGCAATAGGCCGCCTGCGCCAGGCGCGCGCGTTCGAGCGTGCCGGTGATCACCTGCCAGCCGCAGTCGAGCTCGCCCAGCAACGCAGTGCGCGGCACGCGCACGCCACGGTATTCCACTTCGCACAAGGTGCCGGCGGCGCGCATGCCGAGTTTTTCGATGCGCCGGCAGGTGATGCCCGGCGTCTTCGCGTCGACCAGGAATACCGAGATGCCGCGCTGCCTGGTGGCGCTAAGGTCGGTGCGTGCGCTGACGATCAGGCACGGGCTTTCGGCGGCGCCGGAGGTGAACATCTTGCTGCCGTCGATGACGAAGTTGTCGCCATGTGCTACCGCGCGGGTGCGGATCGCGGCGGCGTCCGAGCCGGCGTCGGATTCGGTGTGCGAAAAAGCGAACATCATCTCGCCCGCGCATACGCGCGGCAAGAGCGATTCTTTCTGCTCCTCGCGGCCGAAGCGCAGGAGCGCTTCCACCCCCCAGCCCAGCGCGCGGTTGAGGAATGACGCGATCGCCAGTGACGCGCGGCCGAATTCCTCCAGCAACACCGTGACGTCGGCGGCGCCGCCCCCCGCACCGCCGTACGCGGCCGGCACCGGCAGGCCGATGAAGCCTGCGGACGCCATGCCGGGCAGCAGTTCCATCGGCGCGCGGCCCGCACGGTCGGCCTCTGACAGGAAATCCGCTGTGAGTTCGCGCCCAATGTAGGCGCTCGCGGCGGCGCGCAATGCTTCCTGCGCCGGGGTCAAGCCGAAGTCGAGGCCGGCGGCGGCACTCATCGCGCCAACCCCATCGCGCGGGCCACCAGATCGCGCTGGCTGCGCGCCGCGCCGTCGCCGACGATGAACCATCGCGCGTCGCGAAAGTGGCGCTGGATGTCGAATTCCATCGTCAGGCCGTAGCCGCCGTAGACCCGCATCGCCTGTGAGGTGGTGTTGAGAAGCGCCTCGCTGGCGGCCAGATGCGCAAGCGCGCTCTCGGTTGCGGCGTCGCCACCGCGGTCTGCGGTCCACGCGGCGCGGTACACCAGGCTGCGCGCGGCATCGACCTCGACCTGCAGGTCGACCAGCAGATGCGAGATGGCCTGGAACTTTCCGATCGGCTGGCCGAACTGTCGGCGTTCCCCGGCGTAGCGCACAGCGGCGTCGATCGCCTGTTGTGCGCAGCCGACACAGGATGCGGCTTCGATGCGGCGCGCATGCGCCAGCGCCGCCTGCACGGCGGCTTCGGCAGCGTCGCGCGTGCCGAGCAATGCGCCAGGCACCAGGCGCACGGCGTTGAAATCGACCGCCTGCACGGTGCTTGCGCCGCGCCGGCCGCCGGCCTGCTGCGCCGGCCAGGCGATGCCGGGCGCGTCGGGCTCGATGGCGAATAGCCATAGGCTCTCTTCATGCTTTGCGCTGCGGGCGGCGACGATCAGGCACGGCGCATCGCGCGCACCGCTGACGGCGAGTTGTCTGGCGTCGATCCGGTAGCCGGCATCGCCAGGCAATGCATGTGCGGTGGCGACGCCGGCATCGGGGTCGCAGCCCGGCCCTGCCGCCGCGTATGCGCAGGACCAGGCGCCGCGCAGCAGTTTTTCGAAGCAGTCACGCTTGTGCGCCTCGCCGCCCTGCCGCTTGAGCGCCTCACAGCCGAAGCCGGTGGCGCCGGCCAGGATTGCGCTCGCCGCCAGCGAATGGCGCCCCAATTCTTCGAACATGAGCGCCATGTCGATCGCGCCGCCGCCCAGGCCGCCATAGGCGGGCGGCAGCGCCAGCGCGGTGAAGCCCAGCGCGGCCATCTTTGGCAACAGTGCGGGCCCCGGCGCCAGGCCCTGCGCATCCAGTTCACGCAGCCAGGCCGGCGCCAGTTCCCTGGCAGCGAAAGCCCCGAGCGTCCGACGCAGCAGTTCCTGCTCGTCGGTTACGGCAAACCTCATCGACGATCGACCAGGCGGGTGGCCTTGGCGTCGCGCGCAGGGTCGTAGATGTCGGCGGCAACGGCGATCTCGACGCGCGGGCGCACCCGCACCGCGCCCTGCGCCGCCTCGATCACCGCCTGGGTCAATGCCTCGCGGTCGGCGCGCGGGCTGGCCACGCGCACGATCATCTCGTCCATCGAGAACGGGTCGGCGGCATCGACGCGTGCCAGCACCACCTGGTATTCGTCCACCCCCGGCACCGCGCGCACCGCCTCCAGCAGCGCGGTAGGGTTGATCAGCATGCCCTTGACCTTGAGCAGGTCCTTGGTGCGCACGATCGGCGGCACCACCCGGTCGCCGATGCGCCCGCAGTGCGGGCAGGGACCATGCGCAAGGCTGACGATGTCGCCCACCAGGTAGCGCATCAGCGTGGTGCCGCGGCGGTTGATGTGGGTGATGGCCAGCGCGCCGCGCTCGCCATCCGGCAGGCGGCGCCCGCTGTCGGGGTCGACCACCTCGTGAAAGATCACTTCCGGCGCGGGGTTGTGCCAGTCGCCGTCTTCATGACATTGCGCCAGGCCGCCGCTCTCGGTCGAGCCGTAGCGGTCGAAGATCACCGGGTTGGTAGCGCCCATTGCACGCAGGCGCGCCCGCATGTCTTCGCGCATCGCCGGTGAGCTGGCTTCACCGGTCACGCCGCACATGCGCACGCTCTTGAAATCGGCGCCCAGTTCGGCGGCGCGAATGATGGCGCGCCGCACGAAACTGGTCACGCCCCACAACACCGTTGCGCGGTGGCGTTCGACCATGCGCACCGCCTCGTCCAGGGAACGGTGCACGCCGAAGTCGCCGTGCGGGGCGCCGGTGAGCGCGCCCACCACCGCCGCGCCCGATGCGTAGGCATTGGCGGCCGAGCGCGAAAAAGCGCCCATCGCCGTTTGCGTGAGCGGAAACAGGTTGGCCAGGATGTCGCGATCGCCGATGCCGGAGATCTCGGCCACCCGCCGCGCCTGCAGCAGGTAGGCCTGGTAGTCGTGGGTGGTGACATAGATCGGCGTGGGCTCACCGGTGCTGCCGGTGGTGTAGTTCACCTCCCACAGCGCGCGTTCGTGCAGGGGCAGGTCGGGGCAGTGCAGGCGAAACGCCTCCGGCTCCGCCATCAGGTCCTTTTTGGGCGTCAGCGGCAGCGCTTCAAGGTCGTCGATGCTGCGGATGTTTGCGGGGTCGATGCCGGCCTGCGCCCAGCGGCGCCGATAGTAGGGGTGGCCCTGGGCGCACAGCGCCACCTGGCGGGCCACCAGCGCATCCTGGACACGGCGGAT
>CAYYFR010000350.1:0-4340 GCA_964470865.1 uncultured Burkholderiales bacterium | reverse complement strand
CGGTGCAGGCCGACATCCTCAAGGAAGACCAGGGCCAGAACACCTGCATCTTCTCGACCGAGTTCAGCCTGAAGGTCATGGGCGACATCCAGGAGTATTTCGTGCACCACAAGGTGCGCAATTTTTATTCGGTTTCGATCTCCGGCTATCACATCGCCGAGGCCGGCGCCAATCCGCTGTCGCAACTGGCCTTCACGCTGTCGAATGGCTTCACCTTCGTCGAGGCCTATCTGGCGCGCGGCATGCACATCGACGATTTCGCGCCCAACCTGTCGTTTTTCTTTTCCTACGGCATGGACCCGGAGTATTCGGTCATCGGCCGCGTCGCCAGGCGCATCTGGGCTACCACCATCAAGAACAAATACGGCGGCAACGAGCGCAGCCAGAAACTCAAGTTCCATTCGCAAACTTCCGGCCGCAGCCTGCATGCCCAGGAAATCGCCTTCAACGACATCCGCACCACCCTGCAGGCGCTGATCTCGACCTACGACAACACCAACTCGCTGCACACCAATGCCTACGACGAGGCCATCACCACCCCGACCGAGGAAAGCGTGCGCCGCGCGATGGCGATCCAACTGATCATCAACCGGGAATGGGGCATCGGCAAGAATGAGAACCCCAACCAGGGTTCGTTCATCATCGAGGAACTGACCGACTTGGTCGAGGAGGCCGTACTCAAGGAATTCGAGGCGATCTCCGAGCGCGGCGGTGTGCTCGGTGCGATGGAAACCGGCTACCAGCGCGGCCAGATCCAGGAGCAGTCGATGTTCTACGAACACAAGAAGCACGACGGCTCCTACCCGATCATCGGCGTCAATACCTTCCGCAATCCGCACGATTCCGGCATGCCGCAGGTAATCGAGCTGATCCGCTCCACCGACGAAGAAAAGCAGTCGCAACTTGCCAGGCTGGCCGCCTTCCATGAACGCAACAAGGCGCTGGCGCCGAAATTGCTGGCCGAGCTGCAGCAGGCGGTGATTGACAATCGGAATGTGTTCACCGTACTGATGGACGCGGCGCGGGTGTGTTCGCTGGGCCAGATCACCGACGCGCTGTTCCAGGTCGGCGGGCAATATCGGCGCAGCATGTAAGGCACCCGGCCGCGGTGCAGGTCCGCTGCCGTCAGGCTCTGCGCCCTCGCAGCATCCTTGCATATTCAACATGGCGAATTCAAAATGCAAGGATGTATTGGTCAGGCTACCCGCCAGGCAGCTTGCGGGGTTTCCAGGGCCGCACCGAATTGCTTTCGCGCATCAGTCGCAGAAATTGAGAACGCAGGCGCTGCAATGCCAGTGATCGACGCACAGAACATTGCGCGGCTTTTTCGCCTGCGGGCGTACGCCGCCAAACCAAACCGGGATTGACAAAAATGCACCCCTTGCAAGGCCTGCGTGTCATCGACATCTCCAAAGTTCTCGCCGGGCCGCTGTGCGGCCAGTCGCTGGGCGAACTCGGCGCGGAAGTGATCAAGGTCGAGCCGACCGGAAGCGGCGACGACACCCGCGGCTGGTTGCCGCAGATGGCCGGGCTTTCCGCGACATTTCTCTCGGTCAATCACAACAAGAAGAGTCTCGCCATCGACTTGAAGACCGCCGAGGGCCGCCGCATCGTGCACCAGTTGGTCGAATCGGCCGACATCGTGCTGCAAGGCTTCGGCTCCGGCACCGCGGCGCGCCTCGGTGTGGATTATGCAACTCTGGCCGCGCTCAACCCGCGCCTGATCTATGTTGAAGTGTCGGGCTATGGCCGCGATGGCCCGTTGGGCGAAAGCCCGGGCTATGACGTCATGTTGCAGGCGTTTTCCGGCATGCTCAGCACCATGGGTGTTCCCGGTGGCGGTTTGGCGCGCGCGAGCTTTTCACCGGTGGATTTATGCACCGGCGCGCACGCCCTGACCGGGGTGCTGGCGGCGCTGATCGAGCGCGGCCGCAGCGGGCGCGGCGCCTATATCGAAATTTCGCTCCTGGCCACCGCGATGGGGCTGATGGGCTACATGGCGCAAAACTACTGGGCTACCGGCAAGTCGCCGGTGCCGATGGGCACCGGCCATCCCGCGCTCACGCCCTACCAGGCCTTCAATGCTGCCGACGGGCCCCTGATGATCGGGGTGGGCAACGACGCACAGTGGCGCCGCTTCTGCCCGCTGGTGGGCCTGGAAGATGTGGTCGATGACCCGCGTTTCGCCACCAACACGGCGCGGGTCGACCGTTTTGACGAAACCGTGGCGCTGGTGCAGGCGAAGATCGGGGAGAAGCCGGTGGCGCACTGGATCGCGCAGTGTCGGGCGGCCGGCGTGCCCTGCTCGCCGATTCACACCCTTGAAGAGGCCCTGCATCATCCGCAGGTGGCCACGCGCGGTCTGGTGCAGATCACCGAACATCCGCTAGTGGGGGAATTGCCGAGCGTGGCCTTTCCGGTGCGCTTCGAAGGCAAGCCGTCGCAATCGGGAAGCGCGCCGCCCCTGTTGGGCCAGCACACGGTGGAGATTCTTGCGGCTATTGGCTATGACGCCCAGGCGATCGCGGCATTATGCGAGCGTGGTGTCGTCGAGGCCGCCGCGAGCGTATCTTGACGGCACGGCTCGCGCTGGTCGGACATAGGGGCCCGCAGGGTGGCGACTGCGGCCTCTCGGCCTGACAACACGCACCGGATTTGCACAAGCGCGCGCGGCGCTGTGCCGACCGACAGGAATGCGTGCCGCTACCCGCCGGAAAACTCCATCGCCTCATCGGTCACCGCGCCGAACTTCAGGGTGACGATGTCGAGCGCGTAATTCTGATACAGCTTCCACGGCCGCTTCGAACCCTGCTTGGGCAGCTTGTCGATTGCGCGCAGGAAGTATCCCGAACTGAAATCCACCCACGGCTGCGGCTTGACTTCGGGGTCGTTCAAGCGCGGCGTGCATTGCCTCGCGCCGGTTTTCTCCATGTGGTTCAAGAGGCGGCACACGTATTCGCAGGTGAGGTCGGCCTTGAGGGTCCAGGAGGCATTGGTGTAACCGAAGGCCGAAGCCAGGTTGGGCACGCCGGCATACATCATGCCCTTGTAGGTCATCGCCTTTGAAAAATCCACCGGTTGGCTATCTACAGACACCGCCAGGCCGCCCAGCACTTCGAGCTTGAGGCCGGTGGCGGTGACGATCAGGTCGGCATCGAGTTCGGCGCCGGAGGCCAGGCGAATGCCTTTCTCGGTGAAGGTGTCGATGGTGTCGGTGACCACCGAGGCGCGCCCGCACTTGATGGCCTCGAACAGGTCGCCATCGGGCACCAGGCACATGCGTTGCGACCACGGGTTGTAGCGCGGCGTGAAGTGCCTGGCCACATCGTAGTCGGGCCCCAGTTGAGCTCGCACCATGGCGACGATGAAGCGCTTCATGCGTTCCGGTTTGCTCTTGCAGCGTTTGTAGATGAACATGCCCCACAGCACGTTTTTCCAGCGCACCAGGGCATAGGCGAGCTTCGCCGGCAGGGCGCGCCGCAGGAAGTCGGCGACGCGGTCGACCGCCGGGCGCGATACCACGTAGGTGGGCGAGCGTTGCAGCATGGTCACGTGCGCGGCCTGCCTGGCCAGTTCAGGCACCAGGGTAATGGCGGTGGCGCCGCTGCCGATGACTACTACACGCTTGCGGGCGTAATCGATGTCGGAAGTCCATTGTTGCGGATGCACGACGCGCCCGGCGAAGCGCGCGCGGCCCGGGAATTCCGGCTCGTAACCGCCCTGGTAGCTGTAGTAGCCGGCGCACATGAAGAGGAAATTGCAGGTGATGCGCACCACTTCATTGTCCGGTGCGCGCACGGCTTCCACCGTCCAGCGCGCATCCTGCGACGACCAGGCGGCGGAGGTCACGCGGTGCCCGAAGCGGATCTTGCGGTCGATGCCGTTCTCGCGCGCGGTTTCGCGCACATAGTTGAGGATCGAGCGGCCGTCGGCAATCGCCTTGGCCTCTTGCCACGGCCGGAACGAGTAGCCCAGGGTATACATGTCGGAATCGGAGCGGATGCCGGGATAGCGGAACAGGTCCCAGGTGCCTCCGATCGATTCGCGTCCTTCGAGGATCGTGAAGCTCTTGCCGGGGCAATTCTTCTGCAGGTGGTAGCCCGCGCCGATGCCGGAGAGGCCGGCCCCGACAATGAGCACGTCAACATGGTCTTGCTTCATCTGTGTAACCGGTTTGGGTCGAAGGAGTTGTCTTTGGCGACGGCGAATGAACCAGGCCGGCCGGGGGCAACCCGGAATCGGTCTTGCCACTTTACCCGGCGCCCGGTGCGGGCCGATCAGGCCTGCCTGAACGACTCCAGTTCATGGCGATCGTTCTCCAGAACGCCGGGTCCGCGCGC
>CAYYFR010000349.1:2496-4343 GCA_964470865.1 uncultured Burkholderiales bacterium | reverse complement strand
ATACTTGAAAAGCGGCATTGGAATTCCTGCCCTTCCGCCCGGCAGTCGCTCGGGCCAATCTCCTGCTCCGGGTGCGGATGGCGCACCCGCCCTACTTCGGCTGCGCCCCCTCCGAGCCTGCCGGCGGCATCGTCTTCCGGTAGGCCGGGCGGGCGCTGATGTGCGCATACCAGTCGGCTACGCGCGGACGCGATTCGACCAGATGGAAGAGATCGACTCGCACCAGGCGCTGCACATAGGGCACGACGTCGATGTCGGCAAGACTGTAGGTCTCACCGCCCAGCCACGGGCCTGCCGCGAGTGCCGCATCCATGCGTTCGGCCATGTCGGTCAGCTGCGCGATGGACGGCGCGAGCTCATCGGCGGTGATGCCATGGGTCGCGGCGCGTTTCCAGCGCGCGCGCACGCCCGGGTTCGGTATGCGCTCGATCATCGCCGCGACTTCGGCCTGGTCCATGCGCTTGAGCTCGGGCGCGATGTTTCTGGCGAACGAGGGCAGCTTGATCGCGTGGGTGAGCACCTCGTCGGAATAGCGGGTCCACAGCCGCATGCGCGCGCGGGCGGCGGCATCCTTGGGCGCGAGCGGCGCCGCCGGGTACGCGTCCTCCAGATACTCGTTGATGATGCGCGACTCGGTGAACAGGTGGCCTGCGTCCAGCAACACCGGCACCATGCCGGCCGGGTTGAGCGCGAGAAAGTCGGGCTTGATCTGATCGAACCCGCGCAGATTGAGGTGGTGGCCGATCCATGCCAGCCCCTTCTCCTCGAGTGCGAGACGGACTTTCTGCGAGCAGGTCGAATGCGTGCTGTGGTAGAGCTCGAGCATGCTTACTCCGGTTCGATGCCGGCCGCCTTGACCAGCCGGCCCCAGGCGGGAATATCCGACTCGATCAGCTTGCGCGTCGACTCGGGCGTGCCGGCGAATGCCTCGCCGCCCACCCTTGCGTAGAACTCCTGCGCCGCCGGCGAGGCGGTGACCAAATTCACGATCTCTCCGATGCGGCGCACCAGGCCGTCAGGGGCCCCGGCCGGCAGGAACACGCCGAACCAGTTGACCAGTTCGTAGTTGGCGACGCCGGCCTCGACCATGGTCGGTATCTCCGGCGCGTTGGGCAGGCGCCTCGGCGTGGTGACCGCCAGTGCGCGCAGGCGCCCGGCGCGCACCTGCGGCAGTCCTGTGACGACATCGGCAAACATGAACTGCACCTGCCCACCGATCAGGTCGGCCAGCGCCGCCGGCACGCCCTTGTAGGGCACGTGGGTTGCGGAGACGCCGGCGCGAATCTTGTAAAGTTCGCCGGCCGCTTGACCGGTGAAATTGCCGCTGGCGAAATTGAGCTTGCCCGGCTGGGCCTTGAGGAGCGCGGTCAATTCGGCCACGCTAGCGACCGGCGCCTGCTGCGGGTTGACCAGCAGAATCGCCCCCCAGCGCGCGATCGTCGCCACCGGCGTGAAATCCTTCTGCGCATCGAACGGCATCTGTTTCATCAGGTGCTGGTTGGTGGTGAGCGTGCCGTTGGGCGTGACCAGCACGGTGTAACCGTCAGGTGCCGCGCGTAGCAGGTCGGCCGCGGCGATATTGCCGAAGGCACCCACCTTGTTGACCACCAGGAACACTTGCCCGGTCGCCTCGCGCAGGCGCTCGGCATAAAAGCGCGTGGTGGTGTCGATGCCCGTCCCGGCGGCGTAGCCGACCAGGAGCGTGACCGGGCGCGCAGGCCAGGCAGGCGTTTGCGCCCCGGCCGGCATCGCGACGGCGAGAGCGCCTGCGAAAGCAGCACCGAATTGGCAGATGCGACGGCGATTCATGGAAGGTAGATTCATGGAAGGTAGATTCATGGAAGGTA
>CAYYFR010000349.1:0-2396 GCA_964470865.1 uncultured Burkholderiales bacterium | reverse complement strand
GATTCATGGAAGGTAGATTCATGGAAGGTAGATTCATGGAAGGTATCTTTACAGCACGGGGGACCTTAGTCAAGTCAGGCCAGCGCGGCGCATCTTAATAGCTATTTCAAGTTTGCTGCTGGCGCGCACCTACGAGGTGCTGCCCCTGCTGTGTCCCAGGTGCGGTGGCGCGATGCGGATCATCGCCTTCATCGCCGAAGCGGCGGTGATCCAGGCGATTCCCGGTCACATGGGCGAGGCTAAGCAACCGCCGCGTCTGCGGCCGGCGCGGTGGCCGCCGCAGCGGGAGATGCCGGACCGTGGAGCGGACGCAATCAATCTGCAAGCGCAACCCATGCCGGACCATGAGTTCGGCAAGCGCATCGCGTGGTAGGGCACAAGACCACAAGGCTGGTTCGCCGGAGGCGACGCGTGCCTGTGGCCACCTGCGCGGCCAACGTCCGCAGCCCAGGTGGCCCAAGGCACGAACAACACTACTTTCAAGATCGGCCACGACTGAAACGCAAGACACACTGAGAAAGTGGCCTTGAATCTACTATCCTTGATTTTAACTCAAATTGCATCTACAATTTAAACATGGTTACTTTCGACCGACGGATCGAAACGCAAATCCAATCTTGCCAAACACGGCATTGATTTGGGGCACTGCGAAAGCCTGTTCGATTTTCCAATGTTGACCGAAGGGGATACTCGCGCGAACTACGGTGAGCAGCGCCTGAAAAGTCTTGGCTGGTTCAACGAACGCGTGGTGCTGTTGGTGTGGACTGATCGTGAGGTTGGCCCACATTTGATTTCCTGCCGATATAGTGACAAACATGAAACCCAAAGCTACTTCAAAGCAGTCCTTTAATGCCAAGCAGATCGCCGCCGCCGTGGCCGCAGCGCCCGCGCGCGCGCAGGCTGACGCTGACAACCCGCGCAGCAAGCGCGGCGATTGGGACAAAGCCATCGTTAGCCAATCAATCGGTGAACTGCGCGCCACGTTGGGGGAGCGCCGCAAGCGCGGGCCGAACAAACTGCCGACCAAGGAACAAGTGGCAGTGCGTTACAGCCCCGAAGTGCTGAACGCATTTCGCGCCACCGGACGCGGCTGGCAAACGCGGATGGACGAAGCGTTGCGTGACTGGCTTAAGACGCATTCGCCGGCCTGAGTTAAAGGTGATCGGGCGTGTGATGATGGCGTCTTCATTCCTATCCTTCGGCGGATACCAGCACGTGAACACCAGCGCGGCGAGAATGCCGACCGCGGTCGAACTCAAGCCCAGGTGGATGGCAAAGGCGCGCGCCTTGCCGGTGTCGCGCAGTTTGTCGCCAGAGCACGCATGGTTCCAGACTTGTATCCATTGGGGCTGGTCGCAGGATGGCGATCATGCATGAGCCTCGCCGGGCGGCTGCGCAGGTTGCGCTGCTGGTGGTGTTGCTGCTCCTGACTCTGTTGCCGCAGCTGACGCTATGGCTGCCGGACCTGATGTACGGCAAGGCGGTCGGATGAGTACGCCAAAGCAAACGCCAAAGCAAACGCCAAAGCAAACGCCAAAGCGCACGGCGTCGGTTTGCCGTGCGCGTCCGCAACCGGAGGGCGCATGAAGTTCCGTGCCGCGATTCTGCGCAAAATCGGCGCGCCCCTGACGCTGGAAATGGTCGAGTTGCGGCCCTTGAAACCAGGCGACGTGCTGGTGAAAATGCGCGCCAGCGGCCTGTGCCATACCGACCTCGAGGTGATCGACGGCAGCCTCGCCTATCCCATGCCCATTGTGCTGGGCCACGAAGGCGCCGGCATCGTGGAGCAAGTCGGCGCAGGCGTCACCGCGGTGGCGCCGGGCGACCATGTGGTGTGCTCGTGGAACCCGCACTGCGGCCACTGCTTCTACTGCGAGCGCGATCAGCCCATTCTTTGCGAGCCGTTCACGCGCCATCAACCGGCCGGGCACCTGCCGGACGGCGAATCGCGCTACCTGCTCGATGCGGCCAAGCTGCATCATTTCTCGACGGTGTCGTCGCACGCCGAATATTGCGTGGTGCCGGAGTCGGGCGCGATCCGCGTCCCGAAGGCCATCCCGTTCGACCGCGCGTGCCTGATCGGTTGCGGGGTGATGACCGGCGTGGGCGCGGTGTCGCGCATGGCGCAGGTCGAGGCCGGCAGCTCGGTGGCGGTGATCGGCTGCGGCGCGGTGGGCCTGAATGCCCTGCAGGGCGCGCTCTACGAACAGGCGGCGACCATCATCGCCATCGACCGCGACCCTGGCCGAGAAGCGCTCGCCCGCACCTTCGGCGCCACCCATTTCGTCGCTGCCGACGCCGTTGACGCGATCGCGCAGGTGAAGGCGCTTAGCGCCGGGCGCGGCGCCGACTACGTGTTCGAATGCGTCGGCGCCGAGGCTTCGTTGCAGCTCGGT
>CAYYFR010000348.1:1509-4358 GCA_964470865.1 uncultured Burkholderiales bacterium | reverse complement strand
GTTTAGACATCCGGTGCGTGAAGCGGGAATCCCGTATGACGCAATCCGGCCGTATCGCCAAACCCGTAGCAATGCAGCAAGCGGTCCGGTGCAACCCGGCCTGGCTCGCCATCAGGGTGCCTTGCGCCAGCGCGCCGGTCTGTCGCGAGCGACTCCACCGCACGTTTGCGCTTCAAGATTTGTAGGCAAGCTTGTACTTGCGGGCGCTGGCGGATTCGCTGGAAGAAATTTTGCGGAATTCGAGCACTGTGAGCACTATGGTTGCAAGAATCAAGGCGGCAAGAACAAAAGGGATTGGTTCATTTCAATTTTCGACTTCCAGAAGACGAAAGGATGCATGGATGTTTCCTGTCTCGTATACAGACTTATTTTTATCGTATTGTTTCACTATTGTGTCGAAATATTTAAACGAAAGCATTTCAATACAGATACAATCGCGTTATCGTAATTGCACCGTGTTTCAACTTCGCAACGGCGCCTGAATATGAAATCACGCATGTCCGCAGGTGTATGAACCCCGGAACTGACTCCGGCGGCCTCCACCGAAGTGGCGTCGCCGCGCGACTTTCCGGCGTTGCTGTCGCCACTTTGCGCATCTGGGAACGCCGCTACTCGGTGATCGGCCCGCAGTTGAGTGCAGGCCGGCAACGCCTTTACTCGACGGCGGATATCCGCCGACTGAAGTTGATCAAACAGCTGGTCGACCTGGGGCACCCAATCGGCACCGTCGCCTCACTGGGTACCGAGGTGCTCACGGGAATGCAGGCTGCGACCTGGGCATTGCAAGATAAGCGCCCCGGCAGGGCGGGCGCCGATCAATCAAGCACCATTGCGGTCGCGCTGGTCGGCCCGCTGCTGGTTGGCGAACAGTTTGTCATGGCGCTGTCAGGTGGTGCTCTCAGGGTCGTAGGGCGTTGCGCTGATCCGGCAAAGGCGGTTGCCGCACTGGACCAGGTCGGCGCGGACATCGCCGTCATCGAACTTTCCATCATCAGCGACGCCGACGTCGAGCTCGTTGCGTCGATCAAGGCTGCCTGTGGTGCGGCAAACGCAATCGTGTTGTATCGGTTCGCACCCGGCAATATGGTCCGGCGCATGCGCATGGCAGGGTACGCCGTTACGCGGGCGACAGCGGATGCCGCGGAGCTCGAGACCATTTGCCTGGACCTTGTACGTGGCCCTCGCGGTGAAACGGGCGACCTCCTTGCTTTACTGCAAGCGGCTCGACCAAGACCGCCCAGATTCGACGAGCCGGCCTTGGCCGCGCTTTCCGGTACCTCGCGCATGGTCGACTGCGAGTGCCCAAGGCACGTCGTCGAACTGGTGATCAATCTGGGGAGCTTTGAGCGTTACAGTGCGCAATGCGCGAGCCGCAATCCACCCGATGTGCTCCTGCACCGCGAGCTGCAACGGGCCGCCGGGTTGGCGCGCTCGATCATGGAGCAGGCCCTGGAACAGGTCGCGATAGCGGAGGGCATCGCCTTGACTGCGCCCTCAGCGTCCCCGTGAGAACCGCCCTGGCCGAGCGTCATACTGCGCCAGCACCGGCAACGGCAATCGGCTTGGCAGTCACTCTTCCTTTGCTCGGCGCATAGCAGGTCAGGTGCTTGCGAGGCGCCGGACACGGACCCTGCGCAGCGCGCCGCACTATTCCCCGAACACGCTAGCCGCGAAAAGCCGGTCAGGATCATCCCAAGGCAGGTTCAGGATATTGGTCGAGGGCGCCCACCTACGTGACCACCATTACCCCGCCCTGCGTGAAGATTCGCGCTCTCGCTTTGATCGCGGCGATCGCTTGGGTGGCAGAAACCGCCATTCAAGTTTCGCCACAAGTCCGACAGGCTGCTGGATTCGCTCTTGACTGGGCAGAACCCCAGGCGGAACTCCAGCCTGACCTGCGTGGCAATGGCCCTGCTGCGCGCAACAAGGCATGGCCGCTGCAATGGTGTCGATCACCTGCGTTGGTCCGCCCGCCAATCAATTTCCGCAGGCCACAAGCGTACGGGCCGACGCAAAGCCAAACCGAAAAGCTCAGTTGACCTTGGTCGGGGCCTTCGATTTCCGCCCCGGCGCCACCGGGGGAATGTACCCGGCTAACCGACAACGCATGCCTTCGATCTTTTTGCCGTCCTTGAACTGGATCGAGTGGCACATGATGATTTCGCCCTTGGCCGACAGTTCTTCCAGGCGTGTCTTTACATTGGCCAGGGAAAGACCGGTTCCGGTGGCGATTTCGGCGTCTAGCCGTTCACCGCTGCTTTTCAGATACTGGATGATGTCCTGCAACTTGGATTCGCCTTCTTCGTGTGACCGCGCTCGACATGCGTTGGTGGTGGCTAAAGGATTTAGCCGTGCCGGCCAGAAAAACTGCCCCGGGCCCGGCTGCCCGCAGGGCCTGCCGGCTCCTGCGAACGGTTTGCCAACACTGCGCGGTGTTTGCTGGTATCAGGGGTTTGAGGGGTTTGCTGCTAACCCTTCATACTACGCTTAATTCGGGCTCAGCGGGCGCTTTACATGCAAACACGCAAACACAGCGCCTTGCCGCTGTGCAAACCATGCTGCCCCAATGTTTTGTGGTGGCTTTCTGATCCGCCTGTAGCGCCCCTCTGATAACATCCTGCCCCTCGAACGCATGCTCGTCCCCCGGCGCGGCGCTGGCCGCATGCGGCAACCATCCCTTGTTTTTTTCAACGCATGTCCGATTCAGTCCAATGCATTGTCATCGGGGCCGGTGTGGTCGGCCTGGCAATCGCCCGTGCCTTGGCGCAATGCGGGCTTGAAACCGTCCTCATCGAGTCTGAAAGCGGCATCGGCACCGGCACCAGTTCGCGCAACAGCGAGGTGATTCA
>CAYYFR010000348.1:0-1409 GCA_964470865.1 uncultured Burkholderiales bacterium | reverse complement strand
GGCGCCGACGGCATTACGCTGATGGTGGGCGGGGCAGAGCCGATGGAGTTGCACGCCCGCCAGGTGATCAACAGTGCCGGCCTGTATGCCCAGGCGCTGGCGCGCAGGTTCACCGGCTTGCCGCAGGATTCGGTGCCGCCGACTTTTTATGCCAAGGGCAATTACTACTCGCTCTCCGGCAAGTCGCCGTTTTCGCGGCTGATCTATCCGGTGCCGGAAGCCGCCGGGCTGGGGGTGCACCTGACCATCGACATGGGTGGGCAGACCCGTTTCGGCCCCGACGTTGAATGGATAGACAGCATCGACTATGCGGTCGACCCCGGACGTGCCGCCGGTTTCTACAGCGAGATCCGCAAATACTGGCCGGGCCTGCCCGATGGCGCATTGCAGCCGGGCTACTGCGGCATCCGCCCGAAAATCCAGGCACCGCATGAACCGGCCCGCGATTTCGTGATTCATGGCCCAGAGACTCACGGCGTCAAGGGCCTGGTCAATTTGTATGGCATCGAGTCGCCCGGCCTGACCGCGGCATTGGCGATCGCCGAGCATGTTGCCGCCATGCTCACGAACCCGGAAACGCAAGCATGCTGATGGTAATTTCACCCGCCAAAACCCTGGATTACGAGTCGCCTGCGGTGACTCCCGTATTTACCCAGCCGGACCACCTCAAGGATTCGCGGCGCCTGATCGCGCGCCTGCGCCAAATGGCTCCGGCGCAAGTGGCCACGCTGATGACGCTCTCGACCAAACTGGCCATGCTCAACGTGGCGCGTTATGCCCAATGGAGGCCGCCGTTCACCCCGCAGA
Organism: uncultured Burkholderiales bacterium; assembly: GCA_964470865.1. GTDB lineage: Bacteria > Pseudomonadota > Gammaproteobacteria > Burkholderiales > JAEUOS01 > JAEUOS01. The sequence continues at coordinate 602 of CAYYFR010000348.1, read as the reverse complement.
ATGCCAAGCAGGCGCTGCTGGCGTTTGCCGGTGATGTCTACGACGGCCTGGCGGCGCAGGATTTCAACGAGCGCGAGTTCGAGTATGTGCAGACGCATTTGCGCATATTGTCCGGGTTGTACGGTGTGTTGCGTCCGCTCGACCTGATGCAGCCGTACCGGCTGGAAATGGGTACGCGGCTTGCCAATGAACGCGGGCCCGATCTTTACGCGTTTTGGGGTTCGCAAGTCACCTCTGCCTTGAACCAGTTGTTGGCCACCGGCAAGGCGCCGGTGCTGGTGAACCTGGCTTCCGAGGAATATTTTGGCGTGGTTCAGCCGCGGGAAATCCAGGCCCGGATCGTCACGCCGGTGTTCGAGGACTGGAACGCGAGCACGGGCAAATTCAAGGTCATCAGCTTTCATGCCAAGAAGGCGCGTGGCATGATGGTGCGTTATGCCAGCAAGCACCGCTTGACTAACGTGGAAAAACTGAAGAAATTCGATGCTGCCGGCTATGCCTTCGCGGCACGCGCTTCGAGCACGGATCGCTGGGTGTTTCGGCGCCCGGCGGCGGCGTGAGCAGCACTCGACCAGACGAAATTACTGCATTCAAGGAGAACA
>CAYYFR010000347.1:0-4382 GCA_964470865.1 uncultured Burkholderiales bacterium | reverse complement strand
TAATCATTGCCTGCGATCGACGCGTGAGGCGAACCCACATCAACGCTACAGGAATGTTTCGAGTAGATCATTGAGAAACAGCTTCCCGCGCGCAGTCGGCGCGATGCGCATGTGGCTGCGCTCGATCAGCCCACGCTCCTCTGCCAGATCAAGTTCGCGCGTGACCGCGCTGATTTGCAGGCCGGTGCGTTCGGTGAAGAGCCGGGTCTCGAAGCCCTCGGTCAAACGCAAGGCATTCAACATGAATTCGAACGGCAGTTCGGCGATCGCCGGATCGCGTGATTCGCCGATCGCGCCACCGCTCTCGCAGGCTGTCATGTAACTCTCGGGATTGCGCGGCTTCTCGGTGCGCATGACGCGATCGGGAAAAGACAGCTTGCCGTGCGCGCCCGCGCCGATGCCCAGGTAGTCGCCGAAACGCCAGTAATTCAGGTTGTGCCGGGAGCGACGCTCGGGTTGGGCGTAGGCCGAGGTTTCATAGTGTACGTAGCCGGCGCTGGCGAGCCGCGCTTCGACCATGGCCTGCATGTCGGCCGCGGCATCGTCGTCCGGCAGCGGTGGCGGGTACTTGGCGAATACCGTATTGGGTTCGAGTGTCAGGTGATAGACCGACAAGTGTTGCGGCGCGAAGGCAATCGCGGCATCGAGATCGGCGCCAAGTTCGTCAGGCGTCTGGCCGGGCAGCGCATACATCAGATCGAGGTTGATGTTGTCGAATGCCGTGCGCGCGATCGCCACCGCGCGCCGCGCCTCGGCGCCATCATGAATCCGGCCGAGCGCGCGCAGGTGCTGTGGATTGAAGCTCTGGATGCCGATCGACAGGCGGTTGGCGCCACTGGCACGATAGGCGGCGAAGCGCTCCGCCTCGAAGGTGCCGGGATTGGCTTCCAGGGTGACCTCGGCGTCGGCTTCGAGTGGCAGGCGCGCGCGAATGTCGGACATCAGGCGGTCAAACCCCGCCGCCGACATCAGGCTCGGCGTGCCGCCGCCGATGAAGATGGTGTGCACGCGACGGCCCCATACCAGCGGCAGCGAGAGTTCGAGGTCACGCACCAGTGCGTCGATATAGCGCGCCTCCGGAATCGCTTCGTCCAAACGCCGGGCATGCGAGTTGAAATCGCAGTACGGGCATTTGCGCACGCACCACGGAAAATGCACGTAGAGCGAGAGAGGCGGCAAGGCCGCAAACACGGGCCGGCCCGGCTGGGCGGATCGTAGCGTTGTCGTGGGCGGGCGGGCGCTGGCTTCGGTTGCGACCCGAATCCCGATTTCCTTCACTCCTGCTGCTCCCCAAGCAGCGCGGCCAGGCGGCGCAGTGCTAGGGCGCGATGGCTGACCTGGTTTTTCAGATCGACGTCGAGTTCGGCGACGGTCTTGCCGTGCAGGGGCAGGTAAAAATACGGGTCATAGCCGAAGCCGTTGCTGCCGCGCGGCGTATCGATCACCATGCCGGCCCAGCGGCCTTCGGCAATCAACGGGCGCGGATCATTTTCGCTATTCACCAGCACCAGCACCGCGAAATAGTAGGCCGAACGGTCGGCCTGCCCGGCCAGGTCGGCGACCAGCTTTTCATTGTTGCGTTGATCCGATTTCGGCAGGCCCGCGAAGTGCGCCGATTGCACGCCGGGGGCGCCGCCGAGTGCCTTGACGCAAATGCCGGAATCGTCTGCCAGCGCCGGCAGGCCGGTGTGGCGGGCCGCGTTGCGCGCCTTGGCCAGCGCATTCTCCACGAAGGTGGGATGCGGCTCCGGTGCTTCTGGCACGTAAAAGCGTGCTTGCGGGATCGCCTCGATGCAAAGCGGACCCAGGATCGCAGTGATTTCGCGCAGCTTGCCGGCGTTGTTCGAGGCGACCACGACTTGCTTCATGGCTTGCCGCTGGCGGATTCGATTGCCGCGCGCTGTTGCCGCACCAGATCGGCGATGCCGTCGCTGGCCAGGGCCAGCAGTGCATCCATCTGGGCACGCGTAAAGGCCGCCCCTTCGGCCGTACCCTGCACCTCGACGAAATGGCCGGCGCCGGTCATCACGATGTTCATGTCGGTATCGCAGTTGGAATCTTCCGCATAGTCGAGATCGAGCACCGCCTGGCCTTCAAACATGCCGACCGATATCGCCGCCACCTGATCGGTGAGCGGGTGGCTGTGCGGGTCGCTGGTCAGTACGCCGCGTGCGCGCAGGCCGTCGATGGCATCGCGCACGGCGATCCAGGCGCCGGTAATGGCAGCGGTACGGGTGCCGCCGTCTGCCTGGATCACGTCGCAGTCGATCTGTACGGTGCGCTCGCCCAAGCGGCTCAGATCGACCACCGCGCGCAGGCTGCGACCGATCAGGCGCTGGATTTCCTGGGTGCGGCCGGACTGCTTGCCGCGCGCCGCCTCGCGCTCGTTGCGGGTATTGGTGGCGCGCGGCAGCATGCCGTATTCGGCGGTCAGCCAGCCCTGGCCACGGCCCTTGAGAAAGCCGGGCACCTTGTCCTCGACGCTGGCGGTGCAAATCACCTTGGTGTCGCCGAACTCGATCAGTACCGAGCCTTCGGCATGCATGGTGTAGTTGCGGGTGATGATGACACGGCGCAGTTGGTCGGGCCGGCGTCCGCTTGGACGGCTCTGGTTCATGGTTTCTTCCCTCGCTAAAACAAAAAGCCCCGCCTAAGCGGGGCTTTTCCTGATGCCTGACCTTGAACGATCAGTTCGGGCGGGTACCCACCACTTCGATTTCCACACGGCGGTTCTTGGCGCGGCCTTCGGCGGTCTTGTTGTCGGCGACCGGCTGCTTCTTGCCTTTGCCTTCGGTATAGACGCGGTTGGGCTCGATGCCTTTCGACACCATGTACGCCTTGACTGCCTCGGCACGCCTGACCGAAAGCTTCTGGTTATAAGCCTCGCCGCCGATCGCGTCGGTATGACCCACGGCGATGATCACTTCCAGGCTGATGCCCTTCAATTTGCCGGTGAGGTCGTCCAGCTTGGCTTTGGCTTCGGGCTTCAGAACAGATTTGTTGAAGTCGAAGAAAGCGTCAGCTGCGAAGGTGACTTTTTGCGCAACCACTGCGGGCGGTGCGGGCTTGGCAGCCGGTGCGGGCGGTTTTGCTGCAGGCCGCGGCGGTGGTGGCGGCGGCGGGGCAACTGCTGCGGGCTTCGGCGGCGCCGGCGGATTGCACGCTGCGCCCACGATCGGTGCATCGCACTCGCAATTTGCCGTGGCCGGGGTCCAGTAACTGGTGCGCCAGCACAGGTTGCCGATTTTCGGATCGCCGAAATTCGAGTTGCGCACGATCACGCCGCGTGCATCCTGCACGTACGCATCCTTGCTGTTCTGGGCTTGAGCGGCTGCGGACACTGTGAGGCCGACTGCAGCCAGCAACATGCCCAATTTGAACGAAATTTTCATTTTTCTCCTCTGTGCGAAGTGGGATTGATTTGTGGAGCCGATGCGCGTTTTGCCGATTATCGAACAAAAGCGCTCGGAATGCACGCAGAAATCAAGGTCATTGTCACGGCTGGCTCGCAGATCGCACCAATCTGGCCCGTCAATAAGCAACCGTTTGGACTTTCTAAACCCCCTGCAAAGCCCCTGTCAAGCCCCTGCTCTGAGCAGATTTTGCCATAGCTCTGCAGTGGATTCCAATTCAAAGTTGTCGCCCTGTTGCAAATGTTGCTCTTTTACAACACGCAATCCGGCGACCCACACGTCAGTCACGTCGCTGCGGTCGGCGGTGTAGACCAGGTGCGATACGGGGTCGTACACCGGTTGCATTTCGAGGCGCCCGAAATCCACCGCTGTCAGGTCGGCAGCCTTGCCGGCCTCGATCGAGCCGATGTTGCGCTCAAGGCCCAGCGCTCGGGCGCCGTTGAGGGTGGCGGCACGCAGCGCGGCATGCGCCGGCAGCAGGTCGGCACGGCCCGAGGCGCCCTTGACCAACAGGGCGGCCAGGCGCATCTCGGCGAACATGTCAAGGCGGTTGTTGGAGGCCGCCCCGTCGGTGCCGATGCCCAGGTTTAGGCCGGCATCGAGCATGGCGGCCACAGGCGCAATACCGCTGGCGAGCTTCAGGTTGGAAGCCGGGCAATGGGCCACCGAGGCGCCATGGCGCGCTAGCAGCGCGATATCGGCGGTATCCAGATGCACGCCATGCACTGCGATGGTCTGCGGCCCGAGGATGCCCAGCCGCGCCAGGCGTTCGATCGGGCGCACACCGTGTGCCTGGATGCCGTTGGCGACTTCTTCAGCGGTCTCGTGCAGGTGAATATGCAGCGGCAGCCCGAGCTCTTCGGCGTAGCGCGCCACCTTCTCGAAGGTCTTGTCGGCCACCGTGTAGGGCGCGTGCGGCGCCATGCAAAACGACAGCAGGGGTGCATGCCGGCGCGCGTCGCGCAGCGC
>CAYYFR010000346.1:2925-4465 GCA_964470865.1 uncultured Burkholderiales bacterium | reverse complement strand
CGGGTGTCATGAGCATGAACCGCCGGGTGCTGCTGGCAGCACGTCCGGCCGGCGTGCCGGTGCCAGACGACTTCGCCTTTGCCGAGGATGCGATGCCGGACCCGGCGGACGGGCAGTTCCTGCTGGCCGCACGCTATCTCTCGGCCGACCCGCTGCAACGGTGGCGAATGGACGCCGCCAGCGGCTATGGAACGACCATGAAGCTGGGCGAGACGGTCTGGGGGCGCATGGTCGGGCAGGTGCTGCGTTCCCGCCACCCTGACTGGCGCGAGGGCGATTACGCCGAAGGCATGCTGGGCTGGCAGGAATACGCGCTGTCGCGCGGTGACAGCGGCAAGCTGGCCTACGCGCAAGGGGTGTCGCGGGTCGATCCAGAACTTGCACCGCTCTCGACTGCCTTGGGCATCCTTGGCATGCCGGGGCTCACCGCTTACTTCGCCCTGCTGGAGATCTGCGACCCGCAGCCCGGCCAAACGGTGGTGGTCAGCGCCGCTGCCGGCACCGTGGGGTCGCTGGCCGGCCAGATCGCGCGGCTGCGCGGCTGTCGCGTCGTCGGCATCGTAGGCGCTGCGGCCAAGGTGCGGCATCTGCTGAATGACCTGCTTTTCGACGCCGCGATTGACTACCGCGAAACGCCCGATCTGGACGCGGCATTGCGCGCTGCCTGCCCTGATCGAATCGATGCCTACTTCGACAATGTCGGCGGCACGGTTGCCGATGCGGTGATGCGTCATCTGGCCGACCGTGCGCGCATCGCCGTGGTTGGACGGGTTGCGCAGTTGTCCGGGCCGACAACCCGCGCCGATGCGCAGGCGCACATCATCAGCGCGCGTGCGCGCCTGCAGGGCTTCATCGTCTACGACTATGCGCACCGCGCCGGCGAAGCACTGGCCGCGATCGGCGGCTGGCTGGCCGATGGCGCGGTGCGTTACCACGAGACCGTGCATGAGGGCATTGAAGCCGCGCCGCAGGCCCTGATCGACGTATTGCAGGGCAGGGGCATCGGCAAGCATGTCATCCGCATGAGGGAGCCATGAGCAGCGCCGTCTGGGACTCCGAGGTCGATGTCGTCGTCGCCGGCGCTGGCGCGGCCGGTCTCGAGGCCGCCCTGGAAGCCGCGCAGGCCGGCGCCAGCGCCATCGTGTTTGAAAAACAGCCGCGGCTGTGGGACTCATCGACCGCGATTTCGGTGGGGCGCGTCAGTTTCGCCGGCACCGAGGTGCAGAAGCGCAACGGCGTTGCCGACAGCAATGCACTGATGGCGCAGGACATCCTTGAGACCGGCCGGCATTTGAACGATCCGGCGCTGGTGCAGGCCTATGTGGAGCATCAGCTCGATACTTTTGAGCAACTCTGCGCGCTGGGAGTCGCCTGGTCGCCGACGGTCAGCGCGGTGGCCGGCATGAGTGTGCCGCGCGGTCATCTCACCGACCCGCTCGACCTGGTGCGCAAGCTCAAGCACGCGGTCGAGGCGCGCGGCGTCGCGGTGTTGTTCGGCACGCCGGTGACGGGCCTGGCATGCGACGCCGGCGGCGTGGTG
>CAYYFR010000346.1:0-2825 GCA_964470865.1 uncultured Burkholderiales bacterium | reverse complement strand
GCGGCGTGGTGCTGGCAAGCGGCGGCTTCGCACGCGATGCGCAACGTCTGGCTGCCATCGAGCCGCGCTTCGCCAAGGTGCTGGCCACCTCCGGCGCGGGTCACAATGGCGACGCCTTGCGCATGGCAGAAGCGCTCGGCGCTGACACCCGTGACATCCTGCATGTGCAGCCGAGTTTCGAGTTGCACGCCAATGGCGCCACTTCCGACGACATCCTGCTGCTCTACTACCAGGGCGGCATCATCGTCAACCGGCACGGCCTGCGTTTTGTCAACGAATCGATTTCGTACAAGGACATCGCGCGGGTCTGTCTGGATCAACCCGGCATGATGGGTTTCCAGGTATTCGATCAGAGCGTCTACGAGCGGGCAGTGGCGGCGCAGGCAGCCGCCGGACAGGGCTCGCCGATGACGCTCGACGCTGCCAAGATACGCATGTTGCTGCGCGCGGAAACGCTGGACGAACTGGCGCACAAGGCGGCCATGCCGGCGACGGCCTTGCGACAGACCGTCGCGCGCTACAACGAGGGCGTCAGTTGCGGTGTCGATGCCGACTTCGGGCGCAAGACCCTGGCCGGCAGCTACGGCTTGCCGCAGCGCGTGGAACGGCCGCCGTTCTACGCCTTCCCCACCATCGGGCACCTGCTAGCCACCTACGCCGGCATCGCCGTCGATGCGCAGATGCGCGTATTGCGCCGCGGACAACCGATCGAGGGTCTTTACGCGGCAGGCGAGGCGGTGGGCGGCTTTCACGGCGCCAGCTATCACTCCGGCACCGGCATCGGCAAGGCATTGGTATTCGGGCGCATCGCCGGCAAGCAAGCGGCGCTGCGCAATATTCAGAGTGTCATCAGCTAAAGGAGTGTTGAAATGCGTGTGATCCGGTTTTCCGCAGTATTGGGGGCTGCCGTCTTCATGTTCGGCACGGGCGCCTTGAAAGCGCAGGGGTTTCCACTGGACAAGCCGTTCCGCCTGGTAGTGCCATATCCGGCCGGCGGCAGTGCCGACGCGCTCGGGCGCCTGATCGCCAACAGCCTGTCAACGCGCCTGGGCAAACCGGTGGTGGTCGACAATGTCGCTGGCGCCAGTGGCAACATCGGCACCAACCAGGTGGCGCGGGCGGCGCCGGACGGGCATACGCTGGTACTGGCGGCCACGCCCCTGTCAACCAATCCAAGCTTCTACAAGGACATTCCCTTCGATGTGTTGAAAGACCTGTCGGCGATCACCCATCTGACGCGGCAGGCCTTCGTGCTGGTGCTGCATCCAAGCGTGCCGGCCGCGACCGTGCCGGAGCTGATCGCGCTGGCGAAGGCGCAACCGGGCAAGCTGACCTATGCCTCGCACAGCGCCGGTGGCGCCACCCATCTGGCCGGCGAACTGTTCAAGATCCTGGCCGGCATCGACATGCTGCATGTGCCGTACAAGGGGCAGGCACCGGCGTCGGCCGACCTGGTAGGCGGCCGCGTCTCGATGCTGTTCGACAGCGCGTCCACGGCGATGCCGCAGGTCGCTGCAGGCCGCCTGAAGGCCTTGGCCACCACCGGCCCGAACCGCACGCCGTTGGTGGCCAATGGCAGCCTGCCGGCCATGGCCGAGCTCAAGGGCATGGAAAGTTTCAACGTGATCGCCTGGTACGGCATCATGGGGCCGGCTGGTATACCGGCGCCGGTGCAGGAGCGCCTGGCCAGCGAGATCAACGCCGCCGTGCGCGCGCCGGACTTGACGCAGAAGCTCAACGGCATGGGCTTCGAGGTGGTCGGCACCACGCCCAAGGAATTCAGCGCGCATGTCCGCAGCGAGGTCGAGAAATGGGCGCGCGTGGTGGCACAGTCCGGCGCGAAACTGGAATGAGCATGCGCCGCGCCTACGCCTCCATCCGCGGCGGGCAGGTCCACTATGTCGAAGCAGGGCAGGGGCCGGTACTGCTGTTGATGCACTCCGCGCCGCGCTCGTCGCGCGCCTATCGCTTCCTGCTGCCGCTGCTGGCGCCGCATTTCCGCTGTATCGCGCCCGACTTGCCGGGCTTCGGTCAGTCCGACCCGCTCGGCGGCCCGGTGACCATGGAAGCACTGGGTGCCGCGATGGTCGAGTTTCTCGGCAGCATGGGGATTGCGCGTGCCCATGTGTTCGGCTATCACACCGGCAACAAGGTCGCCGCGGCGATGGCCGCCAATCACCCCGACGCGGTTGAGCGGGTGATCCTGTGCGGCCAGATCCACAGCATCATCCCGGACAAGGACGCGCGCAATGCGGCGATCCACCACATCGTCGACAAGTATTTCACGCGCTATCCGGATTCGCCGGGCGGTGACCAGCATCTCAGGCGCTGGATGGCGGACTGGAGCGACATCACCGGTTTCGGCGTGCCGCGTGCCATTTTCGCCAAGCCGGTGGTGACGGCTGCGGATATTGAAGAGCTGAAAATCCGCCTGCTCGATCATGTGCAGGCGCTGTCGGCCATCGGCGCGACCTATGGCGCCAATTTCGAGTTCGATTTCGCCGGCGCGATTGCACGGATCGCCGCCCCGACCCTGCTGCTCGAACTGGTGATGCAGGACGAGGAGCACTACGGGCGTCAGCTTGAAGCGGTTTGCCGCCTCAACCCGCGCGTGACGGGCGCCACCATCCTCAACGCTGGCCGGGTGGCGCTGGAATCGCATACATCGGAACTCGCCGGCCAGATCGGCTGCTTTCTGCAGGAGGTGTGATGAAGACGCTGAGACGCAATCTGGCAAGGCTGTGCACGGCCTTGGCCGTCATGGCCGTCACTGGTCACAGTCTGGCCCAGACCTTTCCTTCCAGGCCGCTCAAGATCGTGGTCCC
>CAYYFR010000345.1:0-4470 GCA_964470865.1 uncultured Burkholderiales bacterium | reverse complement strand
GGCTTCATGTCCTCGACCTTGATCTTGTCGATCATCTTCAGGCGCGAGGTGGCCTGGCGCGCCTTCGACTTGTTGGCCGAGAAGCGACGCACGAAATCCTGCAGGTCGGTGATGCGGTCTCGGGCCTTGGCGTTGGCCGCCGACATCAGTGCGCGCGCCTGGGTCGAGGCCAGCATGAAATCGTCGTAGTTGCCCGGATACACCTTGATCTGGCCATAGTCCAGGTCCGCCATATGGGTGCATACCTGGTTGAGGAAATGGCGATCGTGGCTGATGATGATCATGGTGCTGTCGTAGGCGTTGAGCACGTCCTCCAGCCAGCGGATCGAGTTGATGTCGAGATTGTTGGTCGGCTCGTCCAACAGCAGCACGTCGGGCTTGGAAAACAAGGCCTGCGCCAGCAGCACGCGCAACTTCCAGCCGGGTGCTACTTCGCGCATCGGGCCGTTGTGCAGCTTTTCCTCGATGCCGGCGCCCGCCAGCAAGGCCGCGGCGCGCGCCTCGGCGTCGTAGCCGCCGTATTCCGCGTACTTGGCCTCCAGTTCGGCGGCGTGCATGTAGTCGTCGTCGCTGGCTTCGGGGTTGGCATAGATGGCATCACGCTCGGTCATCGCCCGCCACATTTCCACATGGCCCTGCAACACCACGTCGAGCACCCTTTCATCCTCATAGGCGAACTGGTTCTGGTTCAGCTTGCCCAGGCGGCGCCCGGATTCGAGCATCACCTCACCGGTGCTCTGCTCGAGATCGCGCCCGAGGATTTTCATGAAGGTCGATTTGCCGCAGCCGTTGGCGCCGATCAGCCCGTAGCGGTTGCCATCGGTGAACTTGATGCTGACGTTTTCGAACAGCGGTTTGGCGCCGAACTGGATGCTGATGTTTGCGGTGGAAAGCATGCTTGAAATCCGGATCCTGAAAAAACAATTGAGCGCCGCCAGCCGGTGGCAGGCGTCCGCGAAACTTGACATGCGCGCCGCATCCGGCGCGCGCTCACCTGCCGGGGTTCGACTCCGGCGGCAGGGTCCTGGCACCCTCGCCGATGGCCAGTTGCATGATCACGCTATCGACCCAGCGCCCGAACTTGAAGCCCACCGCCTTGAGCGTACCGGTGCGCTTGAAGCCGCAGGCCGCGTGCAGCTTGATCGAGGCAGCATTGTCGGAATCGCCGATGACCGCGATCAGTTGCCGGCCGCCTATCTTTTCGCAGGCTTCGATCAGCGCGTCGAGCAACATGCGACCGACCCCGCGCCCGGCAAAATCCTTGTGGATATACACCGAATCCTCGAGCGTGAAGCGATAGGCCGGCCGCGTGTGATACAGGCTGGCGTAGGCATAACCGACCACCCGCCCTTCGATCTCGGCCACAAGGTAGGGGAAATTGCGGCCGATAAGGTCGGCGCGGCGCTTGCCCATCTCGACAACCGAAGGCGCCATCAGTTCGAACGAGGCCGGGCCGTTCAACACGTGATAGCCATAGATCTCGGCGATCAACGCGATGTCGCCGGCCTTGGACGGGCGCACCAGGATCTTCGGGAGGGCGGTTTCGGGGTTCATCGCAAGACTAACGCCGACAGGCGCCATCGGGCTGACCAGGATTGCCAGGCAGCGCCATCAGGCGCCCCCCAAGCCCATGGCGTCGCGAACTTCGCGCATGGTTTCCTCGGCCAATGCCGTCGCCTTGACGCGGCCGGCTTCAAGAATTTCGCTCACCAGGCCGGGCGCGTCGATGTACTTTTGCGCGCGCTCATGCATCGGCACCTGCTCGCGCAGCACCGCCTCGATCACCGGCTGCTTGCACTCGATGCATCCGATGCCGGCGCTGGTGCAGCCGGCGCGCGCCCAGGCGCGAGTGGCGTCATCCGAATACACCTGGTGCAGTTCCCAAACAGGGCATTTGTCCGGATTGCCTGGATCGTTGCGCCGCACCCTTGCCGGATCGGTCGGCATGGTACGGATCTTCTTCTCGACCGACTTCGCGTCCTCGCGCAGCGCAATGGTGTTGCCGTAGGACTTGGACATTTTCTGGCCATCAAGGCCGGGCATGCGCGAGCTCGCCGTCAGCAGGGCCTGCGGCTCGACCAGGATGATCTTGCCGCCGCCTTCGAGGTAGCCGTAAAGGCGCTCGCGATCGCTTTGCGCGAGGCTTGCCGCCTCGGCTAACAAGGCCTGGCCGGCCGCGAGCGCGGCGGCGCCGCCGGTTTGCTGGTAGCGATCGCGCAACTCCCTGTATCGGCGCGCGCCGTTGCTGCCCAGGCGCTTGACTGCTTCAAGCGCCTTCTCTTCGTAGCCGGTTTCCTTGCCATAAAGGTGGTTGAAGCGGCGCGCCACTTCGCGCGTGAATTCCACATGCGGCACCTGGTCTTCACCCACCGGCACATGCCGGGCACGATAAATCAGGATATCGGCCGCCTGCAACAGCGGGTAGCCGAGAAAGCCGTAGGTGGTGAGGTCCTTCTCGCTCAGCTTTTCCTGCTGGTCCTTGTAGGTAGGCACCCGTTCAAGCCAGGAAAGCGGCGCCATCATCGACAACAGCAGGTGCAATTCCGCATGCTGCGGCACCCGGCTCTGCACGAACAGCACCGCCTGCGCCGGATCGATGCCCGCGGCCAGCCAGTCGATCACCATTTCGCGTGTGTTCTGCCCGATTACATGGACTTCGTCGTAATGTGTGGTCAGTGCATGCCAGTCGGCAACAAAAAACAAACAGGGGTATTCGGCCTGCAGGCGTGCCCAGTTCTTGAGCACGCCGTGATAGTGGCCAAGATGCAGGGCGCCCGTGGGGCGCATGCCGGATAAAACGCGTTGGGCGTACATGAGGAATGTTCTCTACCAGAAAAAGGCGCTGAGTAAGTCCCTGGAATCCAGACTATCGAACAAAAGATCGTTTAAATTCAACCACTTGAAAAAGTAACCTGCTCGACCTACTGACTTGTTCAGTGCTTCCCTATATCAGCGCAGCCAGCGGCTGCAGTATCCAGCCCAGCCCGGTTTGCATCACGCCCAGCAAGGGCAGCATCCAGTAATTGAGCAGGTTGGTGGCGGCCAGGGCCAGCACCACGAAAAAGCCAATGGGTTCGATCTTCGCGACCAACCGCGCCTGGGTATAGGGCAGCACCGCCACCAGCATGCGCCCGCCGTCGAGCGGCGGCAGCGGAAACAGGTTGAGCGCGGCCATCACCAGGTTGACCAGCACACCGGCACGCGCCATGCCCTGGAAAAATGGCTCGTCGATGCCAAGCGCGACAAACACCAGCGCGAAGAGTGCCCAGAACAGCGCCATCGCAAGGTTCGAGGCCGGCCCGGCGAACGCCACCCACAGCATGTCCTGCTTGGGGCGACGCAGGTTGCGGCTGTCGACCGGTACCGGTTTGGCATAGCCGAACACGAACGCCCCGTTGGTCAGGAAGTACAACAGCAGGGGCATGGCGATGGTGCCGAACGGATCGATGTGGCGCAGCGGATTGAGCGACAGGCGACCCATGATGGCGGCGGTGGCGTCGCCGAAATGCCGCGCCGCATAACCGTGCGCGGCTTCATGCAGGGTGATGGCAAACAACACGGGGATCGCGAAAGTCGCGACAGTCTGGATCAGGGTTTCGTTCACAACGCCAATTTTAACAAACGCCCTCAGCTGAGCCCCAGTGCCGCCAGAGATCCCGCTCCTAAGCGCACCACGCGCGGCGTGTCGCCGGTCATGTCGATCACCGATGTCGGCACAAGGCCGCAGGCGCCACCATCGATGATCAGGTCGACCTGGCGCCCGAGCCGCTCGCGGATTTCTTCGGCATCATTGAGCGGGTCTTCGACGTTTGGCAGGATCAGGGTAGTCGAGAGCAGCGGTTCGTCAAGTGCGGTGAGCAGCGCCTGCGCGATCACGTTTTCGGGCACACGCAGGCCGATGCTGCGACGCTTCGCGTGCGCCAGGCGGCGCGGCACTTCGCGGCTGGCCTCGAGAATGAAGGTATAGGCCCCCGGGGTGGCGGCTTTGAGCATGCGGTACTGGGTATTGTCGACCTTGGCAAAGTTGGCGATCTCCGACAGGTCGCGGCAAACCAGGGTGAAGTGATGGTTGTCATCGACCTGGCGGATCGCGCGCAGGCGCTCTGCTGCGGCCTTGTCGCCGATATGGCAACCCAGGGCGTAGCAGGAGTCGGTCGGGTAGACGATCACCGCGCCGCTTTTCACCAGCGCGGCCGCCTGGGCGATCAGGCGCGGCTGTGGATGGGTGGGGTGGATGGAGAGAAACTGGGTCATCGTTGGGGAAAAGCTGAACAGGTCCGCAGGTTGAAAAAGTCGCTTTTTCAACCTGTTGAATTTTGAAGACTCGTCGTTTGCGAGTCCGCGTTGCAGGAACTTGTTCAGCGTTTAGCGACAATCGCGCCGCCTGTGCATTATCATCGATAAGACAATTTTTCGAAGTACCGCCAGGTGGTACGCGTCTTGCCTTTTATTCCCGCCTGCGCGATACCC
>CAYYFR010000344.1:0-4483 GCA_964470865.1 uncultured Burkholderiales bacterium | reverse complement strand
GCGCTGCGGGTTTACTGGTCGAGCTTGATGTTGGCACCCAAAATCACCGGGCGCCACTGCGCCAGATCCGCCTTCACCAGGGTTCCCCAGTCTTCCGGCGTGCCGCCGCGCGCGCTCAGGCCGGCGCTATCCAGCCTGCTTTTGACCTCGGGCGTGTTGAGCGCTTCAATGAAAGCGCGGTTCAACTGCAGCACGATCGGTCGGGGCATGCCGGGCGGCCCGATGATGCCGGACCAGGAGCTGTAGGTGACACCCTTGAGGCCCTGCTCTTCGAAGGTCGGCACGTTGGGAAAGCTGGCCCAGCGCTGCGCACCGGTGGTGGCCAGAGCCAGCAACTTGCCGCTGTCGACATGCGGCTTGACGGTGGTGTCGGTCACGGTCAGGTTGACTTCACCGGCCAGGATGGCCTGCGTCGCCGGCGCCGTGCCCTTGTAGGGAATGTGCGCGATGCTCAAACCGCTGCGCGCCGACAGCAGGGCCAGCACCAGGTGGGCACCGGTGGCCGAGCCGGGGGTGGACATGTTGAGCTTTCCGGGGTTGGCCTTGGCGTAATCGAGCACGCCCTTGAGATCGCGGTAGGGTTCGCCCGCGCGTGCCACCATCAGCAAATAGGATTCGACCGCCAGCACGATCGGCGTGTAGTCCCGGCCCGGCTCGATGGCGGTCTTGGGGTCGATCAGCGGCAGGCTCACGCCCAGGACGTTGTTGAGCATGCCGATGGTGTAGCCGTCGGTGGCGGCGCGCTGGATCAGATCGACGCCGATGCGTCCGGTGGCACCCGGCCGGTTCTCGTAGACGATCGGCTGGCCCAGACGCCTGGCGGTTTCCAGCACGATGCTGCGATAGGCGTTGTCGCTGGCGGAGCCGGGCGGGTAGGGGTAGATGAAGGTGATGGCGCGAGCCGGATACGCCTGTGCGAGGGCGCTGCCCGCGACCATGAGCGAGAAAATGGCAACGGCGGCGCTGTGTGTCACGCGGTGCATCGTGCGCTGCATGCCTGGTTCTCCGAAACGAAAAGATGTGAGGGGGGCTGCCGGTGGCAGGCCCCTTGTGTGCGGCCTGTCAGTTCGATTGCATGCGAAGCCTGCGTGCGGCTTCTTCGGCATTGGCGTCTTCGATCACGCTCATGATATCGCCGACATCGACCGCGCCGGTCTGCTGCTCGAAAAAGCCGGTCAAGCGGGTATCGGGGGTGAGCTTGCCACCCTGGTACAGGCTCCAGATTTCGGCGCCGAAGTCGGTGGTGAGAAGTTGCGGGGCGAAGCGCCCGAAAAAATCGCGCAGGTTGCGCACGTCGCGCAAAAGCATGCGGCCGGCATGGTTGTTGCCCGCCGCATCCACCGCCTGCGGCAGGTCGATGATCACCGGGCCGTCTGCGGCCAGGAGGATGTTGAATTCCGAGAGGTCGCCATGCACCACGCCGGCGCACAGCATGCGCACCACTTCGGTGATCAGCAGGGCATGCTGCGCCAGTGCCTGGTTCGGCTCGAACAGCACATCGTTCAGGCGCGGTGCGGCGTCACCGTGTGCGTCGGTGACCAGTTCCATCAGCAGCACGCCTTCGAAAAAATTCTGCGGTGCCGGCACCCGCACGCCGGCCGCCGCCAGGCGGTACAGCGCGTCGACCTCGGCGCTTTGCCAGGCTTGTTCCTGCGCCTGGCGGCCGAAGCGCGTGCCCTTGGCCATGGCGCGCGCCTGGCGGCTGTTCTTGACCTTGCGGTTCTCGGTGTAGTCCACGGCCTGGCGAAAGCTGCGTTGCGTGGCTTCCTTGTAGACCTTGGCGCACAGGATCTGCTCGCCGCTGCGCACCACATAGACCGTGGCTTCCTTGCCGCTCATCAACTGGCGCACGACCGCATCGATCAGGCCTTCTTCCTGCAGCGATTGCAGGCGCTTGGGTGTTTTCATGCTGCCATTGTCGCCCAACGGCTATTGCAGGGTGTGGCGTGAGCACGGCGGCCTGCCGGCGTGAGCGGAGCGGGCGGGAGATGCCGCGGTGGTGGCCGGCGCCGGCTTTGACTAAACTGCGACGTTTGGCGCGCATCAGGCTTGATCGCAAGATCGCACCATCCAACCGGAGCGCATGCAAGTGAAGCCACAGAATCTGCTGTTCATCCTGTCCGACGAGCACAACAAGAAGGTCACCGGGGCCTACGGCCACACGATGATCAGGACCCCCAATCTGGACCGCCTGGCCGCGCGCGGCACCCGTTTCACCTCGGCCTATACCAACTGCCCGATCTGCGTGCCGGCGCGTGCCTCGCTTGCCACCGGCCGTCATGTGCACGATGTGAAATGCTGGGACAACGCCATTGCCTACAATGGCACGCCGCCCGCCTGGGGCCACCGCCTGATGGATGAAGGGCATCGCGCGGTATCGATCGGCAAGCTGCACTACACGCGCAACACACCGCTGAGCAACGGGTTCGATGAGGAAATCCTGCCGCTGCATATCGTCGATGGCCTGGGCGACCTGCTGGGCCTGATTCGCGACGAGTTGCCGGTGCGCGTAGGCTCGCGCAAGCTGGGCCCCGAAGCGGCGCGCGGCGAATCGGAATACACCGCCTACGATCGCGCCATCACCGAGGCTGCGGTGCGCTGGCTCAAGGAAGAAGCGGGCCGCCATCGCGACAAGCCCTGGGTGCTGTATGTGGGCTACGTGGCGCCGCATTTTCCGCTGGTGGCGCCGCCGGAGTTCTTCGACATGTATGCCGAGGCAGCCGTGCCCTGGCCCAGCCAGTACGCGCAGGGCGAACGGCCGCGCCATCCGTTTCTGGATGCCATGCGCAACTGCATGCAATACGACGCCGGCTTCACCGATGAAGCCATGGTGCGGCGCGCGATCACCGCCTATTTCGGCCTGGTGAGCTTTCTGGACCACAACATCGGGCGCGTGTTGGCCGCGCTCGAGGAAGCCGGCCTGATGGATCAGACGCGCGTGGTCTACAGCTCCGACCACGGCGACAACCTGGGCGCGCGCGGCATGTGGGGAAAATCGACCATGTTCGAGGAATCGGCCGGCATCCCGCTGATCGTGGCCGGCGCCGGCGTGCCCGCAGGCCAGGTCTCGGACGTGCCGGTGACACTCGTCGACATGTTCCAGACCATCGTGCAGGGCGTCGGTGCCAGGCCGCACCCGGACGATGCCGACCTGCCCGGCCAGTCGCTGCTGGAAATCGCCAACGGCGCCGCCCGCGAGCGCGTGATCCTCGCCGAATACCACGCGGCCGCAGCGATCGCCGCCACCTACATGATTCGCCACCGCCAGTACAAATACGTGCACTACGTGGGCCTGCCGCCGATGCTGTTTGACTTGCAGGCCGACCCCGAGGAATTGCGCGACCTCGGGCAACACCCCGACTATGCCAAGGTGGTGGCCGAGTGCGCCGCGAAATTGCGCAGCGTGGTCGACCCGGAAGCGGCGGACCGCGCGGCACGCGCCGACCAGGAAGCCAGGATCGCCGCAGTGGGCGGGCGCGCGGCGATTTTCAAGCGCGGCACCTTCCGCTATTCGCCGCCACCGGGCAACAAACCGGTGATGTTCAGCTAGAGGCCTGCCGCTTGCGGGTGGCCTGCGGCGCGATACGCTGCAAGCGCCGCATTGACCGCAGCATTCGCCGGCTGCGCACGCATCAACCCATCAAGCGGGCTGGCCACCCCGCGCCCGCCCCGGTTGAGCACATGGGTGTAGATCATCGTCGTCGACACATCCGAATTGCCGAGCAGCTCCTGCACGGTGCGGATGTCGTAACCGCTTTCGAGCAGATGGGTGGCGAATGAATGCCGAAAACTGTGCGGCGTCGCGGGCTTGGCGATGCCGGCATCACGCACTGCCTGGCGCATCGCACGCTGGATCGCCTGATCGCCCACATGATGGCGGCGCATCACGCCAGAGCGTGGATCAACCGGGCGATCTGCCGCCGGAAACACATATTGCCAGCCCCATTCACGCCCGGCGTTCGGGTACTTGCGGTCAAGCGCGTGCGGCAAGTACACATCGCCATAACCGGCGGCAAGGTCTTGCACATGCAAGGCCCGTACCGCATCGAGATGGGTACGCAGACCATCCGCCACAGCACGCGGCAGCATCGTCACCCGGTCTTTGAACCCCTTGCCCTCGCGCACGATGATCTCGTTGCGGGTGAACTCGACATCTTTCACGCGCAGACGCAAAGCCTCCAGCACGCGCAAGCCGCCGCCATAAAGCAGGCCGTGGCGGCCTGTATAGGAGAAAAATACAACCGCAGTATCCATCCAAATCCGCATTCACCATTGATGGCAAATTTGATGAGCGCCGGTATTACTTGATGATACGAGCCGTAACATGGGAAACAGCACACAAGGACATAGAGCAGCAGAAGTCAAAGAAAGTGGTGGCGTTGAAATTCAAGATAACAGGCGTGAGCTACGATAAAAATCGAGACAACAGAGGCTATTTTCGAGATGATGCGCCACCGGAGATAAAGGCTCTTGCTAAGAATCT
>CAYYFR010000343.1:0-4526 GCA_964470865.1 uncultured Burkholderiales bacterium | reverse complement strand
TGCGCATCTGGCCTGCGCATATCGGGCAGATCAGCGGGAACACCTCGGAGCGCTGTTCAGTCGTTCCGGCTGGCCGATCGGGCGGACGACGGTGCACGCATGGCGCTGACGATTCGCTGGCGCAACCATGTCAAGCACTCGTCGTCGTCGCGCCGCCGCGCCCATGCCAGCTGGGTGCGAAACGGCGGCAGATCGACCGGCACGCGCATCACCCGCAAATCGTGGAGGCGCGCGGCGCGCCGCAGCAACCCGGCCGGCGCGGTCAGCAGCATGGGCCCGCCACTGAGCATGGCCACTGCCGCACCGAAATGCGCCAGCGTCGCGCCGATGCGCCGCGTCACACCGCGCCGGGCGAGCGCCTCGTCGATCAGGCCCAGGGTGTCACCGGCGACCAGCACGTTCAGGTGCGTGGCCTCAAGATAAGCCGCTTCGGTCAGGGTTCTGGTCGGCCATGCGCCGCGCCATGCGGCGCACAGGTAAGGCTCCTCGACCAGCGGTTCGGTTGCGAGGTCCGGGGTGAGCCCGCCGAAAACGCCCAGCGCCAGATCGATCGAGCCGGCGCGCAGCAGCGCCGGCGCATCGACCCGCCCTGCATGGCGGACCATCCAGCGCAAGCCGGGGGCATCACGGCAGACGCCGGGCATGACTTTCGACAGCACTTCCACGCACGCGTAGTCGGAGCTGCCCACATGCACGCTGCGCTCGAGGGTCGCGGGATTAAAGCGGCCCCTTTCGGCAAACAGGCGACCGGCCTGGGACAGGATCGAGCGCACCTCGGGCAGTGCGGCCAGCGCCCTCGGTGTGGCCTGCATGACACGCCCCTGGCGCACGAGAATCGGGTCGCCGAAGGCCTCGCGCAATCGCCCCAGCGCATGGCTCAAGGCCGATTGCGTCAGGTGGAGCCTGCTTGCCGCGCGCGAAACACTGGCCTCGGCAACCACTGCGTCGAATACGACCAGGAGGTTGAGATCGAGACGGCGCGGATTCATGAGTCGCGCCATGGCGGTGTCGTTGGAGTATCGATTTCGTGCATGGTCGGGCCATCCATATTATGCATTTCCCTTGCGTGCGCTGCGCCGTTACAGTCTGCTTTTCAAGCGGCCAGAGGTACGTTCATGCGAGCAACATTGCGATTCAAGGTCTACCGCTGGTGGGCGCTCCTGCCCGCGCTTCTGCCTCTGGCATCGACTGCCCAGAACTGGCCGGCGCGCCCGGTGCGCATCGTGCTGCCGTTCGCGGCAGGCGGATCGACCGACGCGGTGGCGCGCGCGGTCGGGCAAAAGCTGTCGGAGGCGCTGGGTCAGCCCGTGGCGATCGACAATCGCCCCGGCGCCACGGGCGCCATCGCCAGCGAACATGTCGCAAGGTCGACTGCGGACGGCTACACCTTCCTCATGGCCACCATCAGCACCCATGTCATCCTTCCCATCCTCAACAACAAGCTGGCCTATGATCCGGGCAAGGATTTCGCGCTGGTCAGCCTGGTTGCCCGGGCACCGAACATCCTGATCGCCAGCCCCGCGATCCCGGCAAACAACATGCGGGAACTGATCGCTCTTGCAAAGGAGAAACCCGGTGCGCTTACCTATGCGTCCAGCGGCACCGGCGGCATCACCCACCTGATCGGCGAATTGTTCAAAACCAGTGCCGGCATCCAGGCACCGCACGCGCCTTACAAGACCGGCGTGCAGGCGGTCCCCGACCTTGTCTCGGGACGGATCGCCTGGATTTTCGATTCGATCGTCTGGTCCCTGCCGCAGATCCGCGCCGGCAAGCTCAAGGGCCTGGCAATCACCAGCAAGGAGCGTTCGCCTCTCGCGCCAGACCTGCCGACGGTTGCCGAATCGGGCCTGCCGGAATTCGAAGGCGTGACCTGGTTCGGGCTGGTGGCGCCGGCGGCGACTTCCAAGGAGATCGTCGGCCGCATGAACAGCGAGGTCGACAAGATCCTGCGATCGACCGAAATGAAGGACAAGCTTGCGGCGCAGGGCGCCGAGGCCGCGGGCGGTACTCCGGAGGAATTTGCCCGCGTGGTGCGCGAAGACGCCGCGAAATGGGGCAAGGTGATCCGCGACGCCGGAGTGAAAATCGAATGAATGCCTTCCGTGAACTGGTCGCAAGCGAACGGCCATTGGTGATGCCCGGCGCGCACGACGCGTTGTCGGCGCTGCTGATTGAGCAAGCAGGCTTCAAGGCGGTATTCATCGGCGGTTTCTCTATCGCCGGCGTGCGTTTCGGGGTGCCGGACATCGGCCTGCTCGGTGCGCGCGAGTTCGCCGATGCCTACCGCGACATACTGGCCGTGTGCAAACTACCTGCGCTGGTGGACGTCGACAATGGTTATGGCGACCACAAGAATGTGGTCCACGCAGTCCACAATCTAGAGCGCATGGGTGTACAGGCCCTGTTCTTCGAAGACCAGGTGAGCCCGAAGCGCTGCGGCCACATCGCCGGCAAGGCGCTGGTGCCCGCCCAGGAGATGTGCTCGAAGATTCGGGCGGCCGCCGGCGAGCGGATAAATCCAGACACGTTCATCATCGCTCGCACCGATGCCCGCGAAGTCGTCGGCCTGGACGAAGCCCTGCGGCGCGGTGAAGCCTACCTGCGCGCCGGAGCCGATGGCCTGTTCATCGAGGCCCCGCTCGATGTCGACGAGATGCGCACCATCGGTCGCGCCTTTGATGTCCCGCTCATGGCCAACATGCTCGAAGGGGGACGGACACCGATCCTCAAGCCGCCGCAGCTCGAGGAACTGGGTTTTCGCATGGTGATCTACGGAATTTCCTTGCTCATGCGCATCACGCGCACGATGCAGGACGCGCTGGCCGACATGGCGTCGGGGCAATTTCGCGAGGTCGGTTCGGGCGTGGGCTTCGAAGAATACAAGGCCATTGTCGGCATGCCGGCCTGGTCGTCGATCGAGGACCGGTACAAGTAGCCGCGCCCGGTTGTCGGCGGCCGGGCGCGAAATCCATTCGCTTGATCAGCGCCGGGCTTTCGACGCGCGGCAACTGCGCACCGACCTCGCCTACATGGACCCCACAACGTCGTCAATCGGATAATTCAAGCGAGGCTCCACTGTGTCTCAGCCGCTGGGGCGGTGGATTTCGTGGAGTTCCTGGCGGCGCGTAATGAACGCGCCGCGGATCCACGGTCGCGACAGGCGCGCGATGTCGGTGTCGGAGCGCTCGTAGGTCTCGTCGAATTTCACGCCCGCGGCCATGTTGAGCACGTGGCGGATAAACACGCCCTTCCAGGCGATGGTCGAAAGTTCGGGCTCGTACTTGTCGACCGCATCGTCGATCTCGCGATAGCGCCGTCGGCGAGCGCGGCGCCCACGGCCATGCCGACGAGTGTCTTGACCATGGAAAACGAGGTGAAGCGATGTTCGGCGTTGCGGCCGTACTGGTAGCGTTCGGCCAGCACACGGCCGTCCTTGATGATCAACAGCCCGGTCGCCGGGTGGGCGGCGAGGCATTGATCGATGCGTGCCCAGTCGAGCGGCTTGTCGGCCGCGGGTAGTGGCCGTAGCGTCGCCGCGGCCCTGAGTTCGCGCACCGGAAAGATCTTTTCCATCGTGGAAAACGAGCCGACGACGAATCGCTTCTGCAACCAGTTCGCGCGCGTTCCGACGGGAAAGCCTTCGTTCGCGCCGAAGCCGGCTTCGTCGGGGGCGGCGTGCGCGGCGGCGGCCAAGGCGAATGTGCAGGCCAGGGCGAAGGAGCGTGGGGCGAACGGCTTCATGAGATCTCCTCGTGGCAATGGCATCTTCGCAAAACTCCGCGAACGCTCTTTCGCCCCGGCCCACCGATCAA
This sequence comes from uncultured Burkholderiales bacterium, assembly GCA_964470865.1. Taxonomy (GTDB): domain Bacteria; phylum Pseudomonadota; class Gammaproteobacteria; order Burkholderiales; family JAEUOS01; genus JAEUOS01. The sequence goes on along the minus strand of CAYYFR010000343.1, from coordinate 711 downwards.
TCGAGCAGTACGGTGATCCGTGCGAGTACGTCTTCCACCACAAAGTCAGGCGCCATCTCGACCCGCTTGCTGCGGCGGGCGACGAGGTCAACGGTGCGTGGCTGGTTGCACATCACGACCCCTTGCGTCGCCGTGCCTGCACCCACCAGTGACGAAGCGAAGCCGGCGAATCTTGATTGCAGCGCGCCCTGGGAAATCGGGCATATCAAAGCCAGCCCCGAGGCGTTGAGCGCCGCGCGCGTGACGACGAACACCGGTCGCCTCCCGCGTTGCTCCTTGCCGGCAATCGGGTCGAGATCGACCAGCCAGATCTCACCGCGCTCCGGCGTGCGCTTCAAATCTCTTCCCGACCGGCACGCGGAGCGGCAAGCCATTCGCGTTCCGTCTTGCCCAATCGCCTGGAAAAATCGCACTGCGCCAGCAGTTCGTCGAGCGTGTAACGCTTGCGCTTTGGCGCCACATATGGCTTGACGATGAGTTGGCCATCACGCTCGAGCACCTCGACTTGCTCGCCCACCTTGAAGGCGAGTGACTTGACGAGCGGCGCGGGAAGGCTCAATCCAACGCTTCCGCCGATCCTGCGCAAGGTTGCGCTATGCATGGTTGCAGGTCTTAAATTTAAAGAACACAATATAGCACAACGTATAACTTCAACACCCCGCAAAAGTGAATCCGCAAGTGAGCGCGAAAGCGTGTCAAGCGAACAGCGGT
>CAYYFR010000342.1:0-4565 GCA_964470865.1 uncultured Burkholderiales bacterium | reverse complement strand
CGGGCGGCCGCGCGGGAGCGCTCATGCCGCAGGCTCTGCCGGCGGCAGGGTCATGGCGCGCGCGGCCTTGTTCTGACGCTGCCGAAACGCTTCCAGCGCACGTGCCAGCACCGCATCGCCGCGCGCCAGCATGGCAATGGCGAACAGGGCCGCATTGGCGGCGCCGGCCTCGCCGATGGCGAAGGTGGCCACCGGAATGCCCTTGGGCATTTGCACGATCGAATACAGCGAATCGAGGCCTGCGAGATGCCGCGACGGCACCGGCACGCCCAGCACAGGAACGATGGTCTTGGCCGCGATCATGCCCGGCAAATGCGCCGCGCCGCCGGCACCAGCGATGATGGCCGCGAGACCGCGCTTTGCGGCGCCCTCGGCATAGGCGAACATTTCGTCCGGCATGCGATGCGCCGACAGCACCTGGAACTCGTGCGCCACACCGAACTCGACCAGCAGCTTGACGGCGGCCTGCATTACCGGCCAGTCGCTGGCGCTGCCCATCACCACGCCCACCAAGGGCGTGGGCTGTCGCTTCGCGCCCGCTTTCGCCATCGGCTTGAGTGTCATGCGCGCAATTCCTCGCCGGTCAGGCGCGTCAGCGCCTCAAGGTACTTGGCCGCGGTCTTCTGCACCACCTCGGGCGGCAGCGCGGGCGCCGGAGCCTTCTTGTTCCAGGGCAGCGTTTCCAGGTAATCGCGTACGAATTGCTTGTCGAATGACGGCGGGCTGATGCCCAGCCGATACTGGTCGGCCGGCCAGAAACGCGACGAATCGGCGGTTAGGACTTCGTCCATCAGGATCAGCACACCGTCGCCATCGAGACCGAACTCGAACTTGGTGTCCGCAATGATGATGCCGCGCGTCGCAGCATAACGCGCCGCCTCCTCGTACAGGGCGATGCTCACGCTTCTGATCTGCTGGGCCAGTTCCTCGCCCAGCAAATCGACGACATAGGCGAAGGAAACATTCTCGTCGTGTGCGCCGGCGTCGGCCTTGCTGGCTGGAGTGAAGATCGGCCGGGCCAGTTGCTCGGCCTGCTTCAAGCCCGGCGGCAACTGGATGCCGCAGACCTGACTGGTCGCCTGATAATCCTTCCAGCCCGAACCGATGATGTAGCCCCGTACCACCGCCTCGACCGGCAAGGCCTTGAGCTTTTTGGCCACCACCGCGCGCCCGCGCACCTGCTCGATCTCGGCGGGCGCGACCACGCTCTCGGGCGCGATGCCGGTCAGATGGTTCGGTACCAGCGCGCCCAGGCGCTCGAACCAGAAATTCGACATCTGGTTGAGTACCCGCCCCTTGTCGGGGATCGGTTCGGCCATCACCACATCGAAGGCCGACAGGCGGTCGGTGGTCACCATCAGGAGCTTGTCCTCGCCCACCGCATAGGTATCGCGCACCTTGCCACGGTAGACAAAGGGCAGGCTCTCTATGGACGAAGTGTAGAGTGCAGTCACGGGAGAAATGTCATTCCCGCGCAAGCGGGAATTCGGGGATTTGCAGGGAACGGCATCCCGCTTGCGCGGGAACGACGGCACTTTTCAGACAGGCAATGCGCGCACCAGCGCGCTTGCAAGACAGCGTCGAATCGCCCATCGGCGCTCGCTTGCGTGCCAGGCCTCGGTAGCCGCAGCAGTCTTAGTTCACCACCTGCGACAACTTGCCCGACACATAGCCGGCGGCGATCTCCGACAGCGGCACCGGCTTGATCTTCGAGGCCTGGCCGGCGCAACCGAACTGTTCGTAGCGCTCCTTGCAAATGGCCTTGGCGGCGGCGCGCGCGGGCTTCAGGTAGTCGCGCGGGTCGAAATGGCCGCGATTCTCGTTCATGAATTTGCGGATCGCGGCGGTCATCGCCAGGCGGATGTCGGTGTCGATGTTGATCTTGCGCACACCGTTCTTGATGCCTTCCTGGATTTCCTCGACCGGCACGCCGTAGGTTTCCTTCATCTCGCCGCCATTGGCGCGGATGATCTCCAGAAGATCCTGCGGCACCGAGGAGGAGCCGTGCATTACCAGATGGGTGTTGGGAATGCGCTTGTGGATTTCGCGGATGCGCTCGATGGCGAGAATGTCGCCGGTGGGCTTGCGCGAGAACTTGTAGGCGCCATGCGAGGTGCCGATGGCGATCGCCAGCGCGTCGATCTGGGTTTTCTTGACGAAGTCCGCCGCCTGGTCGGGGTCGGTCAGCAACTGCTCGCGGGTCATGGTGGAGTCGGTACCGTGGCCGTCCTCCTTGTCGCCGCGCATGGTCTCAAGCGACCCCAGGCACCCGAGTTCGCCTTCGACGGTGATGCCCAGCTTGTGCGCCATGTCCACCACCTGCTGGGTCACGTCGACGTTGTATTCGTACTCGGCGATGGTCTTGCCGTCGGCCTTCAGCGACCCGTCCATCATCACAGACGAGAAACCCAGCTTGATGGCGCCGTCGCACACCGCCGGCGACTGGCCGTGGTCCTGGTGCATCACCACTGGAATGTTCGGGTAAGTGTCGATGGCAGCCTGGATCAGGTACTTGAGGAAGGTCTCGCCGGCATATTTGCGCGCGCCGGCGGAGGCCTGCATGATCACCGGCGAATCGGTCTCGGCCGCGGCTTCCATGATGGCCTGGACCTGTTCCAGGTTGTTGACGTTGAAGGCGGGCAGGCCGTAGCCGTTTTCGGCGGCGTGGTCGAGAAGCTGGCGCATCGAGACTAGGGGCATGGGAACTCCGAGCGAAAAATGAGGTTTAAAACCGGCATTTTATGCTACGTGCGCCCTGATGCGGCGGCACCCCGGCGCTAGCGCGCGGCACGTCGCGATCGACAGGAACTCGTGCCCGCAACGCAAAGTCGGCCGCATCTCCGCGGCGCGCTCAACCGAGCTTCCAGTCCGGCATCTCAAAGCGCTTGCCGCCCGTTATCCGATAGACGGAAAAGTCGCGCGCGTCCACGGTCAGGATCGCTCGACAACCCGATTGCTCCGCCAGCCATATCAAGACCGCGTCAGCGAGATCGATATCGCGGTCGGCATACTTGGCGATGATCGCCTCGGTCCTGGCGTACGCTGCAGGCGGCCATTCGGCGACCTGCAGCCCCTCCCTTCGCACCCATTCAAGCAAGGCACGCTTCTCCGCCGCGGCAAGGAAGAAGGCGGTTTCGACCACCACCGGGGTGACAGTCAGGAGCGGCTGCCGGTTGCGTGTCAGGTACGCCTTCGCCGCCCCATTGAAACGTTCGCGACTGCGGAACAGCGCGACCAGAAACCCGGTGTCGACCAAGGTCGAGGTCACGCGCCGCGGCCGCGGAAACGCTCGTGCAACTTCCGCTTGGTATGGCGCGCAAGATCTTCGGCAGGCTCGCCCGGCTTGGCGTTTGCGCCGAACAGATCGCGGCCGAGGTCGTAGGGACTCGCCGGACCTTGCCGCGCGAACAGTTCATCCAGCGCTTGCTTGACTGCGTAACTCTTGGTCAGCTTGCGCTCGGCACAGTAGCGGGCAAGCTCCTCTTCAACGCGCAGGGGCAAGCGAACGGTTAGCGTCATTTCAATCTCCGGCTTTGGCTTGTATTACTCCCTGCATCATATCGTATTACGTTTATTCACACCGAGCCTGGCATTGATTGGTCACCGTCGGCGCCTCGTGATAATCGGCCGCGCTGGTGCGTACCGCCAATGCGAGCGCGGGCGAGCAGTTGCCGACGGCCATTGAACCCCTGCCGGTGCCAAAGGGCCGTCGCAACCATCAAAGCGTCGCAACAAGCGCCTCAAGCTGGTCGGTCGCCTTGCCCCAGCCTTCGTGGAAACCCATTTTCTCGTGGGTTTCGCGGTCGGCATCGGTCCAGTGCAGGACACGCGCGGTGTAACGCGTCTTGCCGCCCTCTTCCTCGAAGGTGAGAATACCGGTCATGAATGGCTTGCCGGATGGCTCCCAGGCATGCGTATAGGCGTCGGTGAACACCAGCTTTTCGTTCTTCACCACTTCCAGACAGACGCCGCGATTGGGCATTTCGGTGCCGTCGGGGCCGCGCATGAGCATGTAGCTCGAACCGCCGGGCCGCACGTCGGTCTCGACCACCGGCGTAGTCCAGGGGCGCGGCGTGAACCATTGCTTGATAAGTTCCGGCTCGGTCCAGGCGCGGAACAGCTTCTCGCGCGGCGCGTCGATCAGGCGGGTGAGAACGAGTTCGCGACTTGTTGCTTGGCTGACTGGAGAGGGCATTTTCGAATTCTTTCGTTTTGAGGATGCGACTATTGTGCGACGGTAACCTCGGGCACCTTGGCGTTCATATGACTGACCCCTCGGAGGAAGGCATCGAAGCGAGGCATAGTGGATAGCGAACGGACTGCGACCGCGCCTGTCAGCTCTCGGAGTCGTACTGGAATTCGCGGAGTTCCTGCGAGCAGCGGCAGGCTTTGGCGATCTTCGCGGCCCACTTGACTGCGGCTTCGCGCGACGGGAGTTCCAGAACACAGAAGCCGCCGTCGAAATCCTTGGTCTGCGGGTAGGTCTCGTTCGTAACGGTGCCGTTGGCGGCGACCATCAACGGCACGACATCCTCGTTGATACCACCACCGAACACGTAGACACC
>CAYYFR010000341.1:0-4580 GCA_964470865.1 uncultured Burkholderiales bacterium | reverse complement strand
CCGTTCGCACGGCCGCTTCTGCGCAGGCGACGCAAACTCATCAGCGCCTGTGGGTAGTAGAAATCGCCTCGCATCGTCGATTCGTCGATTCCAAGCCCGTGAGGCAGATCTGCAGTTGCTTGGAGCAATTGCCCTGCGCGATTCTGCACGCGATGCTCACATGTTTCGACCAAGCGGCGAGCAAATGAACGGATGCGTCCAGCGACGCCAGGTCGCCGGTTATGCGGACACCCAACTATGGCACGGCGTGGGTCACAAGGTGCGATAAGGGGCGACAATGCCGTTCAGATGTGTGTCCGCGTCGGTGCCGGCCGAAGCGGTGTTTGCGCAGCGCTTTGGAACCATCTAGAGCTGCGTCCCGGTGGCATGGTTGTTAATCGCAACATTGTGAATCGCAACATCATCAAGCGCGCCGGCGTTACGCTTGAAAAGGCCTGCCTTTGCAGCGATTCATTCAAAAGGAGAACGTTTGTGCCCTGGCAGGAACAGATCGACGAGTTGAATACCCGCAGGCACCTGGCCCAGAAGATGGGGGGCGAAGAGAAGTTGCAGCGCCATCGCGACAACGGCAAGCTGCCGGTGCGTGAACGCATCGCGCAACTGGCGGATTCCGATTCCTTTGTCGAGGTCGGCGCGTTGGCCGGCATCGGGCGCTATGACGAAGCCGGCAAGCTGGTGGACTTCACGCCCTCGAATTTCCTCATGGGGCGGGCGAAAATCGAGGGGCGGCCGGTGGTGGTGACCGGCGATGATTTCACCGTGCGTGGCGGCGCGAATGATGGTGCTGTGGGCGACAAGCTGATGGTGGCCGAACAGATGGCGCACGACCTGCGCATTCCGCTGGTGCGCCTGGTCGACGGCACCGGCGGTGGCGGCTCGGTGAAGAACATCGAGACCAAAGGCCATACGCTGTTGCCCAAGCTCAAATCCTGGCCGCTGATCGCGCGCAACTTGGGCACCGTACCGGTGGTTTCTCTGGCGCTCGGTTCGGTGGCCGGCATGGGCGCGGCGCGGGTGTCGGCGAGCCACTATTCGGTGATGGTGCGTGAAATTTCGCAGGTGTTCGTCGCCGGGCCGCCGGTGGTCGAGCGCATCGGCCAGAAGCTCACCAAGAATGAACTGGGTGGCAGCCAGATCCACACGCGTAACGGTGTGGTGGATGATGAAGCGGAGACCGAAGCAGAAGCCTTTGCGCGCGCGCGGCGTTTTCTTTCCTACCTGCCGCCTTCGGTCCACGCCCTGCCGCCGCGCGCCGAAGCGGGCCGTGAATCGAGCGCAGACCAGGAAAAGCTGCGCCGCGCGATTCCGAAAAATGCCCGCTCGGTCTACAAGGTGCGGCCGATTGTCGAGGCGGTAGTCGATGATGCTTCGTTCATGGAAATCGGCCGCCACTGGGGCAAGGCGCTCGCTGCGGGTCTCGCGCGCGTCGATGGCTGGCCGGTGATGGTGATGGCCAGCGATCCGTATCACTATGGCGGCGCGTTTGATCGCCAGACCACCGAGAAGTACATTCGCATGATCGACCTGGCCGAGTTGTTTCATCTGCCGGTTGTCAACTTTGTCGATGTGCCCGGGTTTCGCGTCGGTCTCGAAGCCGAGGAAGAGGGCGTGATGCGCGCCGGGGTGCGCGCCCTGACGGCGCTGGCTCAAACCACGGTGCCGTGGTGCACCTTCATCATTCGCAAGGCTTTTGGCGTCGCCGGCGCGTCACACCAGCACCCGGACCGCTTCTGCTTCCGCTATGCCTGGCCTTCGGCGCAATGGGGCTCGCTGCCGATCGAAGGCGGCCTTGCGGTGGCCTACAAGGCCGAGATCGAGGCCGCAGCCGATCCGGCGGCGGCCGAGTCGCGTATCGAGGCACGGGTGCGCGGGCTTACCTCACCATTCCGTAGCGCCGAAGCGTTCGTCGTCGACGACATGCTCGACCCGGCCGATACGCGCAAGCGCGCCGTCGAATTCGCCAACCTGGCCGCGCCGGCACGGGTGGCGGGGATGACGCGCTTCATGTATCGGCCGTAGCAGGCTGCCGGATTCGGATCCTGGCGCCAGGCAAACCACCGAGGGACAAGCAGCGCTGAGCACCGCCGGCAACACCGCGACTCCCACAGCACCGCTGTCGATCGAGGAGATCGCGCAACGCATCCTGATCGTGCGCGGCAGGCGCGTCCTCCTCGATGCCGATCTGGCCGCGTTCTACGGCGAGACGACCAAGCGGCTGAACCAGCAGGTCAATCGCAACCGCGAGCGCTTCCCGGGCGACTTCATGTTTCAACTGAGTGAAGAGGAGTTCGCCCACTTGAGGTTGCAAATTGCAACCTCAAGTTTGCAGGGTGTCGGTCATGGCGGCCGCCGTTACGTGCCCTTCGCGTTCACCGAGCATGGCGCGATCATGGCTTCGATGGTGTTGAACAGCGCCCGCGCCACCGAGGTCAGCGTCCACGTGGTGCGTGCGTTCATCGAGTTGCGCAACCTCGTCGCCGGCAACAAGGAGCAGGCTTCGAAGCTCAGACGCGTGGAACGCAGCGTCGATTCGCATGCCCATGCGATCACCGGCTTGATCGAGTCGATGCGCGAACTCATGGCGCCGCCAAATCCGAAGAAACGGCCTATCGGGTTTGTGATTCCGGAAGAAACGCCGGAGCGGAAACCAGGCGCGAAGTCGGCGAAAAAGAAGTAGCCACGCCACGCGGCTAGCAACGACGACGCCCGCGAATGCGGGCAAGCCAGTTTCGGCGCGCGTATGCATTGCATGCCGTGCCGTCTCACTTCACTCGCATCCGGTTATTTTTTGGATTGTGCAGAAGCTCGCACAGGCCCAGCGCTTCCATCAGCGGCGGCAGATAAACGCCGAAGCGGCCGCGCAACCCCTTTTTCAAGCCATACCAGCCGCCGATGGGGTTGGCAGGCGAACGACCCCAGGCTTCGACCGTGCCTTCCAGCCTTGTCGTCCACATGCATGGTGTATTCGGATGTTCCCGGCGGCGTCTTCAGTTGCCAGGGATTCGCGTTGCCGTGATCAAGTATTGCCATGACTCACCTCCTGAGAAAAAGGGCGGACAGATGCGGCGGCCATGCTGGGCATGCACACCGAATCGTGGCACATGCGCCCGTTGCCTTGCAACACCGGCGTGCACGGGCGGAAGCACTGCGCAGCGCCGTTCGCAAGAGAACCGGCGCAGGTGACTGCTGCAAGCGCTTGCCGGCCCGACGCGGCGCGTCAGACCTGGCGCAGCGTAGCGTTGATCAGGTCCAGGTCGAGCGTGACAAAGGTGGCGTTGTGACTGTCGGTGAGCGGTCCGCCGCCGGGAAGCACTTCACCATTGCTTGCGTAACCGATGGCCTTGAATTTCCAGACCCCGCTAATCCATTTGAGGTTGCCCACATGTTCGCCGCCCGCGGCCATCACCTGATGGATGCCGGCGTTGAGTGGGTGGAGTGTGAGTTTGGTCGGGGCGGGTTTCACAACTGGAGTCTACGTCACACCGTTGCGGGCAGGGACAGTTCAAAGCGCTGCGCGCGGATGCCGGGCGGAACAGGCGATAATCGAGCGGCCTTGCGGTGCGGGCGGCAGCGCCGGCATGCCACCCCGAATGCTTCCACTGCTTGAAGCCTCGACCCCATGCCACGCATACTGATCCTCAACCCCAACACCACCATCAGCGTGACCGAGCTGGTGACGCGCCATGCCCGCGAATTGTTGGGTGATTCAGTCGAATGCATCCCGGCCACCGCGCGCTTCGGTGCCAACTACATCTCCAACGAAGCCGCCTACGCGATCGCCGGGCATGCGGCGCTGGATGGTGTGGCGGAATATGGCCAGGGCTGTGATGCGGTATTGCTGGCCTGCTTCGGCGATCCGGGTCTGTTTGCGTTGCGTGAGGTATGTGCCATGCCGGTGATCGGCCTGGCCGAAGCGGCGATGCGCCAGGCTGCCATGCACGGGCGCTTTTCGATCGTTACCGGCGGCGCCCTGTGGCGGCCCATGCTGGAGCGCCTGGCCGCGGCGCTTGGCTATGCCGGGAAAGTGGCGCGGATTCGCACCATTGCGTTGACCGGTGCCGAGATCGCGTCCGACCCGCAAGGATCGATCGCCTTTCTTGCCGCCGAGTGCCGCGCTGCGGCGCTTGAAGACCACGCGCAAGCCGTGATTTTGGGCGGTGCGGCCTTGGCCGGCATGGCCGCACGCATTGCGCCGCAACTCAGTGTGCCGGTGATCGACAGCGTGCATGCCGGCGCACGGGTGGCGGCGCAACTGGCTACCGATTACGCGCGTGGCGCCAGGCCGCCGCCCATGCATTACGCGACGCCGACCAGCGGCATCGGCACGGCGCTGGCGCGCTTGCTGGCCTGATGCCATGGGCGTGATCGTCGATTGCGCGTTGGCAGGCAGCGATCAATTGGGCGAATGCCCGCTCTGGGATGAGCGCGATCAATCCTTGTGGTGGGTGGATATTCGTGCGCCGGCGCTGCGCCACTGGAAGCCGGGCGCGCCTGCGGCGGCGAGCTTGTTGTTGCCCCAGGCAGTCGGCTCGATCGCCTTGCGCCTGCGTGGCGGGCTGGTTGCGGCGGCCAAAGCAGGC
>CAYYFR010000340.1:2313-4585 GCA_964470865.1 uncultured Burkholderiales bacterium | reverse complement strand
GCCTGCAGGCGCTGCAGCGCCTCGCGCACCGGGGTGCGGCCAATCCCGAGCATCTCACTTAGCTGCAGCTCGGACCACACGCTCCCGGGCGGCAACTCCAGGGTGACGACCATCTCTTCCAGGCGGGCGCGTGCCTGCTCAGCCAATCCGGGCGCACCTGCTTGGCGCACTGGTTCGCTGGCAGCGACCGCCAGCATCGCGCGCGCCTTCCTCGGTGCTTTCGGTCCGGCTGCCACGCGCCGCTTGTCGGCCAAGGGAGGCTTCTTCTTCACCACCTGCAGGCTCTCCATTGCATGCTTCTTTTCAATATGTTGCTAATATGTTACGCTTGAAATACGTCGTAATGTGAAGGATACACACCATGCAGAAGCTTCTGTCGCAAGCCGCCGTCGATGCCTACAGGCGCGACGGCTTCTACTCCCCGGTAAGCGTGATGTCCGCCGCAGAGGCGCGCAATTATCGCAATGCACTGGAAACGCACGAAGCCCATGCCGGCCAGCCGCTGCAGGGCAACATGCGACACAAGACTCACCTGCTGTTCACCTGGGCCGACGAACTGGTGCACCACCCGAAGATCCTCGACGCGGTCGAGGATGCGATCGGACCGGACATCCTGTGCTGGACCACCAATTTCTTCATCAAGGAGGCGCGCAGCCCCGGTTTCGTGTCGTGGCACCAGGATTCGACCTACTGGGGCCTGGATCCGGATGAGGTGATCACCGCCTGGGTGGCTTTCACCGACGTGACGCTCGAAAACGGCTACATGCAGGTGATTCCCGGCAGCCACAAGATCGACCAGTTGCCGCATGTCGACACGTTTCACAAGGACAACCTTTTGTCGCGCGGCCAGGAAATCGCCGTCGAGGTGGACAAGTCGAAAGCCGTGGGGCTCGACATGCGCGCCGGCGAAATGTCGCTGCACCACATCAAGCTGGTGCATGGCTCGGACGCAAACCACACCGATGACCGCCGCATCGGCCTGGCGATCCGCTACATCCCGACCTATGTGCGGCAGACCAAGGTGCGCGACGCGGCGATGCTGGTGCGCGGCACCGACAAATTCCACAACTTCGACTACGAGGCAAGGCCCCGTGCGGACCTCGATCAGGGCGCGCTTGCCACGCACGCCGATTCGATGGCGCGCCAGATCAAGGCGCTGTATCAGGGCACCGAGAAGACCGCGTTTCGCGCCTGAGCGGCGCGGTTGCGCTGCGGCACACCTGGCGGCGCTCGTCTCGACCTACGGACTTGTGCAGTGTTTCCCCGCCAAGCGCGCTGCGCGTCCTGCAACTCTGTGGCTCGGCAAAACGGCCTGCAGACGGTGCTGGCGTTCTGCGCAGGCGCGAAATCCTGCCACGCATGCAAACCTTTCGGAACCGAACTCGTTTCACGCGCGCTCATGGCCAGGGATTGAACAAGTCAAGCCCAAGCCCCTCGAAGTCGCGCGTGTTGCGTGTGACCAGGGTGGCAACCCTGGCCAGGCAACAGGCCGCGATCATGGCGTCCTGCACCTGCATCGGCCTGCCAGCCTTGCTGCGCACGACCATCATGTCCGCATAGTAGGCACTGGCGGGGCTGTCGAATGCAATGATACGGCCGGCGAAGTCCTGCCCCAGAAAAGCCAACAGTGCCGTGCCCAGACGCGTCTTCTTGCGCCCCGCCGGCAACAGCGCCAGGCCGTGGCGCACTTCAGCTTCGGTGATGGCGGTTGTATACCACGCACTGTCGTCCAGGCTGGCAAGCCTGGTGAGCACGGCGGGATCGGGCCGCTCCCGCATCAACTCCGACACCACGTTGGTATCCAGTACGTACGCCGTCGGCACTCTTGCCGCCGCTTGTCAGAACTTGACAGGCGGCCGCGCGGCCGTGCGCGGCACCTCTGGCAGATCAACGCCGCCGGCGGCGGCGAAGCGCTTGTGGATGCGCATGGCCAGGTGCTCGTGCCGGGTCGCGCCGGGCGGCTTTTCCTTGGGCGCCATCAATGCGGCGCGCAATATGCGCCTGGCCTGCTCCTCCATCGAGCAGCCCTGACGGGCGGCCTCCAGGCGCAGGCCGTTCTTGAGGGCGTCATCGATCTGGCGTATTGCAATGCTGTGCATTCGGACCCCCTCCATCAGACTCGGATTTGAACTCGGATCGTGCCGGATATTGCAATGATATCATTGATGGCAACTCATCAAAACTCTTGCCGGGTGCAGCGAATCGAGCAGGCGATCGACTGCGAGTATCGCCCGGCCACCCGACCCGCGACAATCAGCGCAACATCAGCGCA
>CAYYFR010000340.1:0-2213 GCA_964470865.1 uncultured Burkholderiales bacterium | reverse complement strand
ATCAGCGCAACATCAGCGCAGCCATGCCGGACCCGCGCAAGCGCGGTGCGCAGCGAGCTGCAGCGCGCACCTCTGCGATTTGATCGCCGACCCACGACGAGGCTTGGCGGTGCTGCGCGCCATGGTGTAATGGCGAGCGGCCGGTCGTGCTTCATGCCGGTATCGGAGCGCAATCTGCGCATTCAAGGAGTCCCGCTTGCCGCTCACGGCTGTCATCGCAGGAATCACCCACTGGCATGCGCCGCGTTATGTGCGCATTCTTCGTGCGCGTGGCGTCCGCCTGCTTGGTGCTGCGGATGCCGACGCCGGCGCCGGGCGCGCAGCCTCGCAGCGCTACGACATTGCTTTCGAAGCGGATACGGACCGCCTGTTGGAGAAGACCCGTCCCGACCTTGCGCTGCTGCTACCGCGCCACGACCTTGCCACCCGGGAAATCACTGCGGTGGCCGCGCGCGGCGTGGCCATGCTGCTCGAGAAGCCGATGGGGCGCAACGGGCGCGAGGCCGCCGCGTCCGCTGCGGCAGTGCGACGTGCCGGAATCTTCGCCTCGGTCTGCCTGCCGAACCGCTACCTGGGCATCTGGGACGCGTATCGGGCACTTGTAGCCGACGACGCCCTGGGCACACTGCTGCATGCCCACTTTCGCACCATCAACGGGCCAGCGTCACGCTACATCGACTATGGTGTGCCATGGATGCTCGACCCGGATATCGCAGGCGGCGGCGCATTGCGCAACCTCGGCATCCATGGCGCGGACGCGATCTGCCAGTTGGCAGCCGGGCGGCCCCTGACCATGACTGGTGCAAGCATCAGCCATGCCGGCCATGACGGCCGCATCGAGGACTTCGCCGCCGCCGTGTGCGCCACCGCAGATGGCTTCATCGCCACGCTCGAAGCGGGCTACACCTATGCCAACCAGCAGGAAGGCGGCGATTACGAATGGCGCATCGCCGCCACCGCTGCCTACCTGCACGAGTGCAACGGCCGCTTGCGGGTGCATCGGCGCGGCGCCACCATCGAGGAACGTGCAGTGCCGACACCGCACCTGGCCTATGAGATCATGGTCAACGCAGCGCTCGATGCATTCGAGGCGGGCGCGGCGCCACCGGCCACGGTGGACGACTGCGTGTTTGCCGTCGATTTGCAGGACCGCATCTATGCCACTGCGGCCATGGCGCGCACGCCAGACTGAGTTTCGCCCTGCCATACGAGGAAGTCCCTGTTCAAGGAGTCAGCAATGAAATGGAGTCTTGTACGACGCCAGCATCGATTCTTGCCGCTGTTGTGCGCCCTGCTGGCGCTGGCGCCGGCCGCTGCGGCACTTGCCCAGGACAGCTTTCCTGCAAAGCCGGTGCGGCTGGTGGTGCCCTACCCGCCCGGTGGCATCGGCGACTTCGTCGCGCGCCTGATCGCGCCCAAGTGGGGCGAGGCTTTGAAACAGCAGATCGTGGTCGAGAATCGCGCAGGTGCAGGCAGCAACATCGGCATCGACTACGTGGCCAAGGCCGCGCCCGATGGCTACACGGTGCTGCTGTTCGATACCGCGCTGCTGGTCAATCCATCCCTTTATGCCAGGTTGCCCTACGACGCGCAGCGCGATCTCGCGCCGCTGATGATCGTCGGGCGCACGCCGCTGGTGCTGGCGGTGAACCCGACGCTTATGGCCAACAGCGTGGCCGACCTGCTGGCGCTGGCGCGCGCCAGGCCCGGCTACCTTGCATACGCCTCGGCCGGCAGCGGCACGCTGGTGCACCTGGCCGCGGAGATGCTCAAGTCCGCCGCCGGTCTGGACATCGTGCATGTGCCCTACAAGGGGGCAGGGCTGGCCATTCTCGATGTGATCGGCGGCCAGGTGCCGATGATGTTCGCCGTGCCCGGCACGGCGCGCACCCACATCGCCGCCGGCAAGCTGCGGCCGCTCGCGATTACCGGCGAGCGCCGCTTCAAGGGCCTGCCCGCAGTGCCGACTTTCGCCGAAGCCGGGGTGCGCGGCATGGATGCGAGCCTGATCGTAGGTTTCATGGTCCCGATGAAAACGCCGGCAGCAGTGGTCACAACCTTGCACGACACCCTGGCAGCGGTGGTGGCGCAGCCGGAAATCATCGGCAAGCTGGGCGAGTCGGGAATGGACATGGTGGGCGCAGACCCACGGCGCTCGGCCGCGATCCTGGCGGACGAGTTTGCGCTGTGGGCGAGGGTGGTCCGCAGTTCGG
>CAYYFR010000339.1:0-4598 GCA_964470865.1 uncultured Burkholderiales bacterium | reverse complement strand
CGCTTTGCGCCGTATGCGTGGTCAGCGACTGGGTCTGGCGCAGCCCGCGCTGCCTGCACGGAGTCGATTGCGCCGGGCCTTAAGCGCGCTGCCGCACAGCGCGGCCGGCAGCGCCGGTAGCACACTTCCAATGGCTCGTATAGATAGCGGGGGCGACGTGAAAACTGCAGTGCAATACCGGCGGGAAGCATCCGCAGATTTCGATTGCGAGCCGATGGCGGCCTTGAGCGCGACTACGAGAAGCGCCTGCACGCCACCTGCGGTGCGCGCGGCCGGCGCGATTCGAGCGCTACCGGACTGCGTGCTCGCGCGCGGTTTCACACCAGCTAAGGCGACTCACGACGATGACGCCCGGGAATCGCGCAAAAATGATTTCTGAGCACAAAAGCCCGCTGCCCTCGGGCCTGCCGCCGCCCGGCGATATCGCCGAATCGGCGCCGCTATCGATGGCGCAATTGTCACGCCTGTCGGGAATTGCCGAAGCCGACATTGGCGAGCTGGTCGACTATGGGGTCTTGGCGCCCGTGGGCGCGGGAAGCGAGCCGCAGGTGTTCCGTGCCGACGGCGTTGCGCTTCTGCGTCGCGCGGACCATCTCCGCCAGGACTTGGCGCTCGACGGTCACGCCTTTGCGCTGGCCGTGATGCTGCTGGGCCAGGTCACCGACCTGGAAGCGCAACTACGCACCTCGCAATCCGCACCGCATGCCGAGCGTGCGGATGGTGCTGCGTAGCCGCGGTGCGCGGCATTAACCACGGCATCGTCTCCACCGCCGGCCTGGTGCTTGGGGCCGCCGCCGCTGCCACAACGCCGGCCCAATCATGCGATGGTGGGTGCGCCCTGTGCCGGCCCCGGCGCTTGGCGGCCTTCTCACAGCGGCGGATCAGGTCGCGATGCGTGTCGGCAGCAGGCGATCGTATTCCGTCTTGACCACGGCATAACACTCGCAGGCGCGCTCCTCCAAACGTTTGCGATCGAGCACCGCGATGCGGCCGCGGCGGTAATCGATGAGGCCGGCCTGGTGCAAGTGGCCGGCGGCCTGGCTGACGCCCTCGCGGCGCACGCCAAGCATGCCCGCGATCAATTCCTGGGTCATCGCCAGTTCGTTGGAATGCAAGCGGTCCAGGCTCAAGAGCAGCCAACGGCACAGTTGCTGGTCGAGAGTATGGTGGCGGTTGCACACTGCGGTTTGCGCCATCTGGGTAAGCAGTGCCTGGGTGTAGCGCAACAACAGGTGCATTACCGGGCCGGAACGGTTGAATTCCTGTTTCATCACGCTCGCCTTGATGCGCCATGCATGGCCTGCACTTTGCACCACCGCGCGGCTGGGAGTGGAGTCGCCACCCATGAAAAGCGATATCCCGACGATGCCTTCGAAGCCCGCCACCGCGATCTCGGCCGAGGCGCCGTTTTCCATCACATGCAGCAGCGAGACTAACGCGGTAGTCGGAAAATACGCATGGTTCATGGTGTCGCCGGACTCGTAGAGCACCCGGCCGAGCGGCAGGTCAATGAATTCCAGGTGTGGCAGCCAGCGCTCCCATTCGGCTTCGGGCAACGCCGCCAGAAGCGCGTTCTGGCGCGGGTCGTGTATTGCGGCCATCCGGGTCTCCCGAGACGATACAGCCACCAGCCCATTGGAGCGGCACCGGTCTGAAATGCGAGCGCTCTGGAGCATAAGAATACACAAGCTTTTAGCGCGCCGCTTGCCGGCGCGGGCGACGGCATGGCTTGTGTAGTGCCCCATACAAAGTTGGGCAACGTACAGACACACACACCCGCGCGGGCGCATTGTTGCCACTACGCTTTTGACCATACAACGAACCAGCATGAACTCCGCGACTTTCCCGCCCGGCAACTACGAATTGCGTTTTCGCTCCCTCTACAACCCCGGGCGCGGCTACGTTTTCCCGTGCGACGCCGACGGCAGCGTCGACCTCGCGGCGCTCAGCGCCGGGTTGCGCGCCAAATATCTTGAGGTGCGCTCGGTGATCGGGCGCGAATTCGCCTTGCCGGCCATACTGCGTTGCGCCGGGCGCTGAGCTTGCGTTGTGGCGCGTAGGTCTTGCACCACCCGCCGCATGATGGAGACCGCCGCGCATCTGGCCGCCCCTTCATCGCGCCCCTGCTGGTGCGCCCGTGGGTGCTCGCGGTGCCCAAACGCCTGCGCTTGTCACCTGGCGCGGGATTCCACAGTTCTGAACGCCGCGCTGCATTTCTTCCTGACCGCCATCGAGCGGGTGCTGCGGCAACGCAGTCGCGGCGCCAGTGCAGCGTCCCGCCGCGCCGCCGTGGTCTTCATCCACCGCTTCCGCGCGCTGCCGAGCACACATCTGCAGTTTAGTTACGGGTGGCTCCGCTCAACGCCGATGAAACCGGCGTTAGCCGCGACTGACACTTCGTTTTCACTACGTGGTGGTGGATGGCGTCTTCGAGGCTGAGGCGACCGGGGGTGCAGTTTTTTACTCGGCCAGCACACTGGATGCGATAACGCCACCTTGCTGGCTGGTGCGAACCCGGCAACCATTTTGCCGATGATGACAGAGGGCTTGTTCGCGCTGATGGAGCGGCGCGTGGCGCGTAGCTTGGGCCAAATGGAGTCAGCGCTCCACAAGCCCGACCAAGGCCGCTAGGTGCGACGCCCTTGGCGCGGCCCGAGGAAATACCACAGGATCAGCCCCAGTACCGGCAACAGCACCACCGCAACAATCCAGATCAGCTTTTTCTCGTTCGACGCGCCGCTCTGGTAGATGTTGATGATCGCCCAGATGTCGCCCACCAGCACCAATATGCCCCAAAGGCTGGGGTAACCCATGTTCATCATCGCGCGTTCCTTCCCGACGTAAATGACGCGAGCGGCAAGGCGATGCCGCAGAAGCGAACGCAGTGTAGGCGCACGAGCAATACTCGTTCGTGCGCTGGCGCACACTCCAGCCGGTCGCCGGCCCCGACTGCGCCGGTCGCGCACGAATGGGTGCGACAACGAACAGAACGCTCGCGCAGGAATGGCTACCTTCTCCTGCCCGACTAGATGTCCGATGCGCATTTGCGCCGGAGGTTCCTGCGGGAACACAGCAACGGCAGTAGACGCAAGTATCGCTACCGAACGCGCCCTGTACTGATCATGGGAATGCGTTCCCGCGCATCCTGCGGCCTTTGGAAGGACGCCCCTTGAATCTCGCTCCCGTACAGCCGCGCCCCGGCCTCCTGACGCGCCTGGCCAGCCTGGCGCGCCTGACCTTCTGGCTCCTCCTGATCGCCATCGTCTTGTGGCAGCTGTTCGGCACGCGCGACATGACGCAGATCAACCGCAACCTCCTGCTCGACCAGTTTCAGACCGAGCGCCGCTCGCGCGCCATCGCGCTGATCCATCGCCAGGAAAACCGCAGCATCCTGGGCCTCCCGGTGTCGTCTTCGATCAACATCGAGGATTCGGAAGCGGTATTGCGAGCGATCCGTCTAACCCCGGACGCGCAGCCGATCGACCTCATCCTGCATACCCCCGGCGGACTGGTGCTGGCGGCAGAACAGATCGCCAAGGCTCTGATGGAGCACAAGGGCAAGGTCACCGTGTTCGTTCCCCACTATGCGATGAGCGGCGGCACCTTGATTGCGCTGGCGGCGGACGAAATCGTGATGGATCGCAACGCCGTGCTCGGCCCGGTCGACCCGCAGATCGGCGATTTTCCGGCTGTGTCAATCCTCAAGGTGCTGGAAATCAAACTGCCCGCGCAGATCAGCGACGAGACCATCATGATGGCGGACATCGCCGCCAAGGCGCGCGTGCAGGTAGCCAGCTTCGTCGCCGACATTCTGACCAAACGACTGCCGTACAACAAGGCCGAGGAACTCGCGCTGGTGATGACCGATGGGCGCTGGACCCACGACTTTCCCATTCCGGTGCAGATGGCGCAGAAACTGGGCCTGCCGGTGAGAACCGACATGCCGCGCATCGTCTACGACCTGATGGATCTGTATCCGCAGTCCAACGCGCAGCGGCCTTCGGTGGTGTATGTGCCGGTGCGCGGTCCGCGCGACCCGGGTGGTGCACCGGTGCTGCCTCCGGCGGGCAACCCCGGCAAGGGCGCCATCGGCCCCGAAGGCAACGAGCGCATGAACCTGTTGCGCCCCCTGCACTTGCCCGGGAACATGATCCTGCTGCGTTGAGGGCAGCACCGTGCAACCTGAAGACAAGCGGACAAACAGACCCTGCCTGCAGCTTCATTGCCGTCGAGATCGCGGCGCGACGCTCGCGCTGCCGCAGGGCCAAGAGGAGGAGAACGCCGCAACCACTTGTCAGCGTCACGTACATAGTCTGTTCGCGCTAGCCGGCGACCAGGGCTTCGACGTCGCCCTTCAGGTCAGGCATGGTCGCGCCTGAACGACCGGCCTGCCGCAGCGCCGGGCGTGAATCCTGCCGCTTTAACCAGCCCACGGCGGCGGACCTCACCAGCGCGCCAGCGACGGTCGATTGCGGCGCAGCTTGCGTTGACGCGATCGCGCTCCGGCAGCGACCCCAACGATTTGGAGCCGTGCCGGAGCGGTAGCCGGTTTGCGACCGGCCTTCGGCGCTCAGGCGACCTGCGCGGCTACTTGAGAC
>CAYYFR010000338.1:0-4645 GCA_964470865.1 uncultured Burkholderiales bacterium | reverse complement strand
TGGGCGCATTGGCACGCGCACTGACGTTCTACGGCGGCTGCCCCAGCCTTGTGGTCCCCGACAATCCGCGCGCCCTCATCGCCCGGGCCGACCGCTACGAACCGCGCGTCACCGACACCGCGCTCGACTTCGCGCGTCACTACGGCATCTCGATCCTCCCGGCGCGGCCCTATTCGCCCAAAGACAAGGCCACTGCCGAGTCGGCGGTGCAAGTGGTGGAACGCTGGCTGATGGCGCGCCTGCGCCACACCGTGCTGGCCGACGTGCACGCCGCCAATGTAGCCCTGGCCCCATTGCTGGCGTCGCTCAACGAGCGGCCGTTCCAGAAGCTCGACGGCAGCCGCGCCAGAGTGTTCGCCGCGCTCGACGCCCCGGCGCTGTCGCCTCTGCCGGCCCAGCCCTGGCAATGGGCGAGCTTCAAGACGGTGACCGTGCAGATCGACTACCACGTCGAAGTCGAAGGCCACCGCTACAGCGTGCCGCATGCCCTGGTCAGCCTGAAACTGGAGGCGCGCATCACCGATGCGCTGGTCGAGCTGCTGCACCGTGGTCAGCGTGTGGCATGCCATCCGCGCAGCGCGCGACGCGGCGGCTTCACCACGCAAGACGAGCACATGCCGGCGGCGCATCGGGCGCACAAGCAATGGACCCCCGAGCGGCTGATCCACTGGGGCCGTAGCGTCATTGGCGAGACGTGCGTTGTTGGCCGACCAGAGAGGGGAGGGTGGTGGCCAAGCTGCGAATTTCTGCTTGACTTGAGATCGACAGGCTGATCAAGGCCCGAATCATGCGCAACTGGACCCAGAAAGAGCTGGCTGACAAGCTGGCGGTGGCCGAGCAGCAAGTCCAGCGCTACGAAGCGACACAGTACAAAGGTGTGTCGGTTGAGCGTCTGCAGGCCGTGGCCGATGCGCTGAAGCTGCGTGTACGCGAGGTGATCACGTTCGAGCCCCTGTAGAGGCGAGGAGCGCGGGCGACGCGTGGAGTGGGCCCCCTACATGAGCGCGGGCCGGGTGCCCGACGCGTACGTTCCCTCGTCGGATGTGTACCTGGCCGCTGTACTTCGACGTGCTGGCGGCTGGACGACTAAACGCCACCGGCCATGGGCGCCTACCGCGATCCGCCGTGTTGACGGTAAAAAACTTGACGCAAAACGCCGGCCAAGGTAATTGTCGCCTGACAATTCTCAAGCGCTTGCAGTAGACGTGCGGGGAGGTTGTTGATGAAGATCACTTTCGGGCTTGTCTCCTGGTTCCGTGAATAACTCTGCGTGCGATCCGCGCGCCGCCGAACCGAGGTGGGCGTGGCAGTCCTGTTTGTCCGGCCAGAGGGCATCCCACCGGGCCATCAATTTTCTATCTGCAGTTGCCCGGGATCCAGCAGAAGGTAGCTGGCGAAGCGTCCAGACTGCCGGTTCCCATCGTCGCTGACCAGGATGATTCGCTCCAACCCGCCGACAACGGCCCGACTCACGCCTTCGGCGCGCTCGAAGCCCTTCAAGCCCGGGACGCTGACGCGTCTGGCTGCGGCTCCAGGCTGACCACTCCATAGCCAGAGGTCGAACTGGCCCGCCGGGCGCGAAACCGGGCCGCCGATGACCAGATATTCGCCGATGGAGGGCAGGTAGGCCAGACCACGGATGCCATGCCCGCCCAGATCCAGCTCTTCGAGTTTGGCCGCCACACGGGGGGGCTCATCCGCATCGAATATCCCGGCGGGATTCTCGACGCTGGCGATGATTGCCCTATCGCCGAGCAAGGGGCTGCGAAAGCCGATCAGCAGTCGCTGCTGGTCAGGGCTGATCTCCAGCGCTTCGATGTTGAGTCCGCCGCCTGTCTTGACGTCCCGCACCTTGGCCGCTGCGGCCAGGACCGCATGCGTCTGGGTCAATGCGCGCTTCAGACCCTCGGCGACCTTTGGCTTATCCACCCGGTTCTTGTTGATCCGGAAGCGAACCAGTCGTTCGCGCGAGGGCTTCTCGTTGCCGCGCTCGTCACGGGAGTGCGATGTGATGGCGTAGACAAAGCCGGCCCGGTCCATGGCGAGGCCTTCGAGGTCATCCAGGTTCCAGAAATCGCTGAAGAACTGCAGCAGCCCGGCCTTGAGTGCAGTGCTTTCGACCTGCCCATCGGCGCCAATGGTGACCAGGCTGAAGGGATGGTGCGCTTCATCCTCGACCACAAGGAATCGTCCGTCCGGCAATTGCTGAATCGCCGACGGCTCGTAGATACCGTCCAGGGGCTGAAAACCGGGGGAGTCTGCGGTAGGCATTTCGGCATTGTGCACCTTCGTGCACAACGTGTTGATTTCGGCCCAGGCGCCGCATGAGATCTGGCTCGCAATATCCCGCCATATGCTCTCGTCACGGATCAGCCAGCCCGCACTGCGCGTGACTCGCATGTCCGGCCCATCCCTGACCGAAGGCGGCGCCCGGATTCCTGGCACCGCAGTGGCCGTGCTGCCTGCGTTGAACCCATGTATCGCTCCAACAGGCACGCATAAAGCCCCGACTTGCCGCTACGGGCGGCGGCGGCCAACCCGCATGCTGGTTGCCTTCCGGGTCGGTAACCGTGCCGCCCGCGCCACTCCCATGTCTGCGAGGGTTCACCGTGTTCACCGCATTGCTGAAATACCGGAAGCAGCTCAAGCTGGCCGGGCTGGGGCTGGCCCTGGCCGCTTCACTCGCACTGGTCTGGTTCACCATCCACGCCCCGGAGCGCGGGCGCAGCGCCAAGGTCACCGCGATGGAGCGCGATTCCGATAGCTACTTCGTCACCGAGCGCGACATCAATTCGCTGGCGCAAGATGCGCGGACCGGTGCCGCCCGCGGCATCGGCCTGTCGCGCGAATACGCGCTGGTCGATCTGGCCGACAGCACCCGCTATTACGTGCGCATCGACGCGCAGCGGGCGCTGGTCACCGATCTGCTCAAGGACAGCCTCGCCGCGGCCAGCCCGGTGGTGTTCGCGCTTGATCGAATCCAGCCGCCGGCCGGGCCGCTGGACGCGCTGGTGCACCGCTTCGACCCGGCCTGGCTTTCGTTGCTCGGACCGCTCCTGATCCTCTACCTGCTGGTCATGATGAATCCGGCGCGCGGTGCCGGCGGCATGTTCAGGAACGCGGCCCGGCCGACCACGCGCTTCGCCGACATCATCGGCGTGCAGGAAGCCAAGGAGGCCCTGCAGGACATCGTCGCCTATCTCAGGCAACCGGGGCGTTTCACCGAGCTGGGCGCCAACCCGCCCAAGGGCGTGGTCCTGGAAGGGCATTTCGGCTGCGGCAAGACCCTGCTGGCGCGCGCCGTCGCCGGCGAGGCGGGGGTGCCGTTCTTTGCGCTCTCCGGCAGCGATTTCAGTGACATGTTCCTGGGCGTCGGCGTGCGCCGGGTCAGGAAGCTGTTCGCGCAGGCGCGCAGGCATGCGCCCTGCGTGGTGTTCATCGACGAGATCGACGGCCTCGGTCGCCGCTCCTCCGGCGGTTCGGCCGGCGAGACCGAGAACAACCGCATCATCAACGCGCTGCTGGTCGAGCTCGACGGCTTTTCCACCGGCACCGGCATCATCGTGCTGGGCGCCACCAACAACGTCGACCATCTCGACCCGGCCCTGCTGCGCCCGGGCCGCTTCGACCGCAATTGCCATCTGGGCCTGCCGAGCGTCGACGAGCGCGAGTCATTGTTCGCCCTCTATGCTGAGAAGGTGCGCAGCGACGGCAGCGGCAATTTCCGTCAGCTCGCGCGTCTGGCCGCCGGCTTGTCGCCGGCCGCTATCGCCAACGTGGTGAACCAGGCCGCGCTGCTGGCGGCGAAGGACGGCGCACCGGCGGTCACCCACGCGCATTTCCAGCGCGTGCTCGAACAGCACCGCATGGGCGGCGCGGTCAGTCCTGGCCAGACGCCACTCGGCCTGGGCGAGCGCCATCGCATCGCCATTCACGAGGCCGGCCATGCCATCGTCACCAAGCTCCTGGGCGTTGGATTGGTGGAGAAGGTCAGCATCCTGCAGCGCGGCAGGTCGCTGGGCGTGACGCTGGTCAGCAACGACATCGAGAAAATCCTGCAGACCGAGGCCGAAGTCAGGGCTCGCATGAGCATGTTGCTGGGTGGCCGCTGCGCCGAGCTGCTGGTGCTGAAGAACCTTTCCACCGGCGCCGCCAACGACCTCGAGCAGGTGTCGTCGATGGCCTGGCGCATGGTCACCGAGCTGGGCTTCTCGGCCGAGATCGGACCTTTCAGCTATGCCGGGTTGCCGGAACAGGAGCGCCGCGCCGGGCATTTTCCGGAAGCCATCGTCGCCGCGCGCCAGGTGGTGCGGGAGGTGGAGGCGCAATGCGCGGAACTGCTGGCCGCGCATCGCGGCGCGCTCGAGCGCTTAACCGCAGCGCTGCTCGAGCACGAAACCGTCGATGCGCAGACGGTCGATGCCTGCCTAATGCTGCCGGATGCGCAATCTCTCGTGCCGCTGGCCAATCACGGGCTGCCGGCCGATGCGCTCGCATAGAAGTCTTGGTCGGACTTGGCTGCCATGCAGCGACCTCGGCAAAACGACAAACGCAACAGCTTTCGGCGAAATTGCCCAGAAACCGCTGCCAATGCTGGTGCTTGTGGGTGGCGAATTTGATTCGGCCGAATCGCCCGCAAACCCGC
>CAYYFR010000337.1:0-4675 GCA_964470865.1 uncultured Burkholderiales bacterium | reverse complement strand
AAATCAAAACACCACAACATTGACCTTTTCCCCAAACACCTCCTTAACCGCGGGAATCAGGTGGTCATGGTGGCTCAGGAAGATGACTTGCGTTTTCTCCGACAGATCGGCCAGGGCTTCCAGGCCCGCTTTCGACCGCCCGGGGTCGTAATTGATAAACAGGTCGTCCGCAACGAAGGGCAGCGGCGTTGCCTGGTCCAGGTGCAGTTCCAGTGCGGCCAGACGCAGCGCCAGGTAAAGCTGGTCGCGCGTCCCGTCGCTCATTCCGGCGATGCCGACCAGGGCTCCGTCCGACCGCTGCCCTTCCAACGCCATCGGCTCCCGTTCAAAATCCACGACCAGCCTCTGAAAGGACCCCAGAGTCAGCCTGGAAAAAATCGCGCCGGCGCGCGCCAACAGGGGCCCCTGCTTCTCCTCCCGGTAGCGGTCTATCGACCAGCGCAGCAGTCGTCCGGCGGTGAATACCTTGACGTAACGCTCAGCCACATCGGTCATGCGGGCCAGCGCCTCTTGCCGGCGCGCCTCCGCCTGCGCCGCCGCGTCCGACCCACCGATGTCGGACAACGCCCGTGACGCGGTGGCCAGATCCGCCGAGAACGTTGTCTGGCGCTGGACGGAGGCGGCGATATCGTCGTTGATTTGCGCAAGTTCGGTGGCAAGCTGCGGGAAATCGGCAGCCTCGACTTCCGCTTCGATTTGCGCCTGCGCAAGACCATCGCCGCCATCCTGCAGGTGCGCCCTGGCTTCGCTTGCCTTGGCATTCAGGAGTCGTTGCCGATCGGAGCGGGCGATAGCCTGGTCCAACAAGGCATTCGAGTCGACGCCCGCGCGCTCCATCAGGGGCTTGAGGCTCGCGATCGCCTTTTCCTGCGATTCCGTGGCCTCCACCACCTGGGCGCGTGCGTTACGCAGGGTTTCCTTCAGACGGGCGGCCTGGGCGTTGGCCTCGCGCGCCTGCGCAAGCCGTTTCGCAAGTTCCTGCGCGATCTGGGCCGGGGGGCGATCTTCCAGTTCTGCTGCGATGGCGTGGCTCAACCGGCGGGCTGCCACGTCGAATTGATGCAGATCCGCGTTCATCGCATCGATGCGTTCGACCCTGATCTGGCGGATCTTGTTCAGCTTTTCTGCGATCAGTCCGATCAGTTCGAGTGCGCCTTCCGCGGTACCGATATCGCTGCTGGCGGGCAACCCTGCTCCGGCAAGTGCAGTGGACCAGCCTGCCTTCCAGCGATCGACAGCGGCTTGCGCATCGACAGTTGCCTGCTTTAGCGTGGCTTCCAGCGCTTGCGCCGCGCGCAACTGCGCGGACAGCGTTTCGTGGCGCACCTGCGCACTGTCGGTCGCCTGAATGAACGCTTCGGCCTGCACGCAAAGCTCGGACAGGCCGTCAACCTCGGCCACCGCAAGCGCCGTTTCGCGCAACGCGTTGGCCAGCCTCAGCCTGGATTCAGCGACGTTGCCCTCGGTGAGATTCAAGCCGGCCTGTGCTTCCTGCTCCGCAGCGGCGGCAGTCACAACCTTTTCCCTTTTCGCCAGCCAGTCTGCAATGTCCTCCAGGGGCATGCCGTCCAAACCCGCAGCGGCTGTGACTTTTGCCCACTCGGCATCGAGCTGGCGGATGGCTTCATCGACTCGGGAGGTTTGGTTTTCGACAGCGGAAAGACTTTGCTTCTCGCGCTCGAGCTGGTGCTGCAGGCCCTGAAGGGATGTCGCATCTTCCACGCTATCGAGCCTGGTGTCGGCAGTCTGGTCGGCTCGCAACATCGCCCCTTCGAAGGCCGGGGCACCGTCTTCAAGGCCGATCGCGCCGGTCTTGATGGCGGACCATGACGCGTCCCTCTGATGGCGCACCTGAACAACGACCTCGTGCGTGGTCAGCTGGTGGAGTTCCTTGAACTGCGAGATCTGCAGATCCACCCGCGCCACCGTGGCCTTCTGCTCTTCCAGTCGCGTCAGAATCACCTTGCGGTCGGCAACCAGGGCCTGGCGCTCGCGCGCCAACCGCGAGATGCTCGACTGCCCAGGTGCTTGCGTTGCGAGCAGATCCGGCAGAGGCTTGCGCCAGGGCCCCAATGCCCGCAACGCCACCTCCAGCGCGGCCTTTGCCTTACTCAAGACGCCACGCTGCTTCTGCATTGTTGATGCCGTGTCGCCAAGGGGGCGAGCGCCGGCCACGGCAGTACGAAGTGCGGGCTTGACTTCCCCCATTCGCAGTTCGGTCAACTGATCCGCGAGCAACTTGATCTCCAGTTGCCTGGCACTCAGGTTCTTTTCTGCGTCCTTCAACCCCTGGCTCAATCCGCCGCTGTCGCGAGCCAGTTTGCCGAGCGCACGCCGGGCCAGCAGTGTGGGCAGGCGCTGCGCAAGCGACTCCTCCGACTCGGACTGCCAGCCGAGCTGGCGGCACTCATCAGCGACGTCGCGCCAGAGTGCGCTGATCTCCTCGTTTTGACGCCCGATGTCGTGCTCATAGGCGCTGTATTGCAAGCGACGCTCTTCGAGCTTGCCAATGTCGGCGGCGAGCCCGGGCAGCACCTCGTCTACACGCACATTGGCGAGGTCATCGGCAGCCTTGTTGACTTCGCCTTTTCGCAGATCCAGCAGTTGCCGGGCCGTTGCCAGCTCCCGCTGCGCCGTAGCGAGCGTGGCGGCGGCATCCGCCGGCAAGTCGACCACCTTGCCCAGTTGTGCCAACTGCGTCTCGCTCTCCCTCAGGGCGCGAAGAAACGGTCCCAGCCGCCGAACCCGTTCAAGCCGGCTCCTCTTGCCCTGGAGTTGCTGGTGAGCTTCAAGCTCGCCCACCAGTGCCTCTTGCAGCGCTTCCAGTTTGCTGTTGGCATCCGTCCATGCCTTGGTGCGCACGGTTGCCTCCTTCAATGCCGCCGTCGCCTTCTCAAGCTGGTCCGCGGCGGCGTAATAGGCTCTCTCGCCCGACCTCCTTGGGCTCCACAGTTTGTCGGCTTCCGCCATCAGCGCATCGCGGATCTTGCCGAGGCTGGCGACACCGGCCGCCGACTGGAACAGAACCTGGCCCACATCGTTTGCAGCGCTCAGGATGCTGTTGCCTCCCTCGACCAAGCGGGTGTGGTCGAGGCCAAACATCTGGTCAAAGAAATTGCGGTCGGCTGTGCCCAAAAACGGGGTGAGCGCGGCATCTGCCAGCAGCGCATCGAGCGGCGACCGCAGGGTTTGCTTTTGCGCCTTCACGCGGCGAAACTCGAGCGAGGCTGCCTTGTTGCCGATGGACGCACCCAGGCACAGTTCGCTCAAGGGGTGCAGAAATCCCAGCGGCGAGCGTGTCGGTATGCCGAACAACAGATCGAGGATCGCCGAGCGCAATGTGGACTTGCCGGCCTCGTTGGGCCCGACGATGAGGTGAAAATCCCGCGTGGCCGCAGGGAACTCGACATGCTGGTCGGAGAATTTTCCATACTTGAGCAGGTCCAGCCGGTGGAAGCGCATATGCCTCTTACTCCACTTGGGCCAGGTGAGCCACCAGACCCGGGCGCACTTCGCGCACCAGCGCGGCCAACTCGCCAGACCGGATGTCCTTGAAATAGGGGACTGTGGTTTGCAATTCCAGGGGCGCCTTGCTGACCAGGCCCAGAAGCTCTTCTTGCAGCTTCTTGAGGAAATCAGTGTCCGCTTCGGCACTTTCCAGAAGCTCCTGCAGGTCCGAAAGGGCATCGGCGCGCGCCCTCACGTCCGCGCCATCCTCGGCCGGCGAAGTGCTCACCTTGACCTTTTCGATCCACAGGCGATCCGCTCCGATGGTCGCGGCCAACGCCAGGACTTCGGCGCGCAATTGCGCCTCCAGACCGAATAGGTCGCCGTGAGCGGAGGTCTTGCCGGCAACGGTCACCCTCACGGCAGCCGGGATGTTGGAAGGCGCATTGCCGACGACCTGTTCAAGTACCTTCCCTATGGCATGCACGACAGCAGGCAGGGTTTGGCACTCGGTGACATCCACCTCGAGGTTGTGCCAGCGCAGGACATCGACAAACAGGCGCTCGACTTTCTCTACCCCCGATTCATCGGCTGTGACCAGAACCGCCCCACGCGCCCCTGTCTCCTTGATGTGCCGGCCTTGCAGGTTGCCCGGAAAAACGATCGTCGAAGCGCCGTTCCAGACCTGGTATTCGTGAACGTGGCCGAGCGCCCAGTAGTGGTATCCCTTGGCATGCAATTCATCGAGACTGCAGGGCGCGTAGGTGGCGTGGGACGCGTTGCCCTCCAGGGCAGTGTGCAAAACGCCGATATTGAGCAGCCCCGGCACTGGCGGCGGATACCCGGTGGCGAGGTTCTGGGTGGTCTCCTTTTCGCGAAAACTCTGACCATGCAGGGCAACCTTCAGGTGGTCGAGACGAAACGTCGTTGGCTTGCGCGCCTCGAAGGTGAAAACGTTGTCGGGCAATTGCAGCTTTCGGGTCATTTCGCTCTCGGCATCGTGGTTGCCGAAAAGCACATAGACAGGGATGCTCGCCTTCTTCAGCCGCCCCATTTCCTTGCAGAAGTAGATGCCGGTGTTGTGATCCTTCCAGGTGCCGTCATACAAGTCGCCGGCAATCACCATGAAGTCGACCTCCTGCTCGATCGCTTCGGTGACCAGCTTGGCAAAAGCATCGCGCGTCGCCGTGCGAAGCATCTCCACGGGGGCATCCGCGTAAGCGCTCAA
>CAYYFR010000336.1:0-4691 GCA_964470865.1 uncultured Burkholderiales bacterium | reverse complement strand
GCAAGCTTACCGGTGCTGCTCCTCGATCGACGCGACGCTGGCCTCGATGGCTGCGATGAGCTCACGCAGAGCAGTCGGTGACAAGATGTTTTTCCCGGTCGCCAATGCGCCCAGCAGCGACTTCATGCCGCCCGGCACATCGTGGCTGGCGATAAAGCCTGCCACCGGCGCATTGGTTTCGAACTTGCGCCGCAGGTAGTCGATGATCAGATCATCGAGGTCGCCCAGGTCCACTGTGGCACCAATGCCGCAGGCGCAGCCGTTGCTGAACCACAGGTGGCCGCTGCACACGCGCCGCCAGCGCCCCAGCAGTTGCAGCGCGGCCACGGCCTGGCCGGCTGGCGCGGCGGCATCTGCAGGATTGGCGCGTGTCGCGGGCCGCTTGCCGCCGCGCGCTGGCATGGCTACCGCCGGCATCACGGCGCAGCCCCGTTGATGGCGGCGCGTTCCCGCGCTGTCGGCACCACAGCGTAATCCTTCTTTGCCGCAGCCTCCGAGATATAGCCCAGCCGCAGGTCGCGCAGCACGGCGGCGCGCGAGCGCTTTTTCGGATTGCCGAAACCGCCACCACCACCCGAGCGCAGGGTGTAGGCCTCGCCGGCGTCCAGCCGCATGTTGACTTTGCCGGTGGCAAACAACTCTTCACTGCCGTCCTTCCTGCGCATGCCGATGCGGTTGCCCAGCGCGCTTTTGCCCCCGGCCAGGCCCCACGGCGGATGGTTGACCCGATCGACCCTCGTCTGGTAATTCACGCGCGCCAGCGACACCACCTCGCACTCGGCGCCCAGGCCGCCGCGAAACTCGCCGGCGCCGCCGGAATCCTGGCGCAGCCGGTAATGCCTGACCAGCAGCGGGAACTTGTTTTCTACTTGCTCGGAAGGGCCGTTGTGGGTATCGCCGTCATTCATGCAGACAGTGACATTGACGCCATCCTGGTCGTGCTTGGCACCCCAGCCGCCGCCGATCAGGCCGCCCAGGTAGATCCACAGGCGGCCGTCCTGCGGGTGGATGCCGTTGACGTTGGCGATCACCAGATCGGCATGGTGGCCGGCGATCACGCTTTGCGGAATGGCGGCGCCGAGCGCCTTGAAAATGGTATCGACCACGGTCATCGGGTAAGTCATCCACACGCGCATCGGCGCCGGGTGCTGCGCGCTCACCACTGTGCCGGGCGGCACGATCACCTTGAGCGGGCGAAAGCTGCCGTCGTTGATCGGGGTGTCGCGCGGGCCGGTCAGGCACTTGAACGCCACCTGCGCGCAGGCCACGCCGGCGCCGGAATTGAAGAAGCCCTTGACCTGCGGGCTCATGCCGGAGAGGTCCACCGTCATGCCGTCGCCGTGCACGGTGACCTTGACGCGGATCGGCACCGGCTGGTCGATGTCGATGGCGTCGTCGTCCATCCACGATTCGGCTTCATAGACACCGTCGGGCATGGCGCGCACCATCGCACGAGCCTCGGCCTCGCTGTGGTCCATGATGGCGGCTATGCTGGCGTTGACCGTGTCGACGCCATGGCGCGCCAGCAGTTCCTCCAGGTGCCTGACACCCACGCGGCAGGCCGAGAGCTGGGCCTCGAGATCGCCGGCGGCACGGTCCGGACGACGCACGTTCATCAGGATCAGGTCGCGCATCTCGGCGTTGAGCCTGCCACGCACGTGATACTTGATGAGCGGGATCTGCAGGCCTTCGGACCAGATGTCGGTGGTCAGGCCATTGAGGATGCCGCCGATATCCTGCCAGTGCGCCATGCAGGTGGAAAACGCCACGATGCGCCCCTGATGGAACACCGGGATCGAGAAGGTCAGGTGGTTCAGGTGCGCGCCGGTGGTGTACGAATCGTTGGTGAGCAGGATGTCGCCAGGGTGTATGTCGGCATGGCCCCAGTGCGCGATCTTGGCCTTGACCACGTCGCTCATGCCGCGTATGAACATTGGCAGGCCGAGGCCGATGGAGAGGGTCTGGCCATCGCGGTCGAACAGGCCCACGGTGAAATCGAGCGCCTCGTAGATGATCATGTTGTACGAGGTGCGCATCAGCACCGATTTCATTTCCTCGGTGGCGGCGGTGAGGCTGTTGCGCACCAGTTCAACGGCGACCGGGTCGGCCTTGTTGCGCCGCGCCGGTTTGGTGCCAGCGCTCTTCTTCGCTGCAGACGGCTTCCTGGTGGAGTGGGGCGTGGCCATGGGATGGGTCCTGTTCGGTGCGCGCGGCATGATTTTCATTGGATGGCGATGGCGATATCGAGATTGCCGTAGGGCTCGACCAACAGGCTGTCGCCGGGCTGCAGCACGGTGGTGGTGGCGTGTTCCTCGATCAGCGCCGGCCCCACGATGCGGTTGCCGGCCAGGAGCGCATCGCGCTGGTACACCGCGGTCTCGACCCAGCCACCGCTTTCGAAATAGGCGCGCCGCTTGCCGCTGCGTGCCACCGCCTGCGGCCGGCTGCCACCGCGCGCGATCTTCGCCAGCGACGGATGCACAAGCACACCGGTCACGCTGCTGCGCATGCTCACGATCTCGGCCGGCTCGCGCGGCGAGCCGCGGCCATAGCGCTCCTCGTGCGCGGCATCGAACGCCGCCTTGATGGCGCTCTTGTCGGCGCGCCGGAATGCCGCCAGCGGCAGATCGACCGTCACCGCATGCTCCTGCCCGACATAGCGCATGTCGAGCGCGCGCCCGAGCACGACCTTGCGCGGGCTCAGGTCGGCCTCGCTGAGCGTGGCCCGCCCCTCGGCCTCCATTGCGGCGAACCAACCTGCAAGCTCCGCCATGGTCACGCCGTCGAGGCTGACGAACCGCGAGCGCACCAGGTCGCGCCGAAAATCGGCCAGCAGCATGCCGAAGGCGGAAAAATGGCCCGGGGCGCGCGGTACGATCACCCGTGGAATGCGCAGTTCGCGCGCCACCATCGAGGCATGCAGGGGCCCGGCGCCGCCGTAGGCGAAGAGCGTCGGGAATTCCCCGGGGTCGAGCCCGCGGTCGGTGGTCACACCCTTGACGGCGTGCGACATCGAGGCCGATGCGATGCGCAAGATGCCCAGCGCCGCCTGTGTCGCCGACAGACCCAGGGGCCGGGCGACGCGCACGGTGAGGGCCCCTACGGCCGCTTTATGATCGAGCAACATTTCGCCGCCAAGAAAGCGCTGCGGATCGAGACGCCCCAGCACCAGGTTGGCGTCGGTCACCGTCGCTTCTGTTCCACCCAGGCCATAGCAGGCCGGGCCCGGCGCGGCGCCGGCGCTTTGCGGGCCGACGCGCAAGGCACCGGACTGGCTGACCACGGCGATGCTGCCGCCACCGGTGCCTACCTCGTGGATGTCGATCATCGGCGTCAAGAGCGGCAGGCCGGTCAGGTAGCCGCCGACCATCGCGCTGCCGGTGGTAAGCGCACTGCCCTTGCGCACCACGCCGGCCTTGGCGGTGGTGCCGCCCATGTCAAAGGCGATGGCGTTGCCGATACCCAGGATGCGGCACAGCGCCTGGGTGCCGATCACCCCGGCCGCAGGACCGGATTCCATCATGCGCACGCAGTCGGCGCGCGCCTCGGACAGCGCATACAGGCCGCCGGTGGACTGCACCACCAGGAACTTGCCGGCAAATTGCGCACGCTTGATCGCCGCCTCGATCTCGCCCAGGTAGCGATCCACGCGCGGGCCGATATAGGCATTGGCCGCCACGGTGGAGGTGCGTTCGTATTCGCGGTATTCCTGCGACAGGTCCGACGAGATCGAGATGAAGGCGCCGGGCAAGCGCTTTTTCAATACCGCCTTGACCGCGCGCTCGTGCGCCGGGTTGCGATAGGAATGCAGAAACAATACCGCCACCGCCTCGATCCCGCGCGCCACCAGCACATCGGCGATCGCTTCGACTTCCGCCATCTCGAGCTTCTGGTGCACCGTGCCATCGGCCAGCATGCGCTCGCTGACTTCGAAACGCAGGTCGCGCTCGATCAGGGGCTGGTGCTTGCGGTGGCGCAGGTTGAACGAATCGGGCCGGTTGATGCGGCCGATCTCGTAGATGTCGCGAAAGCCGCGCGTGGTGATGAGCGCGGCGCGGGCACCGCTGCGCTCGAGCATGGTGTTGATGGCGATGGTCGAGCCGTGCAGGAACAGGCGCGCTTCATCGAGCGTGACGCCGGCCTTGTGCATGCCTTCGAGAATGCCGTCGATCAGGTGCTCAGGCGTGGTCAGGGTCTTGCCCAGCATCAGCAGGCCGCGCTTCTCGTCGAAAGCGGTGACATCGGTGAAGGTGCCGCCGATATCGGCGGCGATGCGGGTGCGGGTTGACTGGGTCATCACTTTCGGTTTGGTGAAGTTGCGTTACGTTGGGCCACGCCGCGCCGCTGGATGCGGGCCGGCGGGCGGCGCCGGCACGGTGCGGCCGGCCATGCAGCCCTATTCGGCCTTGAGGCCCGCGGCCTTGACCACCTTGCCCCATTTCGCCGCCTCGTCACGCACGAACTGCGCGAACTGCTCGGGCGTGTTGGGCGTGTGACGCTCACCCTCGACTTCCATGCGCCGGGTGATCTCCGGCAACTGCATGATGCGCATGACCTCGGCATTGAGTTTGCGCACCACCTCCGGCGGCGTGCCGGCCGGCGCGAACAGCCCGATCCAGTTGTTGACCGCGAAGCCCGGCACCCCGGATTCGGCGATGGTGGGCAATTGCGGTGCCGCCGCCGAGCGCGTG
>CAYYFR010000335.1:2507-4709 GCA_964470865.1 uncultured Burkholderiales bacterium | reverse complement strand
CGATGGGATCGGCGCGCGACATTCGCATCACCTTCACCCGCATGGCGATGAACGACGAAGAGACGGTTGCGCTGATTGCAGGCGGCCATGCCTTCGGCAAAAGCCACGGGATGGTCTCTGCCAAAGAGGTCGGACCGCCGCCTGAGATCGCGCCGATCGAGGCGATGGGTCTCGGCTGGCAAAACCTGGAAGGCACCGGGTTTGCCGAATACACGATGACCAACGGCATCGAGGGCAGTTGGACGCCCAACCCGACCCAATGGGACAACAGCTATCTGGAAAACCTCTTCAAGTTCGAGTGGCAGCAGACGAAGAGCCCGGCCGGTGCGCTGCAATGGACCCCCAACGACCCGAATGCGCCCAAGACCCCGGACGCGCATGTTCCCGGGCAGATGAATCCGCTGATGATGATGACCAGCGATATCGCGCTGAAGGTCGACCCGGCCTATCGTGCCGTCTGCGAGAAATTCCTCAACGATTTCGACGCTTTCACGCAGGCGTTTTCCAAGGCCTGGTACAAGCTCACCCACCGCGATATGGGCCCGCGCGAACGCTATCTCGGCCCGGAAAAGCGCAACGACAACGACCTGCTGTGGCAGGACCCGATTCCGGTCCGCGACCACGACGCGATCAGCGAAGAGGACGTCGCTGAACTCAAGCGAGCGATCATGGCTACCGGCGTTTCGGTATCTGATTTGGTCTTCACCGCCTTTTCGGCGGCGGCCACTTACCGCAACAGCGACAAGCGGGGTGGCGCCAACGGGGGCCGACTGGCGCTCGCGCCGCAGAAGGATTGGGCGGTCAACCGGCGAACCGTCCCGGTAATTGCGGTGCTGCGCGACGTCATGCAGAAATTCAACGGCAAGCAAATCGGCAACGCAAAGGTATCGCTCGCCGACCTCATTGTGTTGGGCGGTTGCACGGCGATCGACAAGGCGGCGTCCGATGCAGGTGTGCAGGTCTCGGCCCCGTTCACACCGGGTCGGCGCGACACGACGCAAGACCTGACCGACATTGAGATGTTCGAATGGTTGAAGCCGGTGGCCGACGGGTTCCGCAACTTCGTCAACGACCAGTTCGAGCAAATCGCCCCGAATGTTGCCCCCGAGGAAATGTTCCTCGACAAGGCGCAACTGCTGGCACTCACCGTACCCGAATGGGTCGCGCTGGTCGGCGGTTTGAGGGTCTTGGGCGCAAACCACGATGGCTCGGCCAACGGCGTTTTTACCGATCGGGTTGGCGTACTCTCCAACGATTTTTTTACCGTGCTGACGAGTATGGACTATGAATGGAAGAAGGCGGACGAAAAAGGCATGAGCTTTTCACTCAACGACCGTGCAAACGGCCAACTGCGGTTCAAGGCGACGCGCAGCGACCTGATCTTCGGCGCCAACAGCCAGCTTCGCGCAGTGGCCGAGGTTTACGCCGGTAGCGATGGACACACCCGGTTTGTGAAAGACTTCGTGAAGGTCTGGCACAAGGTCATGATGCTCGATCGCTTCGACGTTCGGGTTCAAGGCGCCTGACGACGACCAAGTTGAACAGGCGCAAAGGTCGACGTCGGGGCGTGAAGTTGCGCAGCAGTTCTTCCTGCCGATCCTTGTCTTGTCGTGGGCGACATCCTGAACCCTCAGAACGTGGATGATGCGACGGCGCAGGACGCGGTAATTTATTCCCTCGGGACCGGCGTGACCTTCAAACCTGTCACTTTGTTCTCGGACGGGACGCGGCACTTGCTGGACGCCATGACGGCGCATCGTGCAAGCGGATGCCGCCATTCAGTGGCGCGTGCCGCGCAATGAAATCCTGTATCGCAAGCCCGTCCGCAGGCAGGCCGGTTGCGCGAACAGGCCGCAGAAGCTATTGATCGACGGCTCCAAGCACAGCGCTCCTGAAAGTGAGGTCGCACATTAAGCCGTGTGCGCCCAATGGGTCTGTGCGTCGTCGTACCGAACAGTTCGTCAATGCGCCGGTATCAAAGGCGGCGCAGAAGCCGCCTCCAGGGATGGTCAAGCAGGTGGGGACGCGTGGCGTATGCCAGCGTTTGAGGGTGGGCGGGAGAGCCGGTTTCAGGGGTAATATGAACTGAAAGCGAAACTGCCCGATTGGCGCTCAAAGAGAGCCACCCACCACGTTGTTGCTGTACTGCGCCATGCGCGATGATGGTCCCGACTGGTACCCGCGAAGCCCGCGCTTTCCGGA
>CAYYFR010000335.1:0-2407 GCA_964470865.1 uncultured Burkholderiales bacterium | reverse complement strand
CCCACTCGTTCGCGCCGTGGACGCGACCCGCTGCGATCCCGCGCTGCGCGACATTCACCCCCTTTTTCCCGCGTCGATCGACGTGGCAGTGATTGGCCGATCGGGTGAGCTGGTGTGTTCCGCCGTGCTGCCAGCCGGCGCCAAGGCGCCATCGGTGGCCAAAACCGCCTGGTTTACCCAAGCCATGCGCGAAGATCGCATTGTCGTTGGCGAGCCCGCCTGGGGACGGACCGATCAGCGGAAAATGGATTTCCATCACTGCCCTTCCGATCCATGACGATCAGAGCGTACCCAAGGGCCTTGTGGTGCTCCCGATCGACCTCGCCGCCTATGTACCAAGCATTTCGACGGCGACTCTCCCGCCAGGCACCGTGGTCGGAATTGTGACGGCCGGCGGCACGCTGGTGTGGCGCAATCTCGATCCGCAAACGTGGGTCGGAAAAAAAGTTGATGCCCAATTGCCTGTCATGAGGCTGATCAGTACCCGGGGCGAGCTAACGCAAGGTGCCGGACTCGACGGTGTAAACCGGTTCGTCGCCGTGGCGCCGGTGCCGGGCGCCGACTGGTACGCTTATGTCGGCATTCCATCGGTCCCTGTTTACGCGGCGGCGAATTCGCAATCGATGCGCAATGCCATATTGGGGTTGTTGTGTCTGCTTGGGCTATTGGGTGTCGCGGTGCTTCTGGCACGCCGCATCGAACGCCCGTTGCAGGAACTTGTCGGTACTGTTCGCGCCATTCGCGGAGGAAAGCCGGGCGTCCGCGCCAAGGCGGCCGGGGTTCGCGAAGTTGCGGAGTTGGCGGGCGAATTCAATCTCCTGCTCGACCATCTCGATGAAGCGGTCGGCAGACTGGGTGACGAGAAGGAATTGAATCGGAATATCATCGAGACGTCCCCGGTCGGCATTTGCATTTTCGACGAGCAAGGGGGCTGCGTCGCGGCCAACCCGGCCGTGGCCCGCCACATCGGCGCCACCATGACCCAGGTGCTGGCGCAGAACTATCACCAAATCGAATCCTGGAAGCGCTCCGGCATCTATGCTTTGGCCCGCAAGGCAATGGAAAGCAATGCTCCGCTGGCCGATGTGTTTCCCGCAACGTCGAGTTTCGGCAAGGAAGTCTGGCTTGGCGTGACCTTTTGTCGTTTGGACATCGGCGGCCGGCAGTACCTGATGCTGCTGACATCGGACCTTACCGAGGCCAAGCGCGCCGAATTGGCCGTCGAGCAAAGCGAGCAGAAGTACCGCACTTTGGTTGAACAGGCCACCGACGGTATCTTCCTGACCGATCCGCAAGGGCGAATTACCGCTATCAACGATACCGGTTGCAGCATGGTCGGGTGCCCGCGCGAAGACGTGATCGGCAAGGTGTTGACCGATTTCCTCGACCCCGAAGAACTGGCCCGCAGGCCGATCCGCTACAAACTGATGCGCGAAGGCAAACCGCTCGTCGTCGATCGCCAGTTGTTGCGACGCGACGCAACGCGGTTGCAGGCCGAAATCAGCGCCCGCATGCTGCCCGATGGCAGTATCCAGGGCATCGTGCGCGACATCGGCGAGCGCATGCGCGCGCAGACCGAACTCGCGCGTCTTGCCCAGACGCTCGAAGCGCGCGTGGTCGAACGCACTTCGGAACTCGACCGCGCCAACAAGGAACTTGAGGCCTTCTCGTATTCGGTGGCTCACGATTTGCGCTCCCCGATCCGCGCCATGGTGGGGTTCAGTTCCATTTTGCTTGCCGAGAACA
This sequence comes from uncultured Burkholderiales bacterium, assembly GCA_964470865.1. GTDB lineage: Bacteria > Pseudomonadota > Gammaproteobacteria > Burkholderiales > JAEUOS01 > JAEUOS01. The sequence continues at coordinate 661 of CAYYFR010000335.1, read as the reverse complement.
AGGACAGACTGGATCGGAATTCAATCGACTATATCCAGCGAATCAATGCCGGGGCCATACGCATGAATTCGCTCATTGACGACCTGCTCAAGCTTTCCCAGGTGGCAAGGGCGGAGATGCATCGCGAGGATTTCAGTCTGAGTGCACTGGCAGCCGAGGTCGTCGAGTCCCTGAAAGACGCCGAGCCGACGCGTACGGTGCAGGTTTCCATCCAGCCGGACCTGCATGTCTGCGGCGATCGGGGCCTGGTCCGGATCGCCATGGAGAACCTGCTGGGAAATGCCTGGAAGTTCACCTCGCGCAAGAACGACGCCCGCATCGAATTCGGTTTGGCCCAAACGGAATCGGGTGCCGCCTATTGCGTTCGCGACAACGGCGCGGGCTTCGACATGAAGTATGTCGACAAGCTATTCGGCGCCTTCCAGCGTCTGCATCGTCAGGGCGAATTCGACGGTACCGGTATCGGTCTGAGCATTGTGCAGCGTGTGGTGAGCAAGCATGGCGGCAGGGTGTGGGCCGAAGGCGTTCCGGACCAAGGCGCCACCTTCCATTTCACCTTGGGTACGCCCGCCATCGCTGAGCAATAGCAGCGTTCGCGAACCAGCCGCGGTTTGGCAAACATGTCCGGCGATCGAGTTGCCGGTTTCAATACACCCGCCAC
>CAYYFR010000334.1:0-4749 GCA_964470865.1 uncultured Burkholderiales bacterium | reverse complement strand
GCCCATTCTGGGTGCCGCCATTCTCGCCGCTCACCTACCCGCCCGCGCCGACCTGGTTGACGACTGGCTGGCAGCCAAGGCCCCGCCGGGCGCGCCCACCACCTTCGCAGGCCCGCCGTTCGAGGCCAAGTTCGGGCACCCCGCCCCGCCCACCTCGCTGTTGCCGCCGGTCTGGCAAAAGGCGTTTGCGCGCATGGCAAAGTTGTCCAACGGCAAGCTCATGATCAAGGAGCAGGGCGCCGGCACACTCCTGGGCGCGCGTGACGGTTTCAAGGCGGTGCGCGGCGGTGTCGCCGAGTGGGCGACCTGCTATGTGCAAAACGAGGGGCGCGGGGTGCCGCTGTCGCGCGTGTTCGAGCAGCCCTTCATCGCGCCTACCAATCCGCTGGCCGGCGTGCGCATCGCCCAGGAGCTGGCGCCCAAGTACTTCATGCCCGAATTCCAGAAGCAGGGAGTGATATGGGGCTCGGCCATCATCGCCCTGCCGGCCGATCTGATGAGCAAGAAGCCGGTGCGCCGGTGGGAGGATCTGGCCGGCATGAAGATCATCGCCCAGGGGTTCCCGCCCGAACTTGCCAAGGCCATGAACGTGACGCTGGTCAACATTCCGTTTCCGGAAGCCTATGTCGCCTTGCAGCAGGGGCTGGCCGACGCCATGTTCTGGGTCGATGCCGGCTTCGTTCCCTACAAGATTTTCGAGGTGGCCAAGTTCCACACCAGCGTGGGCATCACCAGTTTCGCCATCAACACCTGCTACAACAAGGATTTCTACGACAAGCTGCCGGCCGACTTGAAGGATCTGTTCTACAACACGCAGGAGCCATTGGCGATGGCGGCCACCAAGGTCTCGATGTTCGACTTCAACAAAACCGCGCTCGCCACCTACAAGGAACGGGGCGTCGAGATGATTACCCTGGCTCCGGCGGAGCTGCAGCGCTGGCGCGACTTCGCAGCACCCACCGTCGAAAAATGGGCGGCCGATCTGGAAAAGGACGGCCAGCCGGCCAGGGCGCTGCTGGCAGATTTGAAGCGCCTGACCGAGAAATACGCTCGCATGTCGCCGGATGAGCTGATGAAGTTGTCGGTGGAGAGCCCGGTCAAGGGTATTCGCTGAACCGCCGGCCACGCCCATGCAAGCTCCGCAACCCCGGGATCCGCGGTCCGCTCCGGATCGCCCGCCGCCCCCCGTCGGCATTGCCGGCTGGCTGCATCGCGGTGTGGCCTATGGGCTGATACCGCTGATCGTGGTGGTGGTATCGGCCGAAGTGCTGGCGCGCTATGTGTTCCGTTCGCCCCTGCGCTGGAGCGAGGAGATCGTCACTCTGTCGCTGCTGCTGGCCTTCGTCGGGGCCATACCCTACTGCATCGCGCGCGATGCCCATGTCAAGGTCGAAACACTGTATGAACGTTTCGGCCCCGGCGCGCGGCGCCTCGCCGATGCCATCGGGTCCGTCTGCGGCGCGGTGTTCATGGGCATGCTTGCCTTGGGAACCGGGCGCGAGATGCTGGGCATGATGAAACGCGGCGACGCCACCGAACACGCCGGCATCCTGCACTGGCCGCTCGCCGGCGTGGTCGCGGCCATCTCCGCTTACACCACACTGTGGTTGCTGTGGCGCGCCTGGCAGAGCTTGCGCGGTCGCGGCGGAGCCCCGTCGTGACGCCCCTGATGCTCGGCATCATCGGTGTGGTGATGCTGTTCGTGCTGCTGGGGCTGGGGGTGCCCATCGCCTGGGCAATGGGTGTCATCGGCGTGGTCGGCAACATCGTGGTACTGGGATTCCTGCCGGCGGCAGTGCAGGTCAACCTGGTGGTGTGGGAGAACGGCACGTTGTTTCTCTTTATCGCCCTGCCGATGTTCCTGCTGATGGGTCAACTGGCATTTCATACCGGCATTGCCAACGACCTCTACGATTGCGTGCACAAATGGCTGGGGCGCCTGCCCGGCGGGCTGGCGGTGGCAGCGGTCGTTTCCAACGCCGGCTACGGCGCGGTCACCGGCAATTCGATCGCCGCTGTAGCGACCATGGGCCCGATGGTGATGCCGCAGTTCCGCAAGTATGGCTACAACCTCTCGCTTGCCACCGGCACCCTGGCCTCGGCCGGCACGCTGGCGGTGCTGGTGCCGCCTTCGACCCTGATGATCATTTATGGCGCCTGGACCGAAACCTCGGTCGGTGACCTGTTTCTGGCCGGCATCGTGCCGTGCATTCTGCTGGCTGGCGCCTACTGCCTGACCCTGATGGTGTTGTGCCATATCTGGCCGAAGCTCGGGCCCAAGGGCCCGGCTTATCCGTGGAACGAGCGCTTCGCATCACTGACCAAACTGGCGCCCACCCTGATTGTGATGGCGATCGTCATCGGCGGCATCTACGGCGGCATCATGACCCCGGCGGAGGCCGGCAGCGTGGGCGTGGTCGGCGTGCTGGCGGTGGCGCTGGCCTACGGCCGCCTGACCCCGGCGGCCATCGCCGCCTCGCTCAGGGAAGCCGCGCTCACCAGCGCCATGGTGTTCGCGATCCTGGTGGCGGGTGTGCTGTTCAGCCGCTTCCTGGTGCAAACCCAGGTCACGGCCAAGCTGGTGGCGGCAATCTCCGACATGCAGTTGTCCAAGGGCGCGCTCCTGGCCTGGCTGCTGTTGTTCTACTTCGTTCTGGGCACCGCCCTCGACACCTTCGGCATGCTGATCCTTTCGCTGCCCTTCGTCATGCCGGTGGTGATCGCCGCCGGTGTGGATAAAGTCTGGTTCGGCGTGTTCGTGGCGGTGATGGTGGAACTGGCCGCCGTCAGCCCGCCGGTTGGTATCACGGTGGCAGTGATGCGCGGGGTGGCGCCAGACGTACCGACGGGCGATATTTTCAAGGGCTGCTACCCATTTCTGATTCTTACCCTGCTGCTCACCGCGGCGCTGATCGCCGCGCCGGATATCGCGCTGTGGCTGCCGCGAATAGCAAAATGATGAGACTGGCAGCATGCGTCGGGGTACGCCTACCTTGCTGTATTCATGCAACATGTACCGACACCCACGGGCAACCAGGAGAGAGTCATGCATAGCGCTGCGACAACCCAGGCCACGCTAAGTATGCAGAATATCGACGAGCTCGACTCCGCCCTGGCGCTGGCCGACCAGCCGCAGGCGACTCTCGCCTGCATCGATCGCCTGGGTGCGACCGCGCTCGGTCACTGCCTTTTCAGCGTCAACGCCTTCAGAATCGAAAGCATGCAGGTCGAGCGCCTGTACAGCAGCAACCCGGAGGCCTATCCGGTTGGCGGGCGCAAGAACAAGCAAGCCACAGTCTGGGGCCAGCAGGTTCTGATCGAGCGGCAATTGTTCATTGGTGAAGGCGAGGCGGCGATTCGCGCCGCTTTCGATGATCACGCACTGATGCATTCCCTGGGTGTACGGTCCATCATCAATGTGCCGGTGGTGTGGCGCGACGCCTGCCTGGGCGTGCTCAATTTCGCCTGCTCGCTGCCGCGCGTTGATGCGCGCCAGGTAGCGAACGCGCGCCTGTTCGGCCTGATCGCGGTCGCCGCGTTCCTGCCTTAAGCCGCATACCAACCCTCGCCCCATGCGCCCAATGATTCACGGCTACTGCGAGCCGGCCTTTGCCAAGGTTGGAGAGGCGTTCGCCGCCAGCTTCGACGCAGAGTCACAAGTGGGCGCCTGCGTTGCCGTTGTCGTGGACGGAAAGCCGGTGGTCGATCTGTGGGCCGGCTGGCGCGACGCCGCCTGCACGCTTGAATGGCAGGCAGACACGCTGGTGTGCATGATGTCGGTGGGCAAAGCCGTTGCCGCCCTGTGCGTGCTGCTGCTGGCCGAGCGCGGCAAGCTCGACCTCGACCTGCATGTCGCGCACTACTGGCCCGAATTCGGCGCCGCCGGCAAGCAAGGCATAACGGTGGCGCAAGTATTGGGGCAGGAGGCAGGGCTGCCCTATGCCGATGGCGCCGCGCCGGGGTCTTTGTGGCAGCCGGGCGCGGTGGCTCGCGCGCTGGAAATCCAGGCGCCGGAATGGCCGCCTGGCAGCACTCCGTGCTACCACTCGTTTACCGCCGGTATGCTCTATGGCGAACTGGTGCGTCGCGTCGATGGGCGCTCGCTCGGCACTTTTCTGCGCGAGGAAATCGGCATCCCGCACGGCATCGACTTTCACATCGGGCTCACCGCCGAGGCCGACCTGCGCCGTGCCGAATACATCCCGACGGCCGGCACGCCATCATGGGAAGGTATCAAGCGGCGCATCGCCTCACCGCTCAATCGCGCCTGGCGGCCGTTGCCGGATGACGAGGACGGCAACTCGCAGGGTTGGCGGTTCGGCGAGTTTCCCTCCGCCAACGGCCACGGCAATGCACGCGCCGTCGCCCGCTTGTATGCGCTCCTGGCCGCGCCGAGCGCGCCGATTGTCAGCACCTCTCTCCTGGCGCGTGCCATCACCGCGCGCTGGGACGGCATCGAAGCGATGACCCAACGCCATTTCCGCTACGGTCTGGGATTCATGCTCGATTGCCCGCCATTTCCACTGGCCGGGCCGCGCAACTTCGGCCACCCGGGCATTGGCGGCCCGGTCGGCTTTGGCGACCCCGACCGCCGGCTCGGCTTCGGCTATGCCTGCAATCGCATGGCGCCGGTGGCCGATATCGGGCCGGCGCGCGCGATGATCGCGGCGGCGTACGATTCAATGACGTAGCACCCCCTCAACCACCCCGGGAGATCAGCATGAAAACCGTGCAAATGACGAAAGAAGA
>CAYYFR010000333.1:0-4761 GCA_964470865.1 uncultured Burkholderiales bacterium | reverse complement strand
CGATCCGCAGCGTCACGACCGATTTCGCTCCCGGTACACGCGCGTACTTCACGGCGAAAGACCTGGCCATGGCCGAGGCGGCGGACTACGGATTGATGCTGTGGGACGCAGCCAGTACCGGCACGCTTGGCAACGTGATTGAGCTGTTGGGCCGCAAGAGAAAGTCGGCCGTGTTCGTCAACAAAAGCCGTGAATTCATGACCGTCGGTCACGTTGCGCAACTTCAGGCCCTGGTGGCCTGTATGTCCGAACACGCCCGTCACAAGGCGGATGAGAAATTGAACTTGCACAAGAGAATCGAGGCGCTAAGCCACGAGCAGCTGCCTATGTTCGCGTAGTCGATCTGAGCCGGCGTTGCAGCTTTATTGCGCCGCCTTCCTCACCGCATCCTTTACAAAGCGGATTGGCACTTCGCGCACCGGCTGCGGCGCGATGCCGTGCCTGCCCAATGCCCGGTCAAGATTCTTGCCTTCCGGGTCGGCCAGCGCCGCCTCACGTGCGGCGAAGATCGCGTCGGCTTTCGCTTCGTCACCTGATACGGCCCGGCCTTCGACCAGGTTGTCGAAGATGCGCGCGAAGTTGGCCTTGCCGCGTTTGTTGGTGTCGCCATAGCCCTTGATCAGGCGCGCGGTGAGCGCGATTTCGTAGGCCAGGCGCGGGCTGGTCTGCGCGGCCATGACGATCGCCGCAAGCCAGCGTTCGATCAGTTGCTGTTCTTCGGCATAGCGCGCGGTGCGGCGGCGCCAGAAGCGCATGCCGGCTGCGCTGCGCAGCATCGCGAAACCCAGAATCGAGTTGGTCTTGATGTGCATGCCGATCGAGAGCTTGTGCTCCCAGCCGCGCCTGACCGCAAACGCGTGGACGCTCCTGGCCATGGCCGGTGGCAGCATGCCGGTGATTTCGTCCAGGCCCGGTTTCAGGAATTCGATGATGTGGATCGGCTCTTCGGGCTTGGCGCTCACTTCGTCGCGCACGCGGGCGAAGCGGCTCTTGCGGGTTTTGAGGTCGGCCACACGGATCAGGTCTTCGAAGCTCATCCACAGCGCCAGGTAGCGCGCGGTCTCGGCGGTGAGCTTGCCGATCTGCGCGTCGTGATGGGCGATCGGCTTCAAGCGTTCGAGGTAGAGCGCGACGTAGGCGGCGTCCTGATAGTCGTTGAGGCGCTTGATGCCCTCGGTGATCAGGTGGTGGGCGTGGTCGGGAAAGCCTTGTGCGCCGAGGCTGTTTTTGGGCGCGGGCTTGGTCGGCATTGCCTTGGTGCTCGACGCTGTAGTTGCCGCTCCCGCCGACGCCGCCTGGTAGCCGACGTCAAAGCCGCGCAGGCTCGCCTCCACGCCCTTGCCCGAGGCCTTGATGGCGTCTTCACACATGGCTCGTGAAAGCGGCAGCTTGCCAGACCCCGCCACGGCGCCGAACATCACCGCCGAGATCACCGTGCCGGTTTGTTGCGCCGCTTCGGCCATGTCGAAAAACACGGCCTTGCCGGCTAATTGCGGTGCCGCGTCGAGGACCTTCTGCGCATCGTAGCGGCCGTCGGCCATCGGCATTTTCTCGGTGGTGGCGTAGATGCGGTGGCTCGATGCAATCAAGGTGGTGCGTTCGGTGACCCAGCCGCTTTGCAGCGCGCGGCCGGCTTCGACCAGCTCGGAGGCGACCATCAGGTCGACGTTGCCGGGCGTGGGGGTCAAGGCCAGCACCGGGCGCAGGCGGCCCAGTTGCGCCCAGGGCGTGGGGAAAATTTCGAGGTAGTAGGTGGTGGCGCCGGTACGCTGCGCCACACCGGGTATGGAGGTGCTTTGCACCGGCAGGCCGGCGGCGGTGCCGGCATCGCGCAGCCAGTCGGCCAGCACGCCGCCACCTTCGCCGCCCAGCGCGGCGATCAGGATGGTGATGGGCTTCTGGTTCATGCCGGCTGCAAGACGCCTATCACGGCGCTGCGGAATTTCGCCTTGAATTTGTCCCACCAGGTGGCGTTCTGCATGATCTCGGCGCGGAAGAAGGAAGGGCAGAGCACCGCCGCATGCGCCACCTCGCCGCACAGGCCACAGCCGACGCAGTTGTTGTTGACATACGCCACCGGGTCCACCTTCAAGGGGTCGCTTGAATCCTTGATCGTCAGTGAGGGGCAGCCGGAGAGGCGGATGCACGAATGGTCGCCGGTGCAGGTGTCCTCATCGACGCCGTAGCGCACCCGCACCACACGCTCGCCACGCTTCATTTTCGCAGCGTTGATCGGCTTTGAGCGACGCTGCTGCTCGAGCATGCATTCGCCCTCGGCAATGATCACTTTCAGGCCGTTGAACGGCGTGGTCATGGCTTCGCGCAGCACCGCGAGCGTGTTGGCGACTTTGTAGTTGTCGACCGTCTTCATCCACTTGATGCCAATGCCTTTCAAGGTGCGCTCGATGCTCATGTCGGTGGCGCGATGCTCCTGGCTCTGGTGCGGGCTCGACGGCACTTCCTGGGTGCCGGTGGCCGAGGTATAGCCGTTTTTCATGATGACCAGTATGCCGTCATCGTTGTTGAACACCGCGTTGGAGACCCCTGAGGACAAGCCGTTGTGCCAGAAGCCGCCATCGCCCATCACCGTGATGCTGCGCTTGGCAAACAAGGGGTTGATGGCCGCGTTGCTGGCCAGCCCCAGGCCGTAGCCCAGCACGGTGTTGCCGATGTTGAATGGCGGCAGGGAAGAGAACAAATGGCAGCCGATGTCGGCCGACACGTGGTAGCCGCCGGCCTCGCGCTCCAGCAGCTTCATGGCGGAGAACACCGGGCGCTCCGGGCAGCCGACGCAAAAGCCCGGCGGCCGGTTCGGCACCGCGCCCCCCAAAAGCTGCAGGGCGCGCTGTTTGAAGGCGGCAAGCTTTTCCGGGGCGGCCGCGATCGGGCTTATGTCCACGCCGCGCGGGGCGGCGTTGGCCAGGTATTTTGCCAGGCCGCCAAGCATCACTTCACCGGTGTATTCGCCGGCCATCGGCAGCACATCCTTGCCGTACACCCTGGTCTGGATATCGGCCTTGCGCAAGATCGCGTGCAGTGCATCCTCGATGAAATTGGGCTGGCCTTCCTCGACCATCAGCACCGAGCGCTTGCCGGCGCAAAACGCGCCGAGCTCGTCGGGGATCAGCGGGTAGGTCACGTTCATCACATACAGAGGCACCTGTGAATTGCCGAAGGCGTCCGCCAGGTTCAACTGCTGCAACGCGCGGATCACGGCGTTGTACATGCCGCCTTGCAGGACGATGCCGATGTCGCCCAGGCAGGCCCGGCCATCGGGTAACGGGCCCTCGAACACCTCGTTGAGCTTTTCGCGTTTGATGAACTCAACCGCAGCCGGCCAGCGGTGTTCGATCTTGTGCTTTTCCTGCGCGTAGGAAGAGGGCGGCAGCACGATGTTGGCGTACTCGAACACCGGCTCCTGCAACAGCGCGTTGCGCGAAATCTTCGCTTCCACATTGTCCTTGCATTCGAACGAGCCGTGCACATGGCAGGCGCGGATGCGTAGCTCGACGAATACCGGCGTGCTCGATGCCTCCGAGAGTTCAAACGCCTTCTCGACCGCGTTTACGATCGAGGGCAGGTTGGGACGCGGGTCGAGCAGCCACATTTGCGACTTCATCGCAAAGGCGTGGCTGCGCTCCTGCATGATCGAGGAGCCCTCGCCGTAATCCTCGCCGATGATGATCACAGCGCCGCCCTTGACACCGGACGAGGCCAGGTTGGCCAGCGCATCGGAGGCCACATTGGTACCCACAGTCGACTTCCAGGTGACCGCACCACGCACCGGATAGTTGATCGAGGCGCCCAGCATCGCCGCTGCACCGGCTTCCGACGCATTGGCCTCGAAATGGATGCCCAGCTCCTTCATGAACTCGCTGGCATCGGCCAGCACGTCGATCAGGTGCGAAATCGGCGCGCCCTGATAGCCGCCGACATACGACACGCCCGATTGCAGCAGGGCCTTGGTCACCGCGAGAATGCCTTCGCCGTGAAAGGTGTCACCGTATCCAAGCTTCAAGAGCTTTACTTCTTCCTTGAACGAGCGTTCCATTGCGATGTTCCTTTATGCAAGATCTGCTTAGACGAAAGTCTAAGCAGGTTCCAGGCCGTGTTTGCGTTTGGTCGCCGCAGCGCTGGCCGACGCCATGCCGGCCAGCAGTTTTTGCGCAGCCCCGATCTGGCGGCAGGTCGGCGAAATACCGGCAGAAAAAGTGGTAATCAGCTGGATTGTGGCCGGCAACGGCCCAATCACCTCGATGCCCGCCAGGTGAATCAGTTCGGAGAGTTGCTGAAAGCCCAGCGCCGCCTTGCCCGCAGCCAGCAGCGAGCCCACCGGCACCCCCGCTGGCGCCACCACCAGTTTGGCCTTGATGGCGTCTGCAATGCCCCATCGCGCGAACAAGCTTTCAAGGTAGACACCGCTCGGACCGGTGGAATAGCACACGCTGGGCGCAGCCAGGATCGCGCGCTTGAGCGCCTCTTCAGTGCCGATGTCCGGTCGGGCGGCGCCGGCCGGCACCGCGATGGCCGCACTCGACTTCACCACATCGACCTTGCTGCCGGCGACAAGCTTGCCTTCGGCCTGCAAGGCGTCGATCATGGCACTGGCTAAAACCACCACGTCAAAGACTTCACCGGCGCGCGCGCGCCTGGCGATCTCGACGCCACCGGCGTTCTCACAGGCGACTGCCTGTCCGCTGGTTTCCTGGTATTGCGCAAGGTATTGGACAAGAAATTCCCTGGTGGCCAGTGAGGTCATGA
>CAYYFR010000332.1:0-4791 GCA_964470865.1 uncultured Burkholderiales bacterium | reverse complement strand
CGGTCGCTGGCAGAAAGCCGATGCCCTGGCACAAGGGCGGGTGCAGATCATTACGGTTGCCGAAGACGCCATCGGCCAGGCGCTTGCGGCAATGGCGGAAGTCAAGCGCCTCAAGGCCCTGGATGCCAACGCGGACTGGTCGGACTTTGCCATCCTGGCCAGGAACCGGGCCACGCTGGACCCGGTGCGCGCGTGGTGTCAAATGGAGGGCGTGGGCTATCGCATGTGCGATCGCGAAAACGCCGGCCCGAAATTCCACCAGACGCGCGAGGCCTGCCGGCTGCTCGATTTGCTCGGTGGCAAGCCCGCGCGCCGTTTGCGCGCCGGTTCGCTGGCCGCCTGGTTCGATCGCCGCTTCGGCGGCGCTCACCCGGAAAATCCATGGCTCGCACTGCTGCAGCAATTCATCAGCGAGATCGATTGCGTGTGGGGCGATGTCGCGGTACCGAGCCGAATGGTCATCGAAGACCTGCATGAATTCGGCTTCGACGCCGCCCGTACCGACCGTTGCCGGCTCACGCTCTCAACGGTGCATGCCGCCAAAGGCCGCGAGTTTCGACACGTGGTGATACTCGATGGCGGCGACTGGCGCGAAAAGTCCGATGCCGAACGCCGGCTTTACTACGTAGGCATGACGCGCGCTAAGGAAAACCTTGTGCTGTGCCAATCGTCGCGCGCCTCCAACCCATTCTCGCCAGCGCTGGGCGGTGCATCGATCGTGCGGACCGATTTGTCCCAATCGCTGCACAGGCCGAAGAACCTCGGCTGGACATACCTATCCCTGCGCCTGGCGGGCGTCGACCTGGGTTTCGGCGGTCGCCAGGCCCCGGGACACGCCTTCTACCATGCTGTCGAAAAATTGGACTATGCCGAGGCGCTCGACGTAGTCGTTGAAGGTGGCCGCATCGAGCTTCGCAGTCGGCGAGACAACATCATCGTGGGCAGGCTTTCCAGGAAGTTTGCGTTGCCGGCGGGCAAGGTCGTTGCCGTCACTGTGGATGCGCTGGTGCGGCGCTATCAGGGGCAATCCGATGCGGGATACGCGCATCTGAACAAGGTGCCGCAGTGGTGGGTGGTACTGGCCACGATCGTGATCGAATGAAAAGTAATATCGCTCACCTTTGCATTGGCAGATGACTTCACGCAGTCGCTGGTCCCATTGCGGGACGTATTCGAAAAAGAGAATCGCTATACGCCCAACCTGGCCGCGCTGTGGCGCGACCAGAGCGGCGACCAGATCGGCCACGAAGACTCCGCGCGCCTGCTACAAGCGATCGAGCATGTTGCAAAGTGGGCCCGACAGGTCGGGCAACGCAATAACGCCCCCTCAAGCCGCTTGTGGCATAACAACCGGGCCCCATCAATTTCTTGGCCGTGCCTTTGACATCACGCATCAATTTGGATACCATTATGGTATCTATATGGATTATTCGAGACTTTGCATGAGTGACGCCACGTTGTTGATCAAAAGAATGCCGTCCGAGTTAAAGCAGTGGCTGGCCGCCGAAGCGGCACGCAACGCGCGCTCCATGAACAAGGAAGCCATTCGCCTGCTCGAAGAGGCGCGCGCCCTGCGCGAGGCTGCCAGGCGGCCAACGAGGGACACGCAAGCCATCGCGCGGATACTGAAAGACCTGCAAGCCATGCCTGTGCGGGACACGCGCTCGATGGATGACGCGCTCTACGATGAGACGGGCATGCCCAAGTGAGCGCGCGGCTGGAAAGCGCGATCATCGACTCTTCGGCGTTGCTATGCATCGCCCAGGCGGAACCCGCGGCAAGGTGTTTTCTGGACGGCTTTTCGCGCACCGACCGGCTCTGCATCGGCGCGGCAACACGCGCCGAAACCTGGCTGGCGGTGCACCACGCCAAGGGCACTGGCGGCGCGCAAAAGATCGATGAGTTGATCGAGGCGCTCGATGTCGAACTGGTGGATTTCAGCGCTGCATCCCTGCCGCACTTTCGGCAGGGTGGCGCGGCCTATCACCACAAGTTTCACGACAAGGCCCGGCTCAACATCGGTGACCTCTTCACCTACGCGCTGGCGAAGCAGCTCGATCTGCCGCTGTTTTTCCAGGGTACCGATTTTCTGCACACCGACCTTGGAAATGCGATGACAATCCTCGGTTACGGGATGTCGGCGTTGGGCGTTCCGCAGCCAATCACGCCGTCCCGATAGCGGGATCGCCACACGCACTCGTTGCGCTGACGGGCCTTTGAGCCGCGGGTTGAATTCGTGCTCGCGGGTGTGGGGGAAACCGCACGCTGGACCATCGCCAAGATCGCGGCAATGCGCGCGTTGCGCGAAGCGACGACGCTGCATTTGAAAATCACCGCGCCAAAAGTGTATAGCCACGAACTGGTCGATCTCATATTCGAACTGCCGTACTGCCGAATCCACAACCTGACGGACCAAGGCTTCGGCGGCCGACAAACCGCTTCGCGCCACCTGAAGCAGTTGGCTGCGGCGGGCGTGCTGAACGAAATCGCCGTGGGCCGGGAAAAGCTTTTCCTTCACCCGAAGTTGATGCAGCTGCTGACGCGCGAGGGCAACCAGTTCACGGCGTATTCCTGATCAAGATCGAGACTTCGGCTGCCAGCTCAAACGAGGTGCTGCACCTCCATGGGTCCCCAACGCTGTCCGAGATACTCCGCGACGAGGCGGCGGTGACAGTAGTGCGGGGAATGCTCGCTACACAACAGGCAGCCGGCGTCGACGACATCCTTGGGAATGCTGCTTTCAATGCGCCGCTTTTCCATCAGATCGAGAAAACGCCTTTCGTAGACGCTCCAGTCGCCCTTGTTCTTCTTGTACTCGTCGAGCATATCCTGCGTGGGAGCAAGGTCCGGCAAATGCACGTACTCGAGACCGCAAATCTCCTTGAGAAAGTACGTCAAGTCGTTCTTCTTCGCAAAACCCGCCAGTTGCGAAACATTGTTCAGGCGCACGTCGACGACGCGCTTGGCTCCCGACTCACGCAGCACCCCGAAGAACCGCTGCGCCGATTTTTGCGTGAAACCGATGGTGTAAACCTTCACGAAGCCTCCTCGAGGTCTTCGGTCGCGATGCTCTCGTCCTGATACGCCACCTCTCTGGCGCGTTTCGCGACGGCGAGTTCAATCAGACGCTCCTCGCTGTCGAACATGTCGCCACCGGCAGTAGGCTCGGCCGCCAGCAGGCGCCGCATGGCGGCATGGTTGGGCTCCAGCGTTCCGTCGGCCAGGATGTGCAAAACGGCAACGCCAGCGAGCTCCAGAGCGCGGCCAACCAGAAGCGTGCGATGGCAATCGAGCGGATCCTTCTCGGCGCACATGAGTGCGATGCGGTGGTTCGCCGCACCTTCTTCTAATCTGGCAATGCCGGCCCGAAACAGTGTCGTTTGCGCCAGCTTCTCGTACTCCACCCGGCCGCGAACATAGACCGTCGGATCGGACGATCGGGCACCCAGTTCCTTGCCGAGGAACACATACGCGATACCCGTGGCCTTGAGAGACTCGGCTAATGACTTCTTGTTGAATTGCGGGTGGAAACGGCTTGAAGGAGCGGACCGGACGTCGGCGAGAGCCGTCACCCCATTCATGCGCAGGAGTTCAACGAACCGGGCGATGTCGTGATTCGAATGACCGATGGTCAGCACCGCCAATCCGCTAGTCGACATCTTCCACCGCCCCTCCCGGAACCACCATCACGCCCGCGATCAGCTTGTACACCCTGTCATGCTACGGCTCACCGAGACTGATGGTGAGAAAGCATGCCGGATTGCCCCAGCGTCGCGATCTCCAGCGTCATCTGACCCACGTCTTGCTTGCTCATGGTGGAGAAGCGCTGCAACGCATCCACGATATATGTCACCACGTCCATGCGCAAGCCTGGGGTGCGCGAGCGCAGCACGTCGTGCGCCAGGCGCGTCTGGTCCGCACGCGCCATCTCCGCCACGGGGTGGTCGGGAAAACGCTCGATGATCCCTCGCAGCAAGTCGCCGCGCTCCTTCTCGTGCCCGGCATCGCCGCCCTCATGCAGCGCCTGCGTGAGGCCATACAACGCGCCGGGATCGTTTGGAAGCTGGTGCACGGCCTGCCGAAGATGCGCCACGGCGTCGGCTGGTCGCTTGCTTGCCAATAGCACCGCACCAAGATTGCGATGCGCAAATCCATTGCCCGGGTCGAGCTCGATGGCGCGGCGCAGCGCAGCGCCTGTTCGGCGTGGCTCGACTGGCTCAGGCGCTGGTATGCCACACCCAGCCCGGTCCATGCGTCCACGTAGTTCGCATCGATGGCGCTACACGCCTTCAGTGCCTCGATAGCCGCGTGGAACCGTCCGCGCTCGGAATGCGCGATGCCCAGGTTGTAGAGCACGCCGACACCCGGCTCAGCGTTCTCACGCATCCACGCAAGAATCTCGGCCCCTTCGTCCAGCTTGCCCTCGCGCATCAACGCGACGGCGTGGTCCAGCAGGCTTCGGGGGTGCTCGGGAAACAGCGTGACGCGAATGACGCGGTTGTCCATAGCGACGCCCGCATTGATCCCTTTGCCCGCGTACTGGCGCATGAAATACGTCAGCACCGCCTCCTCGAATGCGTGCGAGCCGATGGTCCGCGCCGTCGCCGGCAACAAGCCAAGGTCGAAGTCGGCAATCGGGATTTCGAATGTGAGCGGGCGATCGGTTGCCATGGCGCCATTCTAGCGGCGCAAGTCATGCAATCCGAGAGTCAGGCGCGAAACGCCAACCAGTGAAACCAGTCCCGAATGCCCAGCGCTTCGCCCCAGGATTCCACCAACCCGCGATCGGCA
>CAYYFR010000331.1:0-4806 GCA_964470865.1 uncultured Burkholderiales bacterium | reverse complement strand
GCGGCGACAGTCGCCGCCGAGCGCGGCCACGAGGTGCACCTGTATGACGGCGCCGGCGAGATCGGCGGGCAGCTCAACATGGCCAAGGTGATACCGGGCAAGGAAGAATTCCACGAGATGCTGCGCTACATGGCCTGGCGCATCGGCGACACGGGGGTGCACCTGCATCTCGGGCAGCGCGTGGCGGCGCATGATCTGCACGGCTTTGACGAGATCGTGATTGCCACCGGGGTGCTGCCGCGTGACCCGCATATCCCCGGCCAGGAACACCCGAAGGTATTGAGCTACATCGACGTATTGCGCCATCGCAAGCCGGTCGGTGCGACAGTCGCGGTGATCGGCGCCGGCGGCATCGGCTTCGATGTCGCGCAATTCCTGGTGCACCACGGCACCTCGACTACGCTCGATGCCGATGCCTGGCGCCGCGAATGGGGCGTGACCGACCCAGCGATCGCGCGCGGCGGCCTGGCACCTGAAGGCGGCGCGCCCACTGCGCCGGCGCGCAAGGTCATGCTGTTGCAGCGCAAGGCCGGCACCCTCGGGCGCGGCCTGGGCAAGACCACCGGCTGGATTCACCGTGCCAGCCTGAAGATGAAGCAGGTCGAGATGATCGGCGCGGTCAACTACGAACGCATCGGCGACGCGGGCTTGCTGGTGTCGCACGGCGCAAAGCGCGAAAGCACCGAATGGCTGGCCTGCGACAGCATCGTGTTGTGCGCCGGCCAGATGCCCTTGCGCGAGCTGGCCGATGTACTTGAGGCAGAGGACCGCAAGGTTCATGTGATCGGCGGTGCGCTGGAGGCCGGCGAACTCGACGCCAAGCGCGCCATCGACCAGGCGGCGCGGCTGGCGGCGTGCTTGTGAAACCGCGTGGCCGGCACTACATTTGCTGTTCACATCGCAGCCCGTTGCCTGCCCGGCTAATCCGGTTGCGGCCCAGGCAGGCACAATGCCATGCCTGCCTGAAACTCGCCTACTTCGAGAGGAAACCCAAAAGGCGGTCGGCGAATTTCCCGTAGGGTGGCGCCATGAACGCAAGCGCCGAAAAGCGCGCCTGGTAAAACACCGGGCGCAGCTTCGAGAAGGTCTCGAAACCTTCGCGCCCGTGGTAGTGGCCCATGCCCGAAGCCCCGACGCCGCCGAAGGGCAGGTCGTGCTGACCGACATGGAACAAGCCGTCGTTGACCGAAACGCCGCCGGACATGACGCGATCGAGCAGCATCTGCACGGTGGCGGCGTGGTGGCTGAAGGGGTAGATCGCCAGCGGGCGCGGGCGCGCATTCACGTACTCGATCACTTCTTCGAGCCTGGCATAGCCGCGCAGCGGCAGAATCGGCCCGAAGATTTCGCGCTGCATCAACAGGCAGTCATCCCCTGCACCGAGCACGATGTGCGGTGCGATGCGCCGGCTGGCGCGGTCGAAGGCCGGGCCGGGCAGTAGCGGCAGCACGGTGGCACCGCGTGCGCGCGCGTCTTCGAGCATGCCGATCAGGCGCTCGAAAGAGGCGGCATCGATGATCGTGGTGTAGTCCGGCGAATCCAGGCGCGGGTAGCGCTCGGGAACGATTTCCCGGGCCAGCGCCACGAACCCGTCGATCGCACTGTGCGGCAGCCAGACATGGTCGACCGAGGTGCAGATCTGCCCGGCGTTCAGGCATTTGACGAAGAGGATGCGTTCGGCCGCGGTGCGCAGGGGAAAATCCTCACACACGATGGCCGGCGCCTTGCCGCCCAGTTCGAGCGTCACCGGGCACAGGTTTTGCGCAGCCGCGGCCATCACCGCGCGGCCGGTGGTGCCGGACCCGGTGAACAGCAGATGATCGAACGGCAGGCGCGAAAATTCGACGCCGACAGCGCCAGTCTCGTCGAAGAATTGCAGCTTCTGCGGCGGGAAATAAGCCGGCATGCGCTCGATCAGAAACTGCGCCAGATGGCGCGAGTTTTCGCTCATCTTGACCATCGCGCGGTTGCCGGCGGCGAAAATGCAGGTGAGCGGAATCACCGACAGGTTGATCGGAAAATTCCACGGCACGATCACGCCCACCACGCCCAGCGGTTGCGGAATGACGCGGTTGCTGGCGCCGAAGAAACTGCGCAGATCGACGCCACGGCGCTGCGGCTTCATCCAGCCGCGCAGGTGGCTGATGGTGTGGTCGATGCCGCCGATAGCCGGAACGATCTCGGCCAACAGGGTTTCATGGCGCGAGCGGTGGCCATAGTCGGCGCTGATCGCGTCGCACAGCGCATCCTTGTTCTCCTGGACGAAGCGCTTGAGGGTGCGCAAATCGGCGCGGCGCTCTTCAAAGGTGGGAACAGGGTGCGCGAAATAGGCTTGGCGCTGCAGTTCGAGCGCGGCGCCAAGCATGCTGCCAAGGGGGTTGTCGGACAGGTCCATTTGGATACTCCTCGTGGTCGCGCCACACAGAAGTGGCGCGCACAAACAAGCGGTCAATCAACCTTCAGTTTCAGGTTGCGCAGCAGAATAGCCAGCCACGTGGCTGGATGGCGCAAAGGCTTCATCGGTACACCCGGTTAGACCGACATGGTGGAAGCGGCAAATGTAACCCTGATTCAGGATGACGGGCGCCGCGACATTTCGCGCAAGCTTGGTCGCCCCCCGGCCAAGCCGTGTCTTGGGCGGCTCGGCCACCAACGGACAGCGTCGCCTCCACGGCGCTGGTGGTTCGAATGGCAGCGACGCAAGCTCAGGCAGCCTTGCGCGGCAATTCCGCCGGTACGGCCTGCGCGGCGAGGGCACGCCCGGCGAGGTAGCCGAAGGTGAGCGCGGGACCGAGCGTGATGCCGCCACCCGGATAGTTGCCGCCCATGATGCTGGCAGCATCGTTGCCCACCGCCATCAGGCCCGGGATCGGCGCGCCGTGCGTATCTTGCACGCGCGACGCGGCGTCGGTGATCAGGCCCATGAAGGTGCCGATGTCGCCCACCTCGATGCGCATGGCGTAGAAGGGTGCGCGCAGCAGCGGCGCGACATTCGGGTTGGGCTTGATCAGCGGGTCGCCCTGGAAGCGGTTGTAGATGGTGGCGCCGCGCCCGAACTGCGGGTCGCGCCCGCTGGCTGCCTCACGGTTGTACCCGGCCACGGTGGCGGCGAGCGCGCTTGCATCGATGCCGGCACGCGTGGCCAGCTCTTCGAGCGTGCGGCCGCGCAGCAGATAGCCCGAACGCAGGTGACGCCCGATCGGCACCGGAAACGGCCCCACCGCGCCCAGCCCGTAGGTGCGCAGTGCGCGGTGATCGCATACCAGGTAGGCCTGCGACTGGCCACGCGCACGCAGCGCCGCCACCATGTGCTGCACGAAGTCGTGGTACGAGTGCGACTCGTTGGCGAAGCGGCGGCCGTCTTCGAAGACCGCGATCACGCCGGGTTTGGCACGATCGATGAAGTGCGGCATGACGCCGGTGCTGCCGTCGCCGCGCGGCACTTTCGACACCGGGGTCCAGGCGGCCGCATTGGCGAGCGTGGTGTCGACGGCCCCGCCGGCGGATTCGCCCAGCGCCAGGCCGTCGCCGGTGTTGGCCGCAGGTGAGGGCGAGACATGTGCCATACCGGCGGCGACATGCGGGAACAAGCTGCGGCGGCGCTTCTCATCGGCCGGAAAGCCGCCGCAGGCCAGCACCACCCCGCGCCGCGCCAGCACGCGCAGCGCGCGGCCCTCGCGCATCACCACTGCACCGCGCACGCAACCGGCTTCGATGATGAGGCTCTGCACCGGCGACGAAAGCCAGAGCGGGATCTGCAGATCAAACACCGTCCTGGCCAGGCGCGCGGCCAGCGCGTTGCCGTTGGTGAGCGTCATGCCGCGGCCATGGCGCAGCACGTCCAGCAGGTGGCGGCCGAGGCGTTTTGCCACGTACAGGAACGATTCGAACGAGCGCGTGACCCGCATGAAATGCTGCACGTCGCGCCCGGAGGCAAGCATGATCCCCAGCACCGTCATTTCCGGCAACACCGCCCCCAGCCGGTTTATATGATCGCCCAGTGCGCGCCCGTCAAACGGCTTGGCCACGATCGAGCGCCCTGCCTGCGAGCCGCCCGGCGCCTCGGCGTGATAGTCCGGAAAAGCCACCGGCATGTCGAATTCGAGCGCGCTGCGTGCGGTGAAAAACTCCACCGCCTCGGCCGCGTGCGCGAGGAAGGCATCGACGCGTGCGGCGTTGAAACTGGCGCCGGCCTCATGCGCCAGGTAAGCCCGCGCCGCGCCGGGCGCTTCGACGAATCCGCGTTCGCGCGCCAATGCCGAACCAGGAATCCACAACCAACCGCCGGAGCGCGCGGTAGTGCCGCCGAACACCGGCTCTTTCTCGGCGATCAGCACTTCCAGGCCCCCCAAGGCGGCGCTGATCGCGCAGGCCATGCCGGCGGCGCCTGATCCAACGATGAGTGCGTCACATTCAACGGTTTGCGCGAACGACATTTTTACTCCCTGGTGGGGCATTATCGCCAGCCGCGTGCGCGGCGGCAATCGCGCGACATGCGCGATTGTGGTTGGCCTGGCGGATCGATGGCGGATGGCGTCGCGGCGCCAAGTCCAAGGCTTCCGGGTCGGTTTACAAATTCGTTGTACGGCTGTACGCCAGGAACACTCGCGGACTTCAGTTCAGAACGGCTTGACCCCGATCAGCCAAAAGTGCAGCCAGAGCGCGAACACCAGGTAGCCGGCGGTTCCGGCCACGACGGCAATGACATCACGCGAGGCGCCCAGCGTGACATACACGGTGCCCGCCGCCCGATCGCGCCGGCGCGATGCAACATAGTCTGCCACCGCCCAGGCGAGGAATGCGCCG
>CAYYFR010000330.1:0-4884 GCA_964470865.1 uncultured Burkholderiales bacterium | reverse complement strand
CCACTTACATCTGGTGCTTAAGCGCCTCTTGCGGCACGGGACCGGCCTTGCCGTCCAGGATGTCCTGTTCTTCGTCGGTCAGTTTCATGTTTCGCGTCATTTCATGCTGTTACCGTCACGAACTCGGAAAAGTGGCAGCGAGAATTGTTATTGTGCACGACGACTCAGGTGCCCCCGACGCGCCGTTCATGCCCCTGCCAGAACGGCTCGCGCAAGTCCTTGCGCTTGATCTTGCCGACCGGCGTCTTGGGCAGGGATTCCGTTTGCAGCACCACCTTGCCGGGCCGCATGTAGCGGCCCAGGCGCGCGGCACACAGTTCGATCAGCTCGTCTGCCGTCACCGTCGCGCCCGCCTTCACGCAACACACCGCGCACGGCGTCTCGCCCCAGCGCGCATCGGGAATGCCGAACACCGCCGCCTCGATGACCTCGGGGTGAGCGAGCAGCGCGTTTTCGACTTCCGCCGGATAGATGTTGTAGCCGCCCGAAATGATCATGTCGCCGGCGCGATCGAGCATGTAGAGGTAGCCGTTGGCGTCGAGCCGGCCGACGTCGCCGGTCTTGACCCAGCCATCGACCATGCGCTCGGCGGTGCCTGCGGGGTCGTTCCAGAAGCCCTTCATCTGGCCATCGGCCCTGGCGACGATTTCGCCCACCTCACCGGCCGCCACCGGGCGATTGTGCTCGTCCCAGATCTGCACCTGCGCATAGGGCAGCGGCATGCCGCACGCGCGCAGCGGGTTGGAGCCCGGCACGTCGGTGGCGAACCACTGGCGCGGGCCCATCATCGCCACCGGCAGCACCTCGGTCTGGCCGTAGCCCTGATACAGCACGTCGCCGAAAATGCGATGGGCGGTGAGAGCGGTGTCGTCGGCGATCGGTGCCGCCGAAATCAGTATGCATTTCAAATGCGGGAACTTGCGCGTCTCGATGCCGGAGATGCGGTTGATCGCGTTGAGCATCGTCGGCACCAGGAACAGGTAGGCGATTTTCTCCGTTTCCATCAATTCGAGTATCTGGTTGGGCTCGAAGCGGTCCACCATCACGTTGGCGCCGCCGCCCAGCCAGATCGGCGTGAACAGGTAACCCGAGCCGTGGCTGATCGGGCCGATGTGCAGGCAGGTGTCGCCGGGCGATACCGGCGGGTAGAGGTAGAACCAGTCGCGCCCGGCCGCCAGCCATGCGCGGTGCGTGTAGGCCACGCCCTTGCTGCGCCCGGTGGTGCCGCCGGTGTGGCGGATGATGTAATTGTCTTCGCGGTCGACGGCGACATCGGGGTCGATGTTCGAATGGCTCGCGAGCCAGGCCTCGTAACCGCCATCACGCACGATCAAGTGCGCCAGGTCGGGCAAATCGGCCTTGAGCCCTTCGAGTTCATGCGCGTACTTTTCCGCCACGACAACCGCCTTGCAACCGGTGTGGCCCAGCATGTGCACATGCGCGGCGCGCGCGTTACGCGGGTAGAGCGGCACCCGCACCAGGTTGGCGATGGCGGCGCCGAGGAAGAAGTCGGAGGCTTCGAGGCAGTTGTCTTCAAGCACGGCGACACGGTCTTGCGGCTTGAGGCCCAGCGCCAGCAACGCATTGGCCGTGCGCACGCCGCGCTCCCAGGCTTGGGCGAAAGTCAGGCGGCGGTTGCCGGCGACGATCGCGCTGCGTGCGGCATTGCGCCGCGCCGCGTCGCGCATCTGGGTGCGTACTTCCATGTTGGTGGTCTCCTCGGTTGCACCGCATGTCGTGCCGAGCGGTTGCGTGAAAGATTTTACGAGAAAGGGCGCGGGATGATAGAGGCCACCTGCGACCCCTGTCGTCGACTATGCGGATGTTCGTACTCGGCGGCTACGGTAACATCGGGGCTTGCATTTTCGGCATTATTTACTTATAAAAACAATAGGTTGCGTGAATATCGAGCGAGCGGTCTGAGCGCTTCAATGCTTAACCAAACGGAATTTCCGTTGATCCAGACGAATTGAGGTTCTTGCAGTTTGTCAGAAAAGAATATGATATTTCATACATGAATACCACTGTCAAAACTGCCGCGTTGATTCGCCAGCGCATCGAACGGATGCCGGTCGGGGAGCCATTCACCCCGGCAGCCTTCCTCGAATGCGGCACGCGTGCGTCCGTCGATCAGACCCTATCCCGGCTGGTCAAAGCGGGCGCCATTGAGCGCGTGACTCGGGGCGTCTTTGTACGCCCTGAAATCAGCCGCTTCGTGGGCAACGTGATGCCGGAACCGATCAAGGTGGCCGAGGCGATCGCCAAGACCACGGGGTCCATCGTCCAGATTCATGGCGCGGAAGCCGCTCGCCGACTCGAACTGACTACGCAAGTCTCGACCCAGTCGGTGTTCTCGACTTCCGGCCCGTCCAGGCGCATTCGCGTCGGCAAGATGGAAATTCGTCTTAAGCACGTCTGTCAGCGCAAGCTGGCCTTGGCGGGTCGGCCTGCAGGGCTGGCCCTGGCCGCGATGTGGTACCTCGGCAAGACGGAACTGACACCGTCATTGATCGAGAAGATCCGGCGCAAACTCTCAGACAGCGAGTTCGATGCGCTCAAGTCCGTGACCAGTTCCATGCCAGCGTGGATGAGCGACGCCATATTCCGGCACGAGCGGGCCGCATCGAGCGTTCATGCCTGAGTCGTTTCTGCAACTGACGCCGAGGTTCGAAAGCAGCCCGCTTCCTCGCTGTATCGAACGAGGATCAAAAGCCCAGGGCGCTGCTCGACATCTTGCACAGCATCGATTCGACCTACCGAATAAACCCCCGAAGGCCCTATCAAGCTGTCGCAAACGACGGCTATGCGGTCGAATTGCTGGCCGCACCGAGCCGTCACCCACTCCCCGCAGAGGAAGCCTTCGACCCCATAGCCACATTCGTTGAACAGGAGTGGCTTTTGCGCGGGAGACCGATAAGCGCGGTCGTCGCGACACCACGGGGACGCGCGGCCCCCTTTACGTCCCGGACCCGCGCTGGATGGCTTTGCACAAGATATGGCTCGCCCAAAAGCCCGAGCGCAAGGCCTCAAAGAAGGAAAAAGATGCGCGTCAAGGGGCCGTATTGCTGGACGCGGTGCGTTACTTCCTGGCCGACACCTACCCCTTGAATGTCGATTTCGTCGTTGAACTTCCGTCTGAGCTTCAGGATCATTTCAATCATTGGGCAGGGGAGCGGAACTTCGTGCCGGACCCATCATGATTTCGCCGCTACCCGCAAATAGCGACCGGTCATCCACGGCCGCGTACGCTACCGCGAGCACCACCGGCGGCAGGCTCCTCGAACGGTACATTCTTGATGAAATCACGACGTTTTGTCATCGGTCACCGCACTGGCGCCGCCGAGCGAAGGCGTTGTTCCTACGACTGCCGATTCCACTCTCGCAACCAGCCGACGCGACCGACGAGCTGGCGCATCGTCAGGCAGCCTGCTACGTCCGGGCGCTGCTGCTGGCGCGCATCTACGAGGTGCTGCCCCTGCTGTGGCCCAGATGCGGTGGCGCGATGCGGATCATCGCCTTCATCACCGAAGCGGCGGTGATCCGGGCGGTTCCCTGTCACCTGGGTGAGCCTAAGCAAGCGCCGCGTCCGCGGCCGGCGCGGGGGCCGCCGCTTTGGGAGATGCCGGGCCGTGGATCAGGCGCAATCAATCCGCAAACGCAACCGATGCCGGGCAGGGTTTCGGGGGCTTGTCGGGGGCGTCTTCGGTGCCAAATCAACGATTGACGCAGACCGGTCTGGCCGGATTATTCCAGAAATGACATTGGAATTCCTGTCCTTCGCAGTGGTCCGTCGGCGACAAGACTGACGGCTGGCGATGACAGGTTCGGCGGCAAGCTTCAATTGCGCGCTGGCGGACACTGATTCAGGCGGTTTGCCGCTTCGCCACGCGCCGGCCCGGACCGGCAGCCGGAGACGGATGCCCGGCGCGGCGTCGGCCAAGCCCTTCGGCGACCAATGACACCACCAGCGTATTGAGCGACACCCCTTCGGTCTTTGCCGCATCCACGAGTTGGCGATGCAACGAGCGCGGAACACGCTGCACAAAACGCCCACTCAACGAGGAGTAGGGTGGCGGAATCGCATCGTCGAATTCAGTCGCGACCGCCAGATAGTCGGCCAGCGCCAGGCGCCCGTGCTCGATCGCCTGCTCTGGCGTCGCGCCGTCGGACCGGCAACCGGGCAGGTCCGGGAATGTGATGGCGTACCCACCACCTTCGTCCCTGGACAAGGGCAGAATCTCGAACGGGTAGTTCAACTCTGGCCTTTTCATTCGCCTATACCTTCCTCAACGAGTTTCACGAATTTTCTTATGTAAATCGGCTTGATCGGTCGCTTTGCAGGCAAGCTCAGCTTCGCCCCGTTCGAATGGCGAAACACCGTGTGACTGCCGATGGTTCGCGCCACTCGATGCCGCGACTGCCGGCGACAGCTTTGAGGGAATCAATGCGCCAATCAAGCGAATTGGCCTTCATCTGCGCCAGAGTCTTATCGGCTCGCGTCATGCTTCAATGATACCACCAGAGATACTATGAAAATTTCCGACCCAGTTACGCGCGCGTCGGGCGGCTTCGATGGCGTCAGGCGGGTCTAAACTTTCGTCACGCTACCCGGGTTGGAGTCGCGCGTGATCGCAGGCATGCCCGAAGTCGATGTATTCGCCAAATATGAGGCCCGGCTCAAGCGCAACCTGATGATCAGCCTGGGCGTCCTGGCACTGGCTCTGGTGCGGGGCTGGAGCTTGTCGCGTGCCGTGGTCCAGCCGATTACCGACCTGGCAGGTTTTGCCAGCTTCGCGGCTGGCGAAACGGCCGCGCGCCTCTGGCCGGTAACGTGAAGTGGTATCGGTGGCCCAGGAGTTCAACCGCATGCCATGGCCCTGGAAC
>CAYYFR010000329.1:0-4900 GCA_964470865.1 uncultured Burkholderiales bacterium | reverse complement strand
AGACCCCGCGACACTTGCAGGAGTAAGCGATCAGGAAATCATGTCCGCAGTCGCCGCAGCGAGCACGGGCAAAACCGTGGGCTACGATGCCGCACTCGAGGTAACGGCGGAATTCCCGCTCGGTGACTGCGGACGCGCTCGCCCCGGCGCCATCATTCTAAAACGCCAGCCAGGTGGCAAGATGGGTCTGCACCGTGCGATAGAGCAGCGTGCGCTCGGGCTGGCGACGGCGGTAGACGGCACTGCGCGGTGGCGCGCAAGCGGCGGCGGCAGGCATGACAGTCCGGATCGGGTGATCGGGACACGTAACTGTAGGCCCATACAGCTATCGGCGCAATCGCGACTGGCACCTCGTAGATGCGCGCAAGCAGCACCCGGACGTACCGGGCTGCCTGGCGATGCGCCCGCTCGTCGCTCGCCTCGGCCGTTACTACTTCTCGCCGATCGCCGCAGCGCTACCGCACGTCCGCGACGGCACATTGTCGGCGCTGGCAGTTTGAAATGGCGCTTCATCGGTGGGCGCGAGCGCATTCGCCGCGCGCGGCGCCGCATTCGCCGACGCGCCGATCGCCCGCACCCGCGAAGCGGCACAGCAAGGCACGCTCAGTGTGATGGTGGGCGCGGACGCCGCCGTGTACGAGCGCCTGCTGCCGCTGATTCGCTGTTTCGCCTCCGACGTCACGCATTGCGGCGCGGCCGGCACCGGGCAGGCGGTCAAGATTCTCAACAACATGGTCCTGATGCAGACCGTTAACGCCTTAGCCGAGGCCATGGCCATCGGGCGCCGGGTGGGCCTGGAGCCTGCGTTGCTGTTTTCCACGCTGGCCAAGGGCTCCGCCGACAGTTTCGCGCTGCGCAATCACGGCATGAAGTCGATGCTGCCGGGCGTGTTTCCCGAAGCCGCCTTTTCCACCGAATATGCGCACAAGGACATCCTCTATGCCCTTGAGCTCGCCGGCGAAACCGATGTTGCGGCGCGCGGTGCGGAACTTATCGAAAGCGTCCTCAAGCAGACCATCGACGCCGGCCACGGCAAGAAGTACTGGCCGATCCTGGTGCGCACTATCGACCGAGCTTGACGCGGGTCCGGCTCGCGGCGTAGTGGCACACCGCAACTTTAACGTCTTGCTACGTTACACAATGGAGCCTGATTCTCACCGACCGATGACGCGACGCGCCGCCGCCATGACTTCGTCGGCGTCATGGGTCTTCGCGGTGCCTGCGCGAATCTCGTCCGCACGTTGCTGCGCAAGCCGGATCCAGACTTGATCGATGTCGGTAAGTGGAGCGCCATCCTGGCTTTCGACCATGGGGTCGGCGAGTCGCGCATGTTCAGTCGGCGAGCGGGTCGACATGTGCCTCAAGAACCTGCCGACGTCAGCGGCAGGACCAGTTCCACCCGGTCGTGAGCAACTCTGGGCGTAATCCTCCCCCGCTCCCCTCGTTCCAGGCTGATCAAGCCGTAACCAGCCATGGTCTTGAGTGTCCGGGAGAGATTCGACTTTGCCTTGCCCGTGATCCGCGCAAGTTCATCCAGGGAACCGGGAGCCTGCTCGGCGATCACACGCAACAAGTCCCGGTTACCGGCGGACAGAACCTTGGCGAAGGATTCGGTGGAAACGAACCAGACCTTCGGGTCGCCACGGGCCACCCGCTGCGCGCCGCCGGCCACCGCCAGCGTGCGCGCTTTCATGTCATCGTAGCTCGCAATACCGACCTTCAGGGTTGTCATGGAATTACTCCTGGTTCACGCAACATCGCATCTACCACCGCCCAAAGATCGGACAGCAGGGTCGCCGCATCCCGATATTCATAGCCCTTGATCGTTCGCAATCGGTGCCTATGGTCCTTAAGGATCGCCTCGCCTTTGATCCCCCACGCGATGGGCATTGTCGAAACCGACGAGGCGCTCGCCGTCCGGTCCGTGCAGGGTCAACGAGTAATCGAGCCCATGTGGCTTGTCGGGCGAAGCCGCCACGCGCGTCAGTTCTCGCCTATGGAAGCCGCCAGCCGGGCAATCAATGCCGGATTGAAGAACAGGCCGTGATCGCGCATCAGGAAGGCTTCTCGCGAAAAGGATTCGATCAGGCCGCGCTGCCGCGCCAGGAGCAGGACTCCCAGCGTACCAGTCACCTTCAGGCCGAGACGCTCGGCGATGTTGCGTCCAATCCGCTCGTCGATGAGTAGCAACTCCGCGCGACCCTTGAGCGCGGCGTGGATCGTCCACTTCTCTCCCTCGTCCAATTGCGTGATCATGGGTTCCGGATCATCCGCAGACACGGGTTCGACTACTACCCAGGAAAGCGAGTCGAGCGAAGGCACCGAGATCACGCCTCCCGCCGCACATTCCCGCACGACGGGTTCCACAACGTGAACTTGTCCGAACAGTGCCGGCAGCAATTCCAGGTGCCCGATTGCGCACAATGCGATGAACGGCGTGGTGTTGCAAAATATCACAGCAATTGGCGCTCGCGCTCGAAGTCGTCGCGGGTATCGTCGAGCAGGGAAATACCAGCAGCCGAGGCCCGCAGCAGAAAGTTCACGCGTGATTCGCCGACCCATTTGGCGGCGAGCCCGGACGAAAGCCGCCCTTCGCGATAAAGAGCCAATGCGGTTTCGATTTTCGCGCGCTCGCCAATTCCTTCCGCGCTCATTTGGGTACTGAGCAGGACCTCTTCCGGCACATCGATTGCGGCTGACGTATGCATTGCACTGCCTCTCATGGCGGTCGCGGTCATACAAAACGTAACGAGTGTAGCAACTCCGGGTAAAACTCGTTTCCTTCGCACGCTAGTCACCAGCAGCTGGACCACCACGCGCAGCACTTGGGAGAGCAGGGCTCCACATGGTGCCGCCGAGGGTGTTGGTCAGCCAGACTTGTCCGGTAGACATGGCGCTTCTCCTTCAAAATTTGCGTCGTTCAAAGCTGACCGGGATCGGCGCTCAGTGCGGTGCGCAAAGGCAACGGCGCTGATCGAGCACTCCCGAAAAACGCTACCGCCAATCAGCGTTGAGCGACGAAAGTCCACGGACTCAACACCCGCGCCGCGGTATCGACGAAGTCCGCCTCGTTGCGGGTGACCACAGCAATACCTGTTCGACGGCGGTAGCGGCGATCATGGCAGCATGAAGTCACGACTCGAAAATGTGTGGACGGGCATCGCATTTCTCCCTTGCCTCGTAACTGTTCAGCCTCTCTGGGAAGCCCCTATTTTGGGAGAAATACTTTGCCGCCGCAAACTCTCTACACTCTGAAGCCATTTCCAAGTGGTGTCAAAAATCAGCTGGAAAATCGACGTTTTCAGAGGGGCTGAATAGTTACCTTGCCTCAATGCATTCGTGTGCCTTGAACCCGACGAACTTGCTACGGGGGATCCTGAAGAATCTGTGCGCGCGTCGGCTCTGTGATTCACAAGCGCGCATCGGCATCGTCGTAGCCGAAATCGCGATAGAGGTTGCCGCTGCCATGAAGGAATTTCGGCAAGCTGGTATTGAAAGTCACGGATGATTGATTCCTGAAAACAGTTTGGGGACAACGTTTTTGACGCCTATGCCCCCCGCATCAGCGCATCGACAAGATCGGCCACCTGATCCGCAAAATCCTCGGAAACCGTGTCGGCCCGCTCGGCGCGGCGCGCCTGCCAGTCCTGATTCTTCACGTGATCGACCAGCACCGCGCCCTGCACCGCACACGCCGCCGGCAAGCGCAACTCGAATGGATAGCCCTTGATCCGCGAAGTGACAGGGCACGCCAGGCAACGTCCGGTTTTGCGGTTGTACGCTCTCGACGACAGCACTAGCGCAGGCCGGCGCCCCGCCTGTTCGCGCCCGGCATGTGGTGAAAAATCCATCCAGACCACGTCCCCGCGATCAGGGACGTAGCGGTTCACCACACTTCACTTCCCGCCGGCGCGCCGTCATGCTGCGCGGCGTCCGGCAGAGTTGACGGCTTGATCGACGCGATCATCGCGGTCACAACAGCGACGGTCTCGGCGCGGGTGCGGCTTGGTTTGACGGCCCGGATCAAGATTGAATTGTCGGGGCGCGCCTCCGCCTCAACCAGATCGCCCGGTTTGAGGCCGGATTTGCGCAATACATCGGAAGGGATACGCACCCCGGTGCTGTTGCCCCAGCGGGCGATAGTGGCGGGCATGGCGGAATCCTCATGGATATTCAATGAATATCCATCATAACATTACGCCGGCGCCCGAGCGGGGCATCGTGCCCTGGGCGAACAGTGTAGTGAGTCTCGGACGTGCTTTCGATCGTCGGTTGCAGGGCCGCGATGCCGCGGCCCTGCACGGGGTCTTAGTTCGAATGGCACTTACTTAAGGAAAATGTGGATTGAATTCAATGAGTTGGGAGAGCGCCGTGCATGCCTTCACCCGAGGGGATTTTCGCCAGCCTGCCAATCGTCGGATAGCTGTGCCTAGCGCGATAACAATTCGAGGCGAAAAGAGCGTTTGCATAGCATTGATTGTGAAGGGTTTTCTCTTAAGTAAGTGCCATACGTCTTAGTTCCTGTTTGGCTTTCAGCTTGTCGGCCCGCGTTGTCGAGGGGGTTGCCGGGGCGAGGACGCTCCGTCGTGGTCGCCGACCAACCGAATTTCTCGTAGAGCGCACGGCCGGTCGCGCGTATCGCTTGGGTACCATGGTCGTGCCGCCCTGTTACCTACGAATTGATCCGCATGTCCGACAGCGTTGCGAGCTCGGGGTCTTCGACCAGCCGGGAGTAGTCGCGCTGGAATTCCCTCAATGCACCTTTGGCCGCGATTCTCCGATCCACCTTCCGCCAAGAACGTCCACGGGAGGCACCGCTGCCGGCGTCGGGGTCGATGGCCGGGCATCAAGTGCCTTGCGCAGCAGTTCTTGCGCCTTCTCCTCGTCGCCCGCGAAGAGC
>CAYYFR010000328.1:0-4903 GCA_964470865.1 uncultured Burkholderiales bacterium | reverse complement strand
CCCATTCGAACTTCCGCGCGAAGCGCGACAGGAAGCAGGCAGCGGTGACGCTGCCCGCCGGGCGCCCGCCGATGTTGGCCATGTCGGCGAAATTCGACTTCAGTTGCTCCTGGTAATCGTCCCACAATGGCATGTGCCAGGCACGGTCGTGTGCGTCGTCTCCGGCGGCCAGCAACTCGCGCGCCAGTCCGTCGTTGTTGCTGTAAAGACCGGTGGCGACATGTCCCAGCGCCACCACGCAGGCACCGGTCAGGGTGGCTACGTCCACCACGCACGCCGGCTCGTAGCGTTCGGCATAAGTGAGCGCGTCGCACAGGATGAGCCGGCCTTCGGCATCGGTATTGAGTACTTCGATGGTCTGCCCGGACATGCTGGTGACGATGTCCCCGGGTTTGGTGGCCGCCCCGCCCGGCATGTTTTCAGTGCTCGGGACCAGCGCCACCAGATTGAGTGGCAGTTTCAACGTGGCTGCCGCCTGCATCGCGCCGATCACCGAGGCCGCGCCGCACATGTCGAACTTCATCTCGTCCATGCCTTCGCCGGCTTTCAGCGAAATGCCGCCGGTATCGAAGGTGATGCCCTTGCCGATCAGCACCACCGGCTTGGCGCCGGTCTTGCCGCCCTTGTGTTCGAGAATGATGAACTTGGGCGGCTGGCGCGAACCGTTGGCCACCGACAGGAAAGAGCCCATCTTGAGCGCTTCGCAGTCGCTGCGTTCGAGAATTTCGCAACTCAAGCCAACGGCCCTGGCCATTTCCTGGGCGCGCTCCGCCAGGTAGGTGGGCGTGCACACATTGCCCGGCAGGTTGCCCAGGTCTTTGGCCAGCGCGACCGCCTGGCCGATGGCCTCGCCTTCGCGCATGGCCGCTTCGGCCGGCCCCAGTTCATTGCGCCGCTCGACCATCAGGGTGAGCTTGCGCACCGGGCGCCGCACTTCCTCCTTCTTGCTTTTCATGCGGTCGAAGCGATATACCGTGTCGATCGCGGTGAGCGTGGCCTGCCGCACGCGCCAGGCCACGTCGCGTTTGCGCACCGGCACCTCGGTCAGGTAGATCGAGCCATCGAAGGCGCCGGTTTCGTCGAGCGTCTTGACCGCCGCACGCACCGCTTCTCGGTATTCGCGTTCGCGGAAGTCCTTTTCCCGCCCCAGTCCGACCAGCAATACGCGGTCGCCCAGGAGGCCGGGCACGTTGTGCAACAGCAAGGTGCGCCCTGACTTGCCTTCCATGTCGCCGCGCCGCACGATGTCGGACAGGTAGCCCTTGCTGGCGCTGTCGATCAGTTCGGCCGGGCCCGTGAGCTTGCGCGGCTCGAACACGCCGACTACGATGCAGGCGCTGCGCTGCTTTTCGGGACTGCCGCTCTTTATGCTAAATTCCATCTTCTTTCCTTGCCCGAAAACCGGTTCGATGAATTCGGATTATGACGCGATTCCGGCGAAAAATCCAAATTTTGCCTGTTTAGCCCATTTTTCGGATTTTTGGCATGCCGCGCGACATGTGCGCTGACGCGTCGCGCCGGCTTGAATCGATGAAAAGCCCCGAACCGCTGCCGTGCGGCATCGGATCGACCGGGAACCCTTGAAATGATTTTTCGCCGCGCCTTGCAGCGCGAACTGACACAGGCAGCCGGCGCTGTTTTTGTCACCCTGTTCACCGTGATGGCAACCACCCAGTCGATCCGGCTGCTGGGCGATGCCGCCAGCGGCAAGCTGGCCTCCGAAGCGGTGATCGCCTTGCTCGGTTTCTCGGCGCTCAACTATCTGCCGGTACTGTTGTCGCTGACAGTGTTCATGTCGGTGATGCTGGTGGTTTCGCGCCAGTACAAGGATTCGGAAATGGTGGTCTGGTTCGCCAGCGGTCAGTCGCTGACCGCGTGGATCGGCCCGGTGCTGGGCTTCGCCGCGCCGTTTGTATTCATCGTGGCGGCCTTGAGCCTGGGGGTTTCGCCGTGGGCCAGTAATCAGGCCGCGCGCTACAAGGAAAACGTCGAGTCGCGCGATGATGCGGCGCGCATCGCGCCGGGCGCCTTCAAGGAGTCCGCCGGTGGCGACCGGGTTTTCTTTGTCGAGACCGTCGAAGGCGATGCGGCCAACGTGCAGAACATATTCATAAGCTCGGTGCAGCAGGGCAAGCTGGGCGTGATGGTAAGTCGGCGCGGCTTCACCGAAATCGCCCCCAACGGCGACAAGTTCCTGGTGATGGTCAGTGGCCGCCGTTACGAGGGCGAAGCCGGGCGCTTGGACTTCAAATCGATGGATTTCGAGCGTTATTCGGTGCGGGTGCAGCAGAAATCCGAGCGGGTCGAACCTGAAACCACGCCCAAGCAGCTGAGCACCGCGCACTTGCTGGCTGCGCGCAGCAATCCGAACAAGGGCGAGTTCCTGTGGCGCATCGGCCTGCCCTTGTCGGCCCTGACCTTGTCGCTGCTGGCGATACCGCTGGCGTTCGTCAATCCGCGGGTCGGGCGTTCAGTCAATCTGGTGCTCGCCTTCCTGATCTACCTGGTCTACAGCAACAGCATCAGCATCACCCAGGCATGGGTTGCCCAGGGGCGGGTGGGCTTTTACTCGGCATGGTGGCTGGTGCATGTGGCGATGGTACTGCTGCTGCTGGGCTTGTTCTTTCGCCGGCTCGCCGTCAATTCGGTGTTCCGGGCGTTTGCACGTGCATGAGGGTCCTGCGCCGCTACATCGCAGGCGAGATCATTTCGGCCACCCTGCTGGTGCTGGTGGCGTTTCTCGGGCTGTTCGCGTTTTTCGACCTGATCAACGAGTTGGGCGACATCGGCAAGGGCGACTACCGCCTGCAGCACGCGGCCCTGTTCGTGCTGCTGACCGTGCCCGGCCATGTTTACGAGTTGATGCCGATCGCCGCGCTGATCGGCGCGGTATACGCCCTGGCCCAGCTGGCCGCACATTCCGAGATGACAGTGATGCGCATCTCGGGCCTGTCGACCTGGCGCTCCCTGACGATGGTGCTGCGTATCGGTTTGCTGTTCGCCCTCATCACTTTCGCGTTTGGCGAGGTGGTGGCGCCGCAGGCCGAACGTGCTGCGCAGGCGCTGCGCCTGAAAGCGCTGACTTCGGTGATCGCCCAGGAATTTCGTTCAGGATTGTGGGTCAAGGACGATTTTCGCTTCGTCAACGTGCGCGAGGTCAAGCCGGACTCGCGTCTGGTTGGCGTCAAGATCTACGAATTTGACAGGGATTACCGCTTGCAGTCGATCAGCTTCGCAGAACAGGGGGAGTATCTGCCGCCCAACAGCTGGCGCCTGATCGATGTGACGCGCACGGTACTCGGGCAGGGCGGGCTATCGAGTCGCATCGAGAAGGCCGCGGAATATGTCTGGACCTCGGATCTCAACCCGGACATCCTGGGCGTGCTCCTGGTGCAACCCGACAAGATGTCGATCGCCAACCTGTATCGCTACACCCGCCACCTGGCGGACAATCGGCAAAACACCGACCGCTACGACATCGCGCTTTGGAAAAAGGCGGTGTATCCGCTGGCGGTACTGGTCATGATGGGCCTGGCCCTGCCCTTTGCCTACATGAACGCCCGTTCCGGCGGCATCTCGCTTAAGATTTTCGCCGGCATCATGCTGGGCCTGGTATTCCACTTGCTCAACAGCCTGTTTGCCCATCTCGGCGCGATCAACACCTGGCCACCGTTTGCATCAGCGGTGGCGCCGGCCTTGCTGTTCGTATTGCTGGCCTTGCTCATGCTGTGGCGTGCCGGGCGCGCCTGAGCGTCACACTATCCAAGCGTTGCAGTGCGGCAACGTTTTTGCGCAAAACCTCAAGTGAAATCTGCCAAACCCTATGCAGGTCAGAGGTTTTCTGCCATCTTCTGCATGCTGCGCAAGGGGGGGATGGAGCATGCTCGGTTGCAAGGGGATTCGCGGTCTGATGCTCGTGGTGCTGCTTGCGGGCACCGCGAGTGTTTTCGCGCAGACGCCACGCTTCGACATTCGCGACTACGTAGTCGTTGGCAACACCCTGCTGCCGCCATCCGAACTGGAACGCGCACTGGCTCCGCACCGCGGCGCACAGCGGGATTTCGGCGATATCCAGCGCGCCCTGGAGGCACTTGAAGCGGCCTATCGTGCGCGCGGCTTTACTTCGGTATCAGTGCAACTGCCCGAGCAGGAAGTCGCAGGCGGCCGCGTGCGTTTCAAGGTCGTCGAAGGCCGCATCGCGCGCGTCGTGGTCGAAGGTAACGCGCATTTCTCCAGCGCCAATGTGCTGGCCGGCCTGCCGTCGCTGATCGTAGGCGAGGTGCCGAATGCGCGCGCCATGTCTGAAAGCATCCAGCTTTCCAACGAAAACCCGGCCAAGCAGGTCGAAGTGGTGTTGAGTGTGGGTGCCAGGGAAGGCGATCTCGATGCCAGCGTGAAGGTCAGCGACGAGCGACCCTATCGCGGCTTCCTGACCATTGACAACACCGGCAACAGCGCCACCGGCCAGCATCGCATCGGTGTGGCCTTGCAGCACGCCAACCTGTTCAACCGTGATCATGTCGCCACCCTGGCTTACACCGGGGCGCCGCAACCCCCGCCCGGCGTGAAGGTCGATATCTGGAGCCTGGGCTACCGCATTCCGTTCTACAAGCTTGGCGACAGTCTGGAGTTGCTGTACGCCAAATCGACCATTGGCACACCCTCGAATTCGCCGGCCTTGGGCGGCACCATCGGCATCGTTGGCAAAGGCGCTATCGGCTCGGTGCGCTGGAACCACCTGTTCGCGCGCTCCGGCGAGTACACCTCACGTCTGGTGTTCGCACTCGACTATCGCGACATGAAAAGCGCGTGTGTCGATGCCACTGGCGCTCCCTTGAGCGGGGTGGCGGGCTGCGTAGACTACTTGGTGCAGCCGGCCTCGGTGACCTACATGGGCCGGCTG
>CAYYFR010000327.1:0-5000 GCA_964470865.1 uncultured Burkholderiales bacterium | reverse complement strand
GCGGTACTCGACGATATTTCACTTTCCGAGAAGCGCGAGCGCCAGCTGCGGCATAGCCAGGCCTGGATCAACACCATCGTCACCGGCATCACCGACTACGCCCTGCTTTCCCTGGACCGCCTGGGGATGGTCCAGGGTTGGAACGCAGGCGTCATGAAGGTGACCGGTTTTGCGGCCGACGCGGTGGTCGGGCATTCGTATGCGCGCTTGTGTCCGCAAGACGACGAACGCGGGTCCCGGGCGATGGCGCGCTTGCTCGACGCGGATCTCAGCGGCTGGAATCTTGAAGAAGGCTGGTTGCCCCGAGCCAATGGCGGGCGCTACTGGGGCAGCTGCCTGATTGCGCCACTGCACGACCTGGGTGAGACGGCAAGCGAGGAACGCGCCTACAGCCTGATCATCCGCGACATCAGCGAACACCGTGAAGCCAACGAGGCATTGAGGAAATCTGTTTCCTGCGACCACCTGACGGGCTTGGCCAACCGGCGCGCGTTCTTCGCATCGGCCGCTACCGTGATGGAACGCGGCGCCGACACGCAGTTCCCGATTTCAGCGGTAGCCTTCGACGCGGACCATTTCAAGTTGGTAAACGACACCCATGGCCACGCCGCCGGAGATGCCGTGCTGCGCCACCTGGCGGCGGGCCTGTCAGCGACATTCCGCCCGCCCGATATCGTCGCCCGCTTCGGCGGCGAGGAATTCGTGGTCCTGATGCCCGGTACTGCGATCGACGAAGCGCGCGCCGTCGCGGATCGGCTGCGCCGGCATGTCGCCGCCAAGCCGGTTTCCGTCGACGGTGTTCCGATCAGCTACACGGTGAGCGCGGGTGTGGCAGGCATGGAAGCCGGTGACGCGGGGCTTGACGATCTGCTCAAGCGCGCCGATAGCGCGATGTATGCGGCCAAGGCCAATGGACGCAATCGGGTGGAGTGCTGGCGCGCCGGCTTCGCCCCATCGGCAATGTCGACCCGCGGCAGGGGTGCGCGATGACCACGGACAACACGGCCTACGACGCATTGCTCCAGTTCATGTACCAGGCGCCGATTGGTCTGCTTCAGACCACGGTGGACGGAGAGATCACGATGATCAACCCGATGGCGGCTGCGTTGCTGATGCCGCTGGCGCCGGACGGCAATCTGGTCAACTTGTTCCACGCGCTGGCGCCATTCGCACCCAACCTCCAAAAGCAGGCCGCGTCCCATGACCGGCCTGGAGAATCGATTTGCGAGGGGCTGACCGTAACGCTGCGTGCCGACCCGGCGCGAAACCCGGCGCCGCAGACCTTGAGTGTCCGGCTGCTCAAGCTCGACGCCGCGACACTGATGGCCTCGGTGGCCGATGTCACCCTTGCGGCCGCGCAGGAGCAGCAGCGCCTGGCCACCAAGCTGCGGGACGTGTCGCGCACCGATGGCCTGACCGCGCTGCCCAACCGGGCCGTCGTGCTGGAGCGGATTACGCATGACCTGGAGCGCGCGCGCATGGACCCCGACTGGCAATTCGCGGTCTTGTTCATCAACGTCGACCGCTTCAATCAGGTCAACGTCACGCTTGGCCAGGCCGTCGGCGACGAGTTGCTGCGTCTGATGGCCGGCCGTCTCTCACGCATGCTTCGCCCCGGCGACGCGCTGGGTCGCGCAACCGCGCTCGAACTGACTGCCGCGCGGCTGGGTGGCGACGAATACGTTGTCGTGATGGAGGGTTTGCGGGACGCCGAAGACATCCATCGCATCGCCCAACGGCTGATCGACTCGTTGGGCAAGCCCTATCGCATCGGCGAGCATCATGTACATGTAAGCGCCAGCATGGGAGTGGTGCTGGCGGCGCAGGCAGGCGGCGACGCCGATTCGACGCTCCAGGACGCCAACCTGGCGATGCGGGAATCCAAAAGCGCCGGCGGTGCGCGCTATGCCCTGTTCGAGCCGGCGATGAAAGAGCGCGCTGCGCTGCGCGGCACCATGGAGACCGATCTGCGCCGCGGCCTGGCCGATGGCGAGCTGTATGTCGTCTACCAGCCGATCGTTGCCTTGGCCAACGGGCAATGCACCGGCATGGAGGCGCTGGTGCGGTGGCGTCATCCGCTACGCGGAACGGTGCCGCCGATCGAGTTCATCGGTGTCGCCGAGGAGACCGGCCTGATCGGCGCTCTTGGGAGCTTCGTGTTGAGCGAGGCATGCCGCCAGGCGGTCCGGTGGAAGCGCCTGCTCGGGGAGAGTGCGCCGCGCACGATGTCGGTGAATGTCTCGCGCGCGCAACTGACCGATCCAGCGCTTGCGGACATGGTACGCCAGTGCCTCGACAGCAGCGGGATGGCGGCCATGGATTTGCAACTGGAAGTCACCGAGAGCCTTGCCGCGCAGGACGAATCGGTGCTTGCGCGCCTGCACGAGATCAAGGCACTGGGTGTGATTGTTGCGCTCGACGATTTCGGCACCGGCTATTCGTCTCTGGCTTGTCTGCATCAGTTGCCGGTCGACGTTGTCAAGATCGACCGCTCGTTCGTAAGCCAGGTCGAGTCGAGTCGGCACCACCGGGTGCTCATCGAGGCCACCATCCTCGTCGCCGACAGCCTGGGCATGGGGACCGTTGCCGAGGGCATCGAAACCGCAGGCCAGGCAAATGAGCTGGCGCGCCTTCGGTGTGACAAGGGGCAGGGCTACCTGTTCGCGAAGCCGCTGTCGGAAGACGATGCAACGCGCTGGTTGTTCGCACGCATGCCGGCGCTTGCACAAGTGGAAAGTACCAGCCCGTGTGGCGGCGAATTTGCGGCCGCGCGAGAACACAAAGCGGAGCATTTGACCGCCCCCGGGCTGATCTGAGTAGCTTGCCGAAATCCAGCGCCGACATTCAAGGCCTGGACACGGTAGCCGGCGCTGCTTGTATCGATAGCCGGAAAAATCGATTGCACAGCGCAAACCCTGCAATCCCGGGCGCGCCGGTGTGTGCGATAGGGGCCAGCGTCGCGTTCGCGTCGCGGCCCAGGGCCGTATGTCTGTTCGATAACGACCAGGCGCTTTTTCATTTCATCGCCAGCAGCAAGTCCGACTGAAGGCGCTCCGGCGACGCATTGTATCGGCACACGCGGCGCTCGCAGGCGCCGCGCCATTGTGTCGGGCAGCCTCGATCGACCGCGACTGCCCCTGCGTACCGACCACGAACCCCGGCGTGCCGAAAAAGAATATCGGCGAACTGATCGACCATGCGAAGAAGATCCCGGCCGGCTCAACGCGGTTTCGCGTGGGGCCGGGCGCCGTGACGCGCCGGCTCACCGAACGCTTCAACACCACCGCTGCGGAGCAGATCGTGCCGGTGCACTACCGCGGCGGCGCCGCTGGCATGCCGGACCCGCTCGCGGGCCAGGTGCAGATTTTCTTTGATGCCGCCAAAGTCTTTCCCCGTGACCCGGGCGCCCAGCCGGTGGCGATGCGAACCATCGAGCACAGAGTGCGCCAACGAACAGACGCATTGCAGTGCAGGCGCATAGAGTGTGAAACACAACACCGTCGGCTGAGCGTGATTCGCGCAAGGCCTTTATCCGCAAGCAAGAACCAGGAGTAAACAGCAATGAACCGACCCATGCGAAATCTCATTCTCGGCGTAACGATACTAGGCTCCTCTGCAGCAATGGCCGGCGTGACGCTTTTTGAAGGCGACAATTTCACCGGCCGTAGAGTCGTGGTGGACAGCAACACGTCCAATTTCAACTCTTTGGAATTCAACGATCGCGCGCAATCGGCGATCGTGGAGGGCGGCTCCTGGGAACTTTGCATCGACCGTGACTTCGGCGGCGGCTGCACCACGTTGGCGCCGGGACGCTATCCGTCACTGGCCGGCTGGACGACCCGCATCAGTTCGGCGCGGATGGTAGCTGCCGGTCCGACCGCGATGGCGCCGACGCCGTCGCGCGCCAGTTCCGGCATCACGTTTTATGCGAACGAGGATTTTGGCGGGCGCGAAGTCGCGGCCGATCGCTCGCTGGCCAACTTCGGCAGCGTCAACTACAACGACCGTCCCCAATCCGCGATCGTCGAGGGCGGCGCTTGGGAGATCTGCGCCGATCGCAATTTCGGCGGCGGGTGCGCGGTCCTGGCACCGGGCCGCTATCCAAGCCTGGGCGATTGGTCGCGCCGGGTGAGTTCCGCACGGCCGCTCGGGTCGAGGCCCTCTGTCGGTGCCACCGCGGCGGTCGGGTCGTCCGCGACCGTTGTGGCGGGATCGCGCAGCGGCATCACCCTGTATGCCAACGAAGACTTCACCGGACGCGAAGTATCGGCGGACCGCTCGCTGTCCGATCTGGGCGCAAGGAGCTTCAATGACCGCCCGCAATCGGCGATCGTAGAGGGCGGCGCCTGGGAAGTGTGCGCCGATCGCAATTTCGGCGGCAACTGCACCATCCTCGCACCAGGGCAGTATCCAAGCCTGGGGGACTGGACGCGCCGCGTGAGCTCGGCGCGGCCGATGCGTGATGCACGTAGCGACGGTGCGCGGGACAACATTCGCGGCCGCGCCAGCGCGATGCTTTTTTCGGGAGTTCAGTTCAGCGGGCGCCAATTCGCACTTGGCGGCGAGGGCGCAAATACGCTCAACGGCACTTTTAACGACCGCGCGTCGTCGCTGCGAATCGACCGCGGCTACTGGATTTTCTGCAGCGACGCGAATTTCGGCGGCGAATGCCGGACTTTCGGCCCCGGCGAGTACCCGGTGCTGCCGCCGGAGCTTGAAAATCGCATCTCCTCGGGTCGCAGAATTACTAACGAGTATCCATACGCGCGCCAGTCCGGTTCGCGCTAGTCGGGCGCGCATGTGAATGGTGGATTGAGCGGGGACGGCCGGACGCGCGCTTGCAATCGAACGGCGGACCGTCGGTCTCAAGTGGGGTGAACACAATCGCAGCGCCGGCCGATAAGGGCTGGCGCTGCGCCGAAATGAAGCAGGCTAGCCAGGCAGCGGTTCCGGCTCTGCCCTTCGTTACTCGCAATTGCGGCGCCACCCACATCGTGATG
>CAYYFR010000326.1:0-5044 GCA_964470865.1 uncultured Burkholderiales bacterium | reverse complement strand
CTAGCGCCTTCCCGCCCCTCCCCGCAAGGAACACACACCATGTTTGATCTGGTCATTCGCAACGGCATCATCGTCGATGGCAGCGGCGCCGCGCGCCAGGTGGGGGATGTCGCTGTCGCAGACGGTCGCATCGCCCAGGTCGGTGGCAAGGCCGGCGCGGCGCGCCGCGTGATCGAGGCCGACGGGCACCTGGTCACTCCCGGCTGGGTCGATGTGCATACCCACTACGACGGCCAGGCCACCTGGGATCCGGTGCTAGCGCCTTCCTCCTGGAATGGCGTCACCACGCTTCTGTTCGGCAACTGCGGCGTCGGCTTCGCGCCGGTACGACCGCAGGATCGCGAAACCCTGATTGACCTGATGGAGGGCGTCGAGGATATTCCCGGCATTACCCTGACTGAAGGAATGAAATGGGATTGGGAGAGCTTCCCCGAGTTTCTCGATGCGCTCGAGCGCATGCCGCGCGCCATCGATATCGCCGCGCAGATCGCGCATCATCCCCTGCGCGTCTATGTAATGGGCGCTCGGGCAGTGCGCCATGAACCGGCGACCGCCGCTGACATTCTGCGCATGCAGAGCCTGACCGAGGAAGCGTTGCGCGCCGGCGCATTCGGCTTCACCACTTCGCGCACCGAAGCGCATCGCACCACCCGCGGCGAACAGGTGCCAGGTCGGCATGCGGCGCAAGACGAGTTGCTGGGCATCGGCGGTGCCCTCGGCACGGTCGGCCGCGGCGCCTTCGGCATGCTGAGCGACTTCGAGGACGAGGCCGCCGAATTCGAATGGATGACCCGGCTCTCGCGCGAGACCGGCCGGCCGGTGTGGTTCCTGTTGACCGACCGCGCCTACGACCCGCAACGCTGGCGCCGCCTGATTGCCGGCGTCCACACGGCGCGTGCGGCCGGCGCGGCGCTGGCCGCGCAGGTCGCCGGCCGGCCGGTCGGCCTGATCCTGGGCCTCGCGACCTCACTGAACCCGTTTGTGGCAAAGCCCGGTTACGCCGCGTTGGCAACGTTGTCGCATGCGGCGCGCGTGGCCAGGCTGCTTGATCCGCAGCTGCGCCGGCAAATCCTGGGCGAGCCCTCCGCGGAAGAACTGCTGGCGATACTGCCGCCGCTGCACCGCGCCATCGTGACGCGCTGGGATCGCATGTTTTTGCTGGGCGATCCGCCGAATTACGAACCGGAGGCGGCCGACAGCATCGCCGCGCGGGCGGCGCGCGCCGGCCAGTCGCCAGAGGCGTTCTGCTACGACTATCTGACAGCCGAGGGCGGCACCCGCACGATTTATTTTCCGGTGGTCAACTACCTGCATGGCGACCTGGCCGTGGTGCACGAAATGCTGACCGATCCGAGCACCGTGCTGGGCCTCGGCGACGGTGGTGCCCATTGCGGGCTGATCTGCGATTCGAGCGTGCCCAGTTTCATGCTCACCCACTGGGTGCGCGATCGCAGTCGTGGTCCGCGCCTGCCGCTCGAGTTCGTGGTCAAGCGCCAAACCAGCGAGACCGCGGACTACTTCGGTTTCAGCGATCGTGGTCGCTTGGCCGTCGGCCTCAAGGCAGACATCAACGTGATCGATTTCGATCGCCTGCGCCTGCACCCTCCCGAAATGCTGTACGACCTGCCGGCCGGCGGCAAACGGCTGGTGCAGCGGGTCGACGGTTACAAGGCGACCATTGTGTCAGGCGTGCCGGTGTTCGAGAACGGTGTCGATAGCGGCGCGCGGCCCGGCAAGCTGGTCCGCTCGGGGCGACTGTAACGCGCTTTTCGCGTCAAGCGCCGGCGGTCATCGCCGCCACCGCCAGCCACGCCAGTCCGAACGACTGCGCCAGGCCGTTGCCCGGCAAATAACCATCACCGCCGTGGCCTGACAGGCCGGCGGCGCTGCCGCCGGCGGCGAACAATCCGTGCAGCGGCTCGCCTGCGGCATTGAGCACACGAGCGGCGCGGTCGGTGACCACACCGCCCTGGGTGTGTGCCAGCGAGCCGGTGACCCATGAGGCGCGATAAGGTGGCGCAAGTACGCGCGCAAACTCGGTGCGGCCCAGCGGGTCGGTGGCACCGTGCGCATAGCGCGAGGTATCGGCCAGTGTTTGCGCAAGCGTCGCCGCCGGTACACCGGTGGCAGCGGCCAATGCAGCCAGCGTATCGGCACCGACGATCTTCCCTGCCGCGCGCGCATCGACATAGGCGGAATGGTTGGCCAGTTGCGCCTCGATAGTCGCATCGAACACTTCCAGGGCCACCTGGCCCGGTTGCGCCAGCACCCGTGCAGCCAGTGCGGAGGGGCCGATGTCCTCGCGCACGAAGCGATGGCCGTCGCGACTGACCAGCACCGCGCCCAGGGTCGGCAGCGACATGCCCAGGCGCGTCTTGCTGGCGGGATTGGCATGACCCTGGCCCTGATAGCCATCCATGCCGGCCAGCGCCGCGCCCCAGCCCAGGGCCAAGGCGATGACGCTGCCGTCATTGGTGGCGGCGCCGCTGTTGAGTGCGCCGCACATTTCCGGGATGTAGCGGGCTACCATCTCGGCATTGCCGCCGAAGCCGCCACCGGCCAGCATCAGGCACGGCGACGCCACCTGCTGGCGGCCCGCCTGCAACTCAAACCCCTGCGCACTGCGCTCGACCGCGATGACTGCCTGATCGGCAACGCAGTCGATGCGGTTCTCACCTGCCACGGCGCCGCGCAGCCAGGCGTGCAGCGCACGGCCCGACGCCGGCTCGAGCGAATGAAAACGTGCCACCCGGTGTCCAGGTGCGGGCACGTCGGCCAGAAAGCGGATCGGCGCCTTGAGAGTATCGACCAGAAAATCGATCAACGGTGGCAGGGCTTCGGCCACCGCCTGCGCAATGCGCTGGTTGAGCGAATCGCCAGCGAAGGCTTGCAGGTCGGCAAGCCATGTGTGCGGACTGTCTGCGACGCCGGCCGCGCGTTGCAGGCGTGAGCCGGCGGCGGGGAACAGGCCGCCGCTTGCGAACAGGTTGTTGGGCTCGCTGAAATGCGGGTCGATCAGAATCACCCGCATTCCGCGTTGCGCGGCCAAAAGCGCGCTGAGCATGCCGGCGGCGCCGGCGCCGAGAATCGCGAGGTCGACCGCTGCGCGGGCCATGGTCAGAGAGCCGGGCAATCGGCACAGTGCAACGAAGTCGAGGCAGACACGCTGCGCTCGCGCGGGTGCTGCCCGGCCAGTGCGACCGGTGAGAACAAAAGCGGGCAAGCGCAGCTCATCGTTGCGTTGTCAGGGATGTCAAAAACATAATTCGCTATTATGGCAGGCATGCTTTTTCCCAAGGTCACCGCCGCCATGAAACCCCGCAAAGAGAGCCGTTCCGTTGCGCCCTTCAGCCACGCGCTTAACGCAGTGCTTGCTGGCATCACCCTGGCCGGCGCTCTTGCCGTGCAGGCGCAGCCCGCCGAGTGGCCGACGCGGCCGGTGGTGTTGATGAATCCGTTTTCTGCAGGCTCTGCGGTCGACGTGGTGGCGCGCGTGGTGGCGCAGAAAGTGAGCCAGAACCTGGCCCAGGGCATCAATGTCGAGAACCGCACCGGCGCCTCGGGCAACATCGGCACCGAAGCGGTGGCGCGCGCCAAGCCGGACGGCTACACCCTGCTGCTGGGTTCGCCCGGCACCATGGCGATCAACCCTTTTTTGTTCGTCAAGCTGCCCTACGACGTGCAGAAGGACTTCGTTGCCATAACCCAG
Organism: uncultured Burkholderiales bacterium; assembly: GCA_964470865.1. Classification (GTDB taxonomy): domain Bacteria; phylum Pseudomonadota; class Gammaproteobacteria; order Burkholderiales; family JAEUOS01; genus JAEUOS01. The sequence goes on along the minus strand of CAYYFR010000326.1, from coordinate 1,335 downwards.
ATGGTGGCGTTTCCGCAGATCGTGATCGCCAATCCCAAAGGCTCGATCAGGTCGATCGCGGATCTGATCGCCGAGGCGCGCGCCAAGCCGGGCGCGTTGTCGCATGCATCCTCGGGGCAGGGCTCGACGGCTCACCTGGCGATGGAATTGATCAAGGCCGACGCCAATTTGAAGATGCTGCATGTCGCCTATCGAGGTGGCGCGCCGGCCACCCAGGCGGTGGCTGCGGGTGAGGTGCAGGTGGGTGTCGAGGGCATTCCTTCGCTGCTGGGCCTGATCAAGGCCGGCACCGTGCTGCCGCTGGCGGTGACCTCGCCTAAGCGTGCCGCGTTGCTGCCCAATGTGCCGGCGATGGCCGAATTCATCCCCGGCTTCGATGCCTCGGCCTGGATCATCCTGATGGCGCCGGCCGGTACGCCGCCTGCGATCGTCGCGCGCATCTCGGCCGAGTTCAAGCGCGCGCTGGAAGACCCGGCGGTAAAGCAACAACTTGAAGCCCAGGGGGCGAGCGTGGTGGGCTCGGCACCTGCCGACGTAGCGCAGTTTCACCAGGGCGAGTTGCGCAAGTTCAAGCGGGCGGTGGAAGCTTCGGGCGTCAAGCCGGAATAGGGGAGCACGCATGGGCAAGGGCCGGATGGAGGCGTTCAGCGATGGCGTGATTGCCATCATCATCACCATCATGGTGCTGGAAATGAAGGTGCCGCACGGTGACGGGCTTGCGACCTTGAAGCCGCTGATACCGGTGTTCGTAAGCTACCTGCTCAGTTTCGTCTATGTCGGTATTTACTGGAACAACCATCATCACCTGCTGCACGCGGTGCGGCATGTCACAGGCGCTACGCTGTGGGCCAATCTGCACCTGCTGTTCTGGCTGTCGCTGATCCCGTTTGTCACCGGATGGATGGGCGAGAATGATTTTCACAAGCTGCCGGTGGCGCTGTATGGCGTGGTGTTGCTGATGGCCGGGCTTGCCTACACGATCCTGGTGCGCGTGCTGATCCGTCATCACGGGCACGAGTCGGCGCTTGCCAAGGCGATGGGCAGCGACTCCAAGGGCAATGTCTCGTTGGTAGCCTACGTTGCCGCGATTGGCCTGGCATTCGTCCACGAGTCGATCGCGATGGCGCTTTACCTGGCGGTGGCGATCATGTGGCTGGTACCGGATCGGCGTATCGAGGCTGCGCTGAGCGAATAGTCATTGCGTCGCTGCTCCAAAGCGTTCCTGTCGATTGGGTAACGGCCTCATTGTCCGTAACATATTTGCTATAAAGCGAAAGTGTAAGGCACGTCAGGATGCGGGTCTTACGCAGGCGCAAGTGGCCCAGCGCATGGGTA
>CAYYFR010000325.1:0-5169 GCA_964470865.1 uncultured Burkholderiales bacterium | reverse complement strand
GGCGGCGCCTGGCCATCATTTCGCTGTCCCTGGTGGGCGCCGCCTTGTTTTACGGCGATAGCGTGGTGACACCGGCGATCTCGGTCATTTCCGCAGTCGAAGGCCTGGAGGTGATTTCGCCCGCCTTCAGCCACTTTGTGCTGCCGATCGCGCTGATCATCCTGTTTTTGCTGTTCTTCGCCCAGAAGCTCGGCACCGGACGGGTCGGCAAGTTCTTCGGCCCCGTCACCATCCTGTGGTTTTCCTCACTGGCGGCAGTCGGCGTCTACCAGATCGCGCAGCATCCTTCGGTGCTGGTCGCACTGTCCCCGGTCTACGCGATCAAGTTCATCATCAGCGACCCGTTCAAGAGCTTCATCCTGTTGGGCTCGGTGTTTCTCGCCGTCACCGGGGTCGAGGCGCTGTATGCCGACATGGGGCACTTCGGGCGCAAACCGCTGCGCATCGGCTGGTTCTTCGTGGTGTTCCCGGCGCTGCTGCTCAATTACTTCGGCCAGGGCGCGCTTCTGATCTACAACCCGGCGGCGATTGTCAACCCGTTCTACCTGGCAGTGCCGGAATGGGGCCGCATACCCATGGTGCTGCTGGCTACCGCTGCCACGGTCATCGCCTCGCAAGCCACCATATCGGGCGCCTTCTCGCTCACCACCCAGGCGATGAAGCTGGGCTACTGCCCGCGCATGCGCGTGCTCTACACCTCGGCCACCGAAAAGGGCCAGGTCTATGTGCCCTTCATCAACTGGGCGGTGTTCGTTCTGGTGGTGCTGCTGGTCCTGGTGTTCAAAACCTCCAGCAACCTGGCCGCTGCGTACGGCATCGCGGTGGCCGGTACCATGGCAGTCACCTCGATCATGGTTTCGATCGTGGCGGTGCGCATCTGGAAATGGAAACCGGTGGCCTACCTGCCGATGATGGCTGTGCTGCTGGTGATCGACGCCGGCTTCCTTTCTTCGAACCTGCTGAAAATCCCCGATGGCGGCTGGTTCCCGGCCGTGCTGGGCCTGATCATCTACATGCTGCTGATCACCTGGAAGACCGGACGGCGCCTGGTGGCGATGCGCCTGGCCACGGACAGCCTGCCCCTGATCCCGTTCATCGAAAGCATCTCGATTGCGCCACCGCATCGCGCGATGGGTACCTCGGTTTTCATGACCACCACGCCGAATGTGCTGCCGCATGCGCTGTTGCACAACCTCAAGCACAACCAGGTGCTGCACGAGCAGGTGGTGCTGCTGACGGTGCAAACCGAGGAAGTACCGCGCGTGAACGCCGCCCGGCGGGTCGATGTCGAGTTGCTCGATGCCGGTTTCGTGCAGGTGATCGCGCATGTCGGCTATCAGGATGATGTCGACATCGAGGCCATACTCAAGAGTTGCGAGATGCGCGGCATGCATGTCGAGCCGATGCTGACCTCGTATTTCCTGTCGCGCGAAAACGTGATCCCGACCGACATTCCCGGCATGGCGCTGTGGCGCGAGCACCTGTTTGTGTGGATGTACAAGAACGGCGCGCGCGCATCGGACTTCTTCCGCATCCCGGCCAACCGGGTGGTGGAGCTTGGGACCCAGGTCGAAATCTGAACGGCCGCCTATCCGGGCAGCGAACCGGTACGGCTATCGTCAAGCACGCTTCAGGCCAGGAACTCCGGGGTGATCTCGCCTACCAGACGCGTGAATTCCGGCGCCTTGCGGGCGTGAGTGCCAGACGAGAAAATCCTCACGCGATTGTGCAAGAATGTCATTCCAGATCACGATGATGCCGCTATGGGCGATGGTCATTGGGCGAGTCCTTACGAGCGCGAGGTTGCAGCGCGCGCGACGATCTCCGGCCTGAAACCAGCAGCGCCGTCATCGATCCAGCCGCGCCCTCAGCGCGGCTTTTTCTTTATGTCTTAAGATTGCGCCTCTTGCAAAGGAAACATGCGATGAACTTCGAGAAATTCCACGTCGAGTCCCTGATGGACATCACGCCCCGGCCCGAAATCGTGTTCACCGAAGGCCACGGGTCGTGGCTCACCGATCACACCGGCAAGATCTACCTTGATTTCGTGCAGGGTTGGGCGGTCAATGCGCTGGGCCATGCGCCGAAGGTGATCGCCGACGCGCTGGCGATCCAGGCACAACGCCTGATCACCCCCAGCCCGGCCTTCTACAATGCGCCGTCGCTCGAACTGGCGCGGCTCCTCACCACCAACTCGTGTTTCGACCGCGTGTTTTTCGCCAATAGCGGTGCCGAGGCCAACGAGGGCGCGATCAAGCTGGCACGCAAATGGGGCCAGAAATTCAGAAGTGGCGCCTACGAGATCATTACCACCGTGGGCAGCTTTCACGGCCGCACCATCGCCACCATGTCGGCCTCGGGCAAGCCGGGCTGGGACACCATGTTTGCGCCGCAGGTGCCGGGCTTCCCCAAGGCCACGTTGAACGACCTGGCTTCGGTCGAGGCCCTGATCACCGACAAGACCGTGGGCATCATGCTCGAACCGGTGCAGGGTGAAGGCGGCGTCAACCTGGCGACGCCGGAATTCATGCGCGGCCTGCGCGAACTGTGCAATCAACGCAAGCTGCTCCTGATCTGCGACGAAGTGCAGACCGGCATCGGTCGACTGGGGCACTTGTTCGGCTATGAGCATTTCGGCATCGAACCCGACATCATGACCCTGGGCAAGGGTATCGGCGGCGGCGTGCCCTTGGCCGCGCTCCTGGCCAAGGAGGAAGTCAGCGTATTCGAGCATGGCAACCAGGGCGGCACCTACAACGGCAATCCGCTGATGTGCGCGGTCGGCCTGGCGGTGGTCAATGCGGTGATGCAGCCGGCTTTTCTGGCCCACGTGAACCGCGCCGGCGCGCATTTGAGTACCCGCCTTACCGCGCTGTCGGCGGAACTGGACCTGGGCGCCGAGCGCGGCATCGGCCTGTTGCGCGCGCTCGAACTCAAGGACGAACTCGGCGCGGAGGTGGTAACCCTCGCGCGCGACAAGCTTGCCGGACAGCCGGGCTGGGCACAACGCGGCCTGTTGCTCAACACGCCGCGCCCGGCATTGCTGCGCTTCATGCCGGCGCTCGACGTCAGCCTGGAAGAGATCGACCTGATGATCGACGGACTGCGCATCGCCATCGGCTTGGCGCGCAAGCAATAGAGCTAAGAAAACGCTGAACAAGTCCCTGGAATGCGGATTCTCGAACGAAGAACCTTTTCGATTCAACATCTTGCAAGAGCGACTTTCTCGACCTACGGACTTGTTCAGTGTTTCCTTAAGCTTGCTGGCGGCGCCCTTACGGCGCTATCAGCACTCGCCTGTTTTCCATTTTCGCGGCAAGGCCTGCGGGCGGGCCCCCCGCAAGTGGCGCCGCTCAGGCCTTCTTCGCGCGCCGGCTGGCGATCCATTCGCGCACACCGACATAGACCGCCGGCAATCCCGGAATGACGATCAGCGCCACGATGATCAGGGTCAGGTTGCGGCTGACCCAGGGAATATTGCCGAACCAGAAGCCGGCGATGGTGAGCGAGGCCACCCAGAAAATGCCGCCGGAAACGTTATACATCGCGAAACGCGCGTAGTTCATTTTCGCGGCGCCCGCGACGAAGGGGGCAAAGGTACGCAGGAAGGGAAGGAAGCGGGCGATGACGATGGTCTTGCCGCCATGACGCTCGTAGAACGCATGGGTCTTGTCGAACAGGCGCTTGTTGAACCAGCGGGAATTCTCCCAGGCGAATACCTTGTCGCCGAAATAGCGGCCCACCGCGTAGTTGAGCGCATCGCCCAGGATCGCGGCGATCGACAGGAGCACGATCACCAGGCTCACATCCATGTCGCCCTTGGCGGCAAACGCGCCGGCCACGAACAGCAGTGAATCGCCCGGCAGGAAGGGCATCACCACCAGGCCGGTCTCGATAAAAATGATGGCAAACAGAATGCCGTAGATCCAGGCCCCATAGTCGCGGATCAACTCCGCCAGATGGACGTCGATGTGCAGGATGAAGTCGATGAGTGCGAGAATGATGTCCATGGCGTGTCCGTTCAAGGCGGGCGCATCATACCCGAGGACTATAATTTCCGGATGACCGAAGTCGACTTTTCGCGCGCCATCCGCCTGCTGCCCGATGCACTGATCAACCAGATTGCCGCCGGCGAGGTGGTCGAGCGTCCCGCCTCGGTATTGAAGGAGCTGCTGGAAAACGCGCTCGATGCCGGCGCCTCGGCGATCGACATCCGGCTCGAGGCCGGCGGGGTGCGCAAGATGCGTATCGCCGACGACGGCCACGGCATCGCCGGCGACGAGTTGGCGCTGGCCCTGGCGCGCCATGCCACCTCCAAGATCGCCTCGCTCGACGATCTCGAAAACGTCGCCTCGCTGGGTTTTCGCGGTGAAGCCCTGGCATCGATTGCCGCGGTGGCGCAGCTCACCATGACCAGCCGCGAGCGCGGTGCGGAGTCGGCCTTCGCGCTTGGCGGCGACGCCGCTGGCGCACCCAGGCCGGCAGCCCTTGCGCGCGGCACCGTGATCGAGGTCGACGAGTTGTTCGGCCGGGTGCCGGCGCGCCGCAAGTTCCTCAAAAGCGAGGCCACCGAGTTCGCGCATTGCGCGGAGGCGCTGCGGCGCAGCGCGCTTTCCTGCCCCGAGGTCGGATTCACCCTGACCCACAACGGCCGCGTGGTGCAGCATCTGAAGGCCGAGTCCCTGCCCGCGCGGGTGGCCCATGTGCTGGGCGAAGAGTTCGCTGGCGGCGCGCGCGCGGTCGATGCGTTGGCCGGGCCGATCGCACTTACCGGATTGATCGGCAATCCGGCCGATGCGCGCGGCTCGCGCGACGCCCAGTACTTTTTTGTCAACGGCCGCTACGTGCGCGACAAGGTATTGCAGCACGCCGTGCGTGCCGCCTACGCCGACGTGCTGCACGGCGACCGCTTTCCCAGCTATGCCTTGTTCCTCTCGCTGCCGCCGGCCGCAGTGGATGTCAACGTGCATCCGGCCAAGATCGAAGTACGCTTTCGCGAAGCGCAGGGCATCCACCAGTTCGTGATGCGTGCAGTGGCGGCTGCACTGGCCGCCAGCGCCGCCGAAGCGCCGGTGCCGATGGCCAGCGCCGACGGTCTGGCGCTGCGGCCGGCCGGCGTCGCGGCCCAAAGCATGGGCGACGCCCGAAGCAGCACCAGCGGCATGCCAC
>CAYYFR010000324.1:0-5201 GCA_964470865.1 uncultured Burkholderiales bacterium | reverse complement strand
GCTGTATTTCGCCTCCTCCGACGAGGAAGGAGAAAAGGAAGACGGTTCGGCGCTGCCGCGCTGGGGTGGCCACCTGTGGCGCATCGACCCCGCCAGCGGCAAATGGCAGCATTTGCTGGCAGCGCCGGAAGCACTGATCGCGGTGGCCGGCATCGGACGCTACGTTTACGCCCTGGGTTACTGGGACCATGTGCTCTACCAGTACGACACCCTGATCGGCACCAGCAAACGCAAGGTGATCGGGTCGGTCGGCGGCCACATTTCACGCAACCTGATCGCCGATGCGCGCGGGCATGTGTTTGTGCCGCGCGTGCGGCGCGAGGCCAATGGTTCGCTTTCAGCAGCACTGATCGAACTCAACAGCGAGTTGCGCGAGATCGCGGCGACTCCGCTCGACGCCTATTTGGGCAAGGGGCCGCCGCGAGGCAACCACGGCATCACCGCGTTGTCTTATATCCGCGATGGCCGCATCCTGTTTCTTACTTCGCGTGGCTCACTGTATTCGATCGACCCGCCCAACCCGAAGGCGCCTGGACAGGGACTGAAAGTAAGCGGCCTGGGATGGATTCACCCGCGCGGTGAAGCCTACACCGCGTCGCTGTTTTCACTGGGTGATTCGAGCAGCATTGCCGCGATTGCAGCCGGTCAGCGCGGGCACGAATGGGTGGTCATGGACCTGCGCAGCAGCATCTCGTCCGCCTTCCCCCTGGATACTCAAGGCTTGAAGGATGTGCTGCTGTACGGATCGATCAGCCGCGACAACCGCGGTCGCGCTTATGCCGTTGGCTGGCAGGGCATCGCGCGCGGCAAGGGCCCGCTATTGCTGCAGATCGAGCCCTGAGGGAACGGCGCTGCCCTATGCCTGTGCACGCAGCCGGCGCCGCGCACCAACGGTGATGCAGAGTCCGAGGCCAGCCAGAAACATGGCGTAAGACCCGGGCTCGGGCACGGCCGAAGCAATCAGCGAAACCGCATCGAAATCGACCTCGCGCGCGCGCTCGACCAGGTTGCCGGTGGCGTTGAGGTTGAGCAGGCGGATTCCCAGCGTCTGCCCGGCCCGCGCATGACTGTTGCCCACCAGCAGTTCAACGGTGGAAGTGGCAAAACGGCCTTCGCCAATAGTCAGCATGTTGTTGTCTTCGGCCACCACCACGCCGCCGGCCAGCAGTTGGACGCTATAGCCTGGAAAGCCCGAAAGGTCGGCGAACCCGAACCCGGCAGAGGCTCCCAGGCCGCTGCCGGAGGCGATATTGCCGACCGCGGCCTGCAGTTGGTAGCGCGTATTCAGCTGCAGCAGGTTGCCGCTCAGGGTTTGCGACAGCCCCACGATAGCGCCAGGGTTCTGCGTGCCGGCGCGCTGCTCAAGGTAAATCAGTGCGACGCTATTGCCATGCGGCACCGGGTCGATGAAAAAAGTGGTCCCGGCCGGGTTCAGGCCGCCGACGGCGTTGTTGCTCTGGTTGACGATACCGCCGGGGTCGTAGCGCGCCCAACCAAGCGGATTGAAAACCTGGAACTCGCCGGCCGGCACAAGGTTCGCCTCGAAGCTCGGATTTGTGATGTTGATCACCTGCGCGGGCACGCCTGCTGCCATGCCAAGGCCGGCAAGCGCTGCAATCATCAGTAAACACCGAGACTTGCCCAGTAAACAATTGCGCATCTGGTATCCCCCCGGAGAGCACCACAGGCGGCGATCGCCGCCTGCGCTTATGCGTTGCAAGTTAGCACGCCACGCCATGCCGAGCGCGTGAACTGCATCACGGCATTAGCGTTTTCGTTTTCCGCTATTGCAGCATGAAGGTCTGGTACTCCAGCCGCGCCATTCGGCCACCTGGGCGAAACGCTTGCGCCATTCGGCCGAACCGATTGCGGCACCTGTGCCACCGTCGATTCGGCCACGCGATAGGCGTAGGCCAGATTGGCGGCAGCCAGGAAGATATTGAACCCCAGCAAATAGGCCTCCTCGTCGAAGGATGCGGCCGGGCCGCGCGCGTCGTTGCCGGCAAGGCGCATGTGCATGCGCTGCCAGCCGCTGCGGCCAGCATCGATGCCCGGCAACGCGGCCTCTGGTTCGGCCGCCAGCGCCAGGCCTTCGCGCGCCAACGCGTCACACAGTCGCTCCAGCATGACCATGCGCAGCAAACGCCTGGCATAGCGCTGCGCGGCGTCGGCGCGGTTGGCCGCCTGTGCGGTGCGCGCCAGGAACTTGAGGGTCTGTGCATCGTCGGCCAGCGTCCCCGGGTTGCGATCGGCCTCGAGAATCGCCTGGTCATACAGATTGCCGGCCATCAGGGTGCGTACGCCCGCCATGTAGTACTCGCGGGCGCGCGCGCCGGTCCCAGCGCTTGCGCGCCGGCAGCACCGAGCGTTCATCGGGCCGCAACGATTTTTATCGAGTTTTCAACGGCGGCAATTGCCGAACCTCATTTATACCCAAAGCTTGCTCCAGCCCAATCACGGAACAAAACGGGTTCCCGCACTTGCGGCCAGTCCGGGAACCGGCATCAAGGCCGCCGCGGCCGGGCCACGCTGCGTGACAACTGCCGGCGCGGTGCGCGGGCCGGCAGTTACATCACCAGGTAGCCGCCATCCACGGGCAGAATCACACCTGTGACGAACGCGGCGGCGGGCGAGCACAGGAACATCGCCGGACCGGCCATGTCGGCCGGGTCGGCCCAGCGCTTCATTGGCGTGCGATCGAGCACCGCCTGGTTGGCTTCCGGGTTGTCGCGCAGGGGCTGGGTCAGGGCAGTTGCCACCCAGCCCGGTGCGATGGCGTTGACGCGTATGCCGTCGTCCGCATAGGCGATGGCCAGCGACTTGGTCAACTGCATGACCGCGCCCTTGGAGGCACTGTAGGCCGGTGTCATGGAGGCGCCTGAAAAACTGCGCATCGAGGCGGTGTTGACGATCGCGCCGCGTGACCTTGCCAGCAAGGGGCGCGCCAGCGCGCACAGTCGCTGTGTGCCGTTGAGGTTGACGTCGATGACCTGGGCGAACACCTCCGGATCGTGCTCCGCATTGGCGCGGCGGATCATGCCGGCGCAATTGACCAGCACGTCGAGCGCGGTGAAGCTGGCAATAAGCGCCTTGCAGGCCGCAAGATCGGCCACATCCAGGGCGAAGGCGGTGATGCCGGCGGCGCGCGCCTCGCCCAGTTCGGCTTCTGTGAGGCCTGTAACCGTCACCTTGGCAGCGGCAGCGAGGAAGCCGCGCGCAATGCCCAATCCGATGCCGCTGCTGCCCCCGGACACCAGCACCACCTTGCCTGCAAACGTATCACCGAACATGAACTATCCTTTGGTTTTCATCAATCTGGTTGAGATTGGTTGTAAAGTTTAAGGCATCCGCATCATTGCCGGCCGCGTAAGTGCCGTTGCCGCTTCGACGAATCGCTTGGTTGCCGTCTTGTGCCGGCATGCTTGCACACCATCAAAGGAGGTTTGAAATGCGCATGTCCAACATGATGGCTACCCTTCTGGTTACCCTGCTCGCGGGCATGCCGGCCCTTGGCCTGGCTGCCGGAACCGATGAACCACCACCTCCACCCAAACCGGCGCCCAAGCCGGCACCAAAGCCCGAGCCAAAATCGGATTCAAAGGACGCGCCCAAGGCCGCTCCCAACGCCGCCGTTGATCCCGACTACGCGGCCGGCCGCGTAGCGGTCGAAGCGCACGACTGGCCGACGGCCATCGCGCTTTTGTCCAAGGCCGCCCTGCGCGACCCGGAGAATGCGAACGTGCAGAGTTACCTCGGATTTTCCAAGCGTAATGCGGGCAACTGGGAAGCCGCGATGCAGCACTATCGCACCGCGCTCAAGCTCAATGCGCAGCATCGCGGCGCCACCGAGTACATCGGCCAGGCCTACCTGCTGCGCGGCAACATGCAGCTTGCGGTAGCGCAGTTGAACCGGCTTGAGAGGATTTGCGGCCGCGGCTGTGAAGAGTACGCGTCGCTTGCCCGCGCCATCGACCAAGCGCGCGTCAATCCAAAGTAGGCTTGCCGCAAGGCCACGCCGGCCGGATGGAATAATCCGGCCGGTGGATCGTTTGTCACGTAACGGGCAGTTCGCCCGACTTGCGGCAGACGACCCAATGAATCAATCCTTTTTGACAACGCCCGTGGGCCGCTTGCCGCCGGCGCCGGCGCGCCCTCCCGCACCGACGGCGGCATCTTCACCGGCGCGTCCGGCATGACACTCCATACCCATACCATCAACCGCGCGATCGTCGGCCAAGGCAAGCCGGAACACAACGGACCCCGGCCAACCAATCGGCCGCCACACATGGCATGCGACAACGCTCCCTCTGGCAGCGAGTACACTTTAAGCACACGCCACGACGGCGAAGAACCTCCAACAGCGGGCACTCAAGGGCGAGCCGCCGGTCTGCCGCGGCCGCGACCGCATGCCGGGCGACAAGCCCGGCGACCGGTTCAGCAACATCTGGCGCGCCGCAAGGGAGCAAGCGCATTACCGAAACTGATCACGCAACGCTGGTAGCGTTGATTCCGCGCCTGCGGCGCTATGCCAGGGCCCTGACCGGCGAGCGGCCGCGCGCCGACGACCTGGTGCAGGACACGCTCGAACGCGCACTTTCGAAATGGGCCTTGTGGCGACCCGGCACCGACCTGCGCGCCTGGATGTTCACCATCATGCACAACGTATTTGTCAACCAGATCCGCCGCCAGGCACGCGACGCGGTGGCAACCGATCCTGCGGTGCTGGCCGAACTCAACCTGGCCGACGCCAGCATGGCCGACACCCTGGTGCGCCTGAACGGCATCGAGCGTGCGCTCGCGCAGTTGCCGGACGAGCAGCGGCAAGTGCTGTTGCTGGTGTCGCTCGAGGGCATGTCGTATGACGAAGTCGCGCACACGCTGGGCGTGCCGGCCGGCACCGTAATGTCGCGCCTGTCGCGCGCGCGCGCCCGTGTGGCCCTGCTGCTGGACGGCGTGGCGCCGCAGGCCGATGCTGCGCGGCAGTTGAAGGTGATCAAATGAGTTTTTCCGAAAACGACATTCATCGCCTGATCGATGGCGAGCTGTCGGTCGAAACCGCCGCCGACGTCGCGGCCTGGGTCGAGGTAGACGCCCCCCGCAAGGCCAGCGCCGCGGCCTATCGCATGCAGCGCGACCTGATTCGCACGCGTTACGACGGGCTGTTGAATGAAGCGGTGCCGGCGCGATTGCTGGCCGCGACG
>CAYYFR010000323.1:0-5203 GCA_964470865.1 uncultured Burkholderiales bacterium | reverse complement strand
GGCCTTCACCGACGAGCAGGCGGGCGTCTTCGCGCCGCGCCATCGGCCGGCCAACGAAACCCTGCGATTGGGCGTGTGCCATCGGAATTCCTTGTTTCAACTTTGGGCTTGATGGGTTAAGTCCGTACTGCACACATTGCCGGACCGCTGCAATCGATTATAGTATTTGGCAAGTCCGGCTCGCGCAAAAATCACCACCTGTTTTTTTTATACCTTGCAGGTGCATTCGCCGGACGGCATCGTTCCCCACTTCTTGTTTGAAAGCGTCATGCATTGAAACCGCCCCGCTTTTCCTACCACGCGCCCGACAGCGTCGGCGCCGCCATCGCATTGCTCGCCCGCTATGCCGGCGAGGCGCGCCTCCTCTCCGGCGGCCAGAGCCTGGTGCCCATGCTCAACTTTCGCCTGCTGGCGCCGGCGGCGCTGATCGACCTGGCACGCATTCCCGACCTCGCCTATGTGCGCGAGGAAAACGGTAGTGTGGCGATCGGCGCGATGACACGCCAGCGCCATGTCGAGCACTCCGAAATCGTCGCGAACCGGCTACCCCTGTTGCGCGAGGCACTGGGTTGGGTGGGCCATCTGCCGACACGCTCGCGCGGCACCATTGGCGGCTCGCTCGCACATGCCGACCCGAGTGCCGAACTGCCAATGACGCTCCTGGCACTCGACGGGTCGGTGGTAGCCGCCGGGCCGGGGGGCCTGCGCACCATTGCCGCCACGGCGCTTTTCGACTCGATGTTCACGACCCATCTTGCGCCTGACGAAATCTTAGTCGAGGTGCGCATCCCGGTGATGGCGCCGCACAGTGGCTTCGCCATCGAGGAGTATGCCCGCCGCAAGGGCGACTTCGCGATCGTGGGGGTGGCAGCGCTGCTGCAACACCAGGGTGGCCGCTGCCTGCGCGCACGCGTGGCCGCCTGCGGCGTCGGCAGCGCCGCAGTGCGCCTGACCGCTGCCGAGCAGATGCTTGAACGCAACGGACTGGGGCTGGAGGCGATCAATGCCGCCGCAGCCAGTGCTGCGGCCGAAATCGACCCACTCACCGATCCGAACGCCTCGGCCGACTATCGCCGCCACCTGACCGCTGTGCTGGTTGGACGCGCGCTGCGCCGCGCCGCCGGTTTGAGCGTAGTTGCCATCCATTGAGAACGCCATGAACGAAGCCACCTCCGAAGCAGTCGAAATCAGCCTGATTGTCAACGGCAAACCACGCAGCGGCCGTTGCGAGCCGCGCAAGTTGCTGGTCGACTTTTTGCGCGAAGACCTGGTGCTGACCGGCACCCATGCCGGCTGCGAACACGGCATCTGCGGTGCCTGCACCATCCTCATCGATGGCGAAGCTGCGCGCTCGTGCATCACGCTGGCGGTGCAGGCCAATGGCGCTGAACTTTTCACCATCGAAGGCCTGGCACAGGACGGCGCCTTGCACCCCATGCAGCAGGCATTCGCCAAATTCCATGGCCTGCAATGCGGCTTTTGTACGCCGGGCATGCTGATCACCGCGATCGACTTCCTGCGCGTCAACCCGGCTCCTACCGAAGAAGAAGTGCGCGACGCGATGTCGGCTGTGCTGTGCCGCTGCACCGGCTACCAGGGCATCGTGGCCGCCGTGATGGCGGTCGCGCACGGGTCGACTGCAGCCACGGCAGCTTGATTGCCAGCGCGTCGGCCCGCCGCAGCGCATGCGGGTCGGGCCGGTCGATCGCGCGACCAGGATGGCCTGCCGGCGCAGCCCGATGCCGCCCCCTTCAGGCGCTTCTTGCCAGAGCGCGGTTGACCTCCGGGATGACCGCGGTGGCCATCAGTTCCATCGAGCGCCGCGCCAGTTCAGGCTCCGTCCAGTCCAAGCCGGCGTAAACCAGCTCGCCGAAGCCGCCGGTCAGTTCATGCAACATGAGAACCCGATCGACGACTTCACTCACACCCCCGGCCAACACCAGCCGATCGACGATCTCGTCCAATGGCACTGCATCGACTGGTTGCGTGCCGCTATCGGTGAATACCCCGTCGCGCCTGGCGCGCCTGAGCTTGGTGTACAAGTTGCGGTAGTAGAACCGGTAGGGGCTGTTGCCATCGGACTGGCCATAGCGCTTGGCAAGCTTGCCATCGTCATTGACCATCAGCGTGCGTGCCACCCGCCAATCGGCACGGTCCGCAGTCTTGCCCGCATTGGTCTTGCCCAGTGCGTAGTTGTTCCAGTGTGAAGCGAGCCAGTGGTCGTAGAGGAAATTCGCCGAAAGCGGATGAAAATCGCGTTCGCCCATGGCGATCACGCCTTTTGAGTGCGGCGCCACCACTGTGCCCACGATCTCGGGGCGCGGCTGCTGATAGGGCTTGTACAGCATGCCGGTCGCGGTAAGCGTGTCGAAGGTGGTTTTGCTGGTGACCTTGAAGCGGTTGCCCGGCAGATCGATTTCATAGGGCGGATCGCGTTCCCAGATCTGCAGAATCACATCGATGGACTCGGCGAACATCTGGTTGCGGTCCTGCCCGAGAATGCCCAGCACTTCCGCGTCCGAGGCCAGTGCGCCCGGACTGATGCCCAGGATGAAGCGGCCTTCAGCCAGGTGATCGAACATCGCGGCGTGCGCCGCCACCAGCACCGGGTGCATGTGCGACAAATTGGTGGTGCCGCTGCCCAGCCTGATGGTCTTGGTCGAATGAATCAGCGTCGCCAGAAACAGCATGCTGTTGGTGATGTTCTCGATGCGGTCGGACAAATGCTCGCCGACGAAAGCATCGTGAAAGCCGAGTTGATCGGCCAGGATGATGATCTCGCGATCCTCGCGCAAGGTAGCGGTCGGGTTGCGATGCGGCGGATGTACCGGCATGGTGAAATAACCCAGTTTGATGCTCATGGCGAATCTCCACCGCCCTGGCCGCGCAGGTCGAAGCGCAGCACCCGATAGCTCGCCGCCAGTGCCTGTGGGTCCCACATCGTCACGTCATGGGCGATACCGGTGACGCAGGTGACCCATGGCGCCCCTGCGGGGCCGCAGGCGACGTAGTGGACCCGGATACCGTTGACTCCTGCGAACATGTTGCTTGATCTCCGCTGATGTTGTGCGGCGCGGACACGTAGCCGGCGAACCGCTGATGGCGTGAGATTATCAGGCAATTGCCGAAGCGGTGCGGCGGCATAGCGGATTGTTGCAAGGCTGATAATGCGCCAGAATCCGGGCCTTGGCATCCGCGTGCTGGCTGCGGCGCCCCCTTTTTTCAAAACCCCGAGGAAGCGCTCGTCATGAAAACCAGAATCACCGAAATGTTCGGCATCGAGCACCCGATTATCCAGGGCGGCATGCATTTTGTCGGCTTCGCCGAACTGGCCGCTGCGGTATCCAATGCCGGTGGCCTGGGCATCATCACGGGCTTGACGCAGCGCACGCCCGAACTCCTGGCCAACGAGATTCGCCGCTGTCGCGAGATGACCGACAAGCCCTTCGGCGTCAACCTCACCTTCCTGCCAACAGTCACCTCGCCGGACTATCCCGGTTACATTTGCAGCATCATCGAGGGCGGCGTGAAAGTAGTCGAGACCGCCGGCAACAACCCGCAGAAATGGCTGCCCGCGATGCACCAGGCCGGCATCAAGGTGATTCACAAATGCACCTCGGTGCGGCACTCTCTCAAGGCCGAGACCATCGGCTGCGACGCGGTGAGCGTCGACGGCTTCGAATGCGGCGGCCATCCCGGCGAGGACGACATTCCCAACTTCATCCTGCTGCCGCGCGCCGCCGACGAACTGAAGATCCCGTTCGTGGCCTCGGGCGGCATGGCCGACGGCCGCTCGCTGGTAGCTGCCCTCTCCCTGGGCGCCGAGGGCATGAACATGGGCACGCGATTCATCGCCACCCGCGAGGCGCCGGTGCACGAAAACGTCAAGCAGGCGATCGTGGCGGCCAGCGAACTCGACACCCGCCTGGTGATGCGCCCCTTGCGCAACACCGAGCGTGTACTCAAGAACGTTGCGGTCGAGCGCCTGCTGGCGAAGGAGCGCACCTTCGGCGCCAACCTCAAGTTCGAGGACATCATCGACGAGGTCGCCGGCGTGTACCCGAAGATCATGCTGGAAGGCACCATGGATGCCGGCGCCTGGTCGTGCGGCATGGTGGCCGGCCTGATCCGCGACATCCCGACCTGCAAGGAACTGATCGACCGCATCATGCGCGAGGCCAACGACATCATTCGCCAGCGCCTGGCCGGCTTCGCAGCCGCCTGATTGGCCGTCTCCGCCAGGCGGACTTCGGGTTTTGTCGTTGCCTCACGGGCGGCGCCGACGATTGGTCGTTCCCGGGCAGGCCGACATGACGTTTTGTCGTTCCGGCGAAGGCCGACATGGCGATTTGTCCTTCCCGCGACGACGGGAACCCGGAGAATGCCGCTCCGGGACGCCCGCTTGCGCCGGCATGACAAGCGTAATCGATGTGGGATTACGGCCCCTGCTACAAGCATCAGTGCTTGCGCGACTCCCGCAGTTGCCATGAGGTCAGGCCCGGTCGTCCATCGAGGTGCAGGCGCGCCGTAGCCGGCGGCGTTTCCGCCAGCAGGCGGCCGCGGCGATACACCTTGAGCCGGGTGGCGCGCAGGCGCAAGGCCTCGACCGGGTCGTGTGCCTGCAGCAACACGAAATCGGCGTGGCAACCCACCGCCAGCCCATAGCAATCAAGGCCCAGCATGCGCGCCGGATTGACGGTGACTGCGTCGAAACACTGGCGCATCGCCGCCTGGCTGGTCATCTGCGCCACATGCAGACCCATGTTCGCCACCTCCAGCATGTCGCCACTGCCCAGGCTGTACCACGGGTCGAGCACGCAATCCTGGCCGAAGGCCAGGTTGATGCCGCTGGCCAGCAGCTCGGGCACGCGGGTCATGCCGCGGCGCTTCGGATAGGTATCGTGGCGCCCCTGCAGGGTGATGTTGATCAGCGGGTTGGCCACCACCTGCATTTCTGCCTCGGCCATCAGCGGCAGCAGCTTGGACACGTAGTAGTTGTCCATCGAATGCATGGAGGTCAGGTGCGAACCGGTGACCCTTCCCGCCAGGCCGTGGCGCATGGTCTCGGCGGTCAGCGTTTCGATATGGCGCGATAGCGGGTCGTCGGACTCGTCGCAATGCATGTCGACACGCAAGCCGAGCTCGGCCGCCAGGCGGCACAACAGCCGCACGCTTTCCGCGCCGTCTTCCATGCTGCGCTCGA
>CAYYFR010000322.1:0-5247 GCA_964470865.1 uncultured Burkholderiales bacterium | reverse complement strand
CGCCCAAACCGGACGCGGCGTCCAGGCCTTCAGACCCACCCAAGCCGGACGCGGCGCCCAAGCCTGCTGAGCCACCCGCGCCTGTCGCCGCAGCTGCGGCCCCTTCCCTGTTGCAGCGACTGCGCTCGTGGCTATCACCCGCAGACCCGCCTTCAGACCAGAAACCCGCGGCGCCGGCTCCAGCGTCAGCCGCACACCAGGGACACCCGGGGCACGCGGCGCCGGGCGGAGGCCAGCCGAACAAGTCGGCGGACATGGCGCACGAGATGGGGCATGGCGGCAACATGGATCTGCCGGCGATGGTGCGCGACATGCGCAACCGCTTCTGGATCTGTTTGGCATTCGCCGTGCCGATCTTCATCTACGCGCCGATGGGCGACATGTTCCCGGCGCCCGCGCCGCCCTTCGGCCTGCCGCTCAACCAGTGGCTGTTCGGCCTGGCCAGTGCCGCCATCCTTTATCCGAGCTGGCCGTTCTTCGTCGCTGCCTGGCGCGCGCTCAAGACCGGCACCCTGAACATGGCTACGCTGGTCGTCTTGAGTGTAGGCACCGGCTACACGTTCAGCGTCGGCGCCACCTTCTTTTTCGAGGGCGAGCAGTTCTTCGAAGCCGTTGCCGTGCTGCTGGTGTTCATCCTGCTCGGCCACTGGCTGGAAATGCGCGCCCGTGCCGGCGCCTCGTCGGCCATCGAGGCGCTGATGAACCTGACCCCGGCCAAGGCCTTCGTGCTGCGCGGCGGCGCCGAGGTCGAAGTGGCGACCGCCGAGGTGGTGGTGGGCGACATCGTGGTGATCCGGCCGGGCAACAAGATCCCGGTCGACGGAACGATCGAATCGGGCGACTCGCTGGTCGACGAATCCATGCTGACCGGCGAATCGATGCCGGTGCAGAAAGGTCCCGGCGCCAAGGTCGCCGGCGCGACGATCAACACGAATGGCAGCTTCAAGTACAAGGCCACCAAGGTCGGCGCCGACACCGCATTGGCGCAGATCGTCAAGCTGGTGCAGGAGGCGCAGAACTCCAAGGCGCCAGCGCAATTGCTGGCCGACCAGGCGGCCCAGTGGCTGGTGGTCGCGGCCATCGGCGTCGGGCTCCTGACTTTCGCGGTGTGGTTCTGGTTAATCGGCGAGTCGCTGCTATTCGCAGTCACGCTGACCATCACGGTATTCGTCATTGCCTGCCCCGACGCACTGGGCCTGGCAACGCCCATGGCGGTGATGGTGGGCACCGGCCTGGGCGCTGCCAACGGCATCCTGTTCAAGAACGCCTCGGCGCTGGAAGATGCCACCAAGCTCAACGTCATCATCTTCGACAAGACCGGCACGCTCACCGTGGGCAAGCCGGAGGTGGTGGACATGGTGCTGGCCGAGGGCGTTACCGAAGAGGCGCTGTTGCTGGCTGCCGCCGCGGTGGAACAGGGCTCCGCCCATCCGCTCGCGCAGGCCGTCATGCGCCGGGCCGCCAAGCTGAAGGTGGTCGCGCCAGCCGGGTTCAAGAACATCGACGGCCAGGGCGCACAGGCGCAAACCGCCGCCGGCATGGTGTTTCTCGGCAACCGGCTGTTGATGGACACGCAAAAGCTGGCGCTCGGGCCGCTGGAAGCCGAGGCCGGCCGGCTGCAGGGCGAAGGCCGAACGGTCGTGCACGTGGCGCAGAACGGCAAGGTGATCGGCCTGATTGCCATTGCCGACGCCGTGCGGCCGACCGCCAAGGCGACGGTGGCCAAGCTGCGCGAACGCGGCATCGACGTGGTGATGCTCACCGGCGACAACGCCGGTACCGCCAAACGGATTGCCGCCGACTTGGGCATCGCCAGCGTGCTGGCCGACGTACTTCCCAGCCAGAAGGCGGCGAAGGTCAAGGAGCTGCAGGCCGCCGGCAAGAAGGTCGGCATGGTCGGCGACGGTGTCAACGACGCACCTGCCCTGACGCAGGCGAATGTCGGGTTCGCCATCGGCGCCGGCACCGACGTGGCGATGGAAAGCGCCGATGTGGTGCTGATGAAGAGCGACCCGTACGACATCGTAGGCGCCATCGAACTGTCGCGCGCCACCTTGCGCAAGATGCACCAGAACCTGTGGTGGGCAGTGGGCTACAACGCGATCGCCTTTCCGCTGGCGGCCGGCGTTCTTTACCCGTTCACGCTGTCGCCAGAAATCGCTGCGCTGTCGATGTCGGGCAGCTCGGCCGTGGTGGCGATCAACGCGTTGCTGCTCAAGCGCACCAAGCTGGCCGGGATCAAGAGTGCCAAGCCCAAAGCCACGGCGCCGGCGGCGCCGGCGGCGCCGGCTGCAGCTGGGGCGAGCGCATGAGCGCGCAAGGACAGGCCGCCGCCCTCCAGCCGCGCTTGCATTCCGGCCTGGCCACTCATGGCGCTGACCAGGCTGCGGCCCTGCTGCAACGACTGTTCCGCCACTTCGATGGCCACTTGGCATTGCGCCTTTGGGAAGGCACACTGCTCACGCTGGGCAGGGCGGCACACCACGGCGCGCCCGAGCCGCGCTACACGCTGATCTGCCGCAGCCCGAACGTGGTGCGATCGATGGTGCTCGGCCGCGACCCGTTGCGCATGGCCGAGGCTTACTTCCGCGGCGAGATCGACATCGAAGGCGACTTCTTTGCCGCGATGCACTTGAAGGATCAGCTCGAGTCGATCCAGCTGTCTGCCCGCGACAGGCTGCGCACCTGGTTCGCGGCGCTGCGGCTGCCCACGGTCAACGCCGAAGGTCGGGCCCAAGGCACCGAAACCTCGGCACGGCAAGGGCGCCGGGTCAAGGGCCACGCGCGTCATGAAAACAGCGCGTCGATCGCCTTCCACTACGACGTGTCGAACGCGTTCTATGCGCTTTGGCTGGACCAAGCCATGGTCTATTCGTGTGCCTACTTCGAGTCGCCTGAAATCGACCTCGCGCAGGCACAACAGGCCAAGCTCGACCACATCTGCCGCAAGCTGCTGCTCAAGCCCGGTGAACAGCTGCTCGACATCGGCTGCGGCTGGGGCGCGCTGCTGATCCACGCCGCCCGGCACTACGGCGTCCACGCCCACGGGGTCACGCTCAGCCGGCATCAGCTGGCATTGGCCCGGCAGCGCATCGACGAAGCGGGCCTGCAAGACCGCGTGACGGTCGAGTTGCGCGACTACCGCGACCTTGAAGGCACGGCGGTGTACGACAAGGTGGTCAGCGTGGGCATGTTCGAACACGTCGGCCTGAAGAACCTGCCGGTGTACTTCGCCACGGTGCGGCGCTTGCTGAAGCCGGCCGGCCTGTTCCTCAACCACGGCATCACGCACTTCGCGGAAGGCTGGAACAAGACGCTGTCTACCGAGTTCATCAATCGCTATGTCTTCCCCGACGGGCAGCTCGACACCGTGGGCAATGTGCAGCGTGCGATGGAGCATGCGGACTTCGAAATCGCCGACGTGGAGTCGCTGCGCCCGCACTACGCGCTGACGCTCCGGCACTGGGTCGCGCGGCTGGAACGGAACCACGAACGCGCGCTGCAGCACGTCAGCGAATCGACCTACCGCATCTGGCGTCTGTACATGACCACCTGCGCACTCGAGTTCGAGTCCGGCGAGATCGGTGTGTACCAGGTGCTCGCGAGCAAGCGCGCTGTGGGCGCCACGTCACTGCCGTTGACACGGCGCCACCTGTACCCATGAGCGACACAATCGACAAGGCCGAGCGCGTCGACCTGCGGCCGCTGCAACTGTTCTTTCTCGCAGCGGCGGTATTCGTCGTGTCGGCCGGCTACGGCGCGCTGATGCCCTCGCTGCCGGCCTGGCTGTCCCAACTGATGCCCGAATCCAATCCGGCGGATGTCGCCCGGCATGTGGGTTTCCTGAGCGGCGCCTACACGACCGGGGTGCTGATAGGTGCCCCCTATGGGGCCTGATTGCCGATCGATGGGGCCGCCCGCGCATCCTGATCGTCGGACTGGTCGGTTACGTCGCCAGCCTGCTGTTGCTGCGATTGCCTTCGATGAATGGCTTGTGGGCGATCTATGCGTTGCGCGCGGCCGCAGGACTATTCGTTGCCGCCGTCGTACCGCTGGTGCCCGCGCTGGTCGCCGCGCACACGCCGCATGCATTGCGCGCGCGCCGCTTCGCGTGGCTGGGCGCGGCGTCGCTGCTCGGCTTCCTGTTCGGGCCGGGACTCAATGCGGTGGCCGATGCCATCGGTGCCCTGATGTCCAGTGGTGCCGCGCCGTCACCGCTTTCGACACGCATCGTCATCGTGCTCTCCGCCGCGCTCGGCGCATTCATGATGCTGGGCCTGGCCTTGACCCTGCCCGCCGAGGGGGATGCCGCGGAGAGTGCGTCGGCGGAGCAGGATCGGCCGGACCCTGGTGGCAAGGTGGCGCTGTGGTGGCTCAGCGCGGCCTTGATGTTCGTTCTGTCCGGATTCGAGCTGGGCATCGTGTTGCAAGCAAAACTGCACGCCGACGTCTCGACGCGCGAAGTCACGCTGATGTTCGCGGGATGCAGCCTGGTGATGCTGGGCGTCAACGCGATCCTGTTTTTCACGTCCTTGCTGGACAAGGTGTCGCCTCGTTTGTTGATCGCGATCGGTTCGCTGATCGGCATGGCGGGTTTGGCGCTACTGGCCATTCACCGAATCGACGAGTGGATGTACATCGGCATCAGCCTCACGTCCGCCGGAACGGGACTGGTACTTCCGGTAATCGCGTTCCTTGCCGCGGGTGCATCGCACCGCACATTGGGCGCGACCATGGGCGCTCTGGCGGCCGCGGCGGGCCTGGGCCAGACGCTGGGATCGGCGGCCGGCGGTTGGCTTTTCGGCGCCCTGGCGCAGGCCGCCTTCGGCTGGCTCATGCTGCCGCTGCTGTTGACACTTGTCCTGCTGCTGGTCCGGCCGGCGTGGTGGACCGCCGCGGCGCGGCTCCCCCGGCGCGATCACTCCCACCGCGTCCCAGGCCCTTTCGCCGGGGAAATCACTTCACCGCAATGAGGCAATATGAACGATGCGAGCAACGTTCAAACGACTCTGGTTGCTCATCGCGCAGGTGATAGCCGTGGCTGCCGGCCTCTTGATCGCGTGGCGGGCATTCGGGTCGGAGCCGGCAACCGCGCCGCACGCCGAGGTGGTGTCCGTGCGCGAAGCGGCCGAAGCGCCAGGCCCGTCCGCCTCGCTGGCAGCGACGCGGCTGGAAGCGGGGTTCCGGGCCGCCGCGAAGAAGGCCTCGGCCTCGGTAGTCAACGTGTACAGCCGCAAGGCGTCGCCA
>CAYYFR010000321.1:0-5255 GCA_964470865.1 uncultured Burkholderiales bacterium | reverse complement strand
ACCTTGCCCAGCATGTTGCGCGGCAGCTTGTCGACCAGCTCGAACGACACCGGCACGGCGTGCGGCGGCAGGCGCTTTTTCGCATGCGCGGTCAATTCCGCCAGCAACTTTTCCGGTGCCTGCCGGCTGCCGGTCCGGCGCGCCACGAAGGCGCGAATCGCGTTGGTTTCGTCCCAATCGGGCACACCGACTACCGCCGCTTCGAGCACGCCGGGATGTTCGTACAGCACCTCCTCGATGTCGCGCGGGTAGATCGGGTAACCGGCCATGAAGATCACGTCTTTTTTGCGATCGATGACGTAGAAATAGCCATCGTCGTCCATGCGCGCGATGTCGCCGGTGAAAAGCCAGCCGTCGCGTAGCGCCGCACCGGTCTCGACCTCGCGCTGCCAGTAGCCGCGCATCAGTTGCGGGCCGCGCACGATCAATTCACCAGGCGTGTCAGGCGGCAGTTCGGCGCCGCTTTCGGGGTCGACGATTCTTGATTCGGTGTCAGGCAGCGGCAAGCCGATGGAGCCGTGGCGGCGGCGCGCTCCCAGCGGGTTGCAGTGGGTGGCGGGCGCGGCCTCGGTCAGGCCGTAAGCTTCGACCACCCGGCCGCGCGTCAATTTCTCGAATTCCTCCTGCACTTCCACCGGCAGGGGTGAGCCGGAGGAGACGCACAGGCGGATCGAGGCCACGCCGTATTTGCGCACGCCCGGAAAGTGGGCCAGGCTCTGGAACATCATCGGCACGCCTGGAAAGATGGTCGGCTTTTGGTGCGCGATGGTGCGTAGCGTTTCTTCCACATCGAAGCGCGGCAGCAATATCAGCGTGGCGCCGATCAAGGCCGCGATGTTGACGCAGCCGGTGATGCCATAGGAGTGGGAGAACGGCACCACCGCCAGCAGGCGTTCGTCGCCGGGGCGGATTTCCGGCATCCAGTGGCGCAGCTGCAGCGCGTTGGCCGCCAGGTTCAGGTGCGTGAGCATCACCCCGGCGGGCACGCTGCCGGTGGTGCCGCTGGTGTAGGCGATGACCGCCAGGTCGTGCATTTCGGGCGGCGGCAGCGGCGCGCTGCCGCCGCGCGCCAGCACGCCTTTGAAGCTGTTGACCTGCGCTGCCATGCCCGCACCGGCACGCGCCAGGCCTGCGGCGGCCATGCTTTCACGCAGCAAGGAATACATGAAACGTTCGCGCCAGCCCATCATCGCCTTGAACGAGGTGAGGATCACGCGTGTGAGGCCGGCGCCTGCCGCGATTGCCTCGATCTCGCCACGATAGGAAGACAGTGCGATCAGCGTGCGCGCGCCGGCGTCTGCCAGGCGCGCCACCAGTTCATCGCGGGTGAATAGCGGGTTGACGAATACCGCGACCGCGCCCAGCTTCAACACGCCGTAATAGGCGATCAAGGCCTGCGGTATGTTGGGTAGCATGATTGCCACCCGATCGCCGGGCGCGATACCGAGCGCTGTCAAACCGCTGCCAAAACTGTTCGACAGCCGGTTCAACTGCCGGTAGCTGATGCTGCGGCCGTAGAAGCGCAGCGCGTCGGTGCCGCCGAAGCGCCGGCCCGCTGCTTCCAGGGTGCGGGTGACAGGCGCGATCGGCGGGCGAATCCTGTAGGGCGTGCGGCTGTCGTAAAACTTGAGCCAGGGTCGCTCCTTTTCGAGGGCGCGCGCCTGCACGCGTCGCGCCGCGCGTTCCTCGGCCAGCCGCGCCGGGCCCAGAAAGCGCTCGATGGCGCGGTTGACCGCATCGGGTCGCTCGACCATCACCTGGTGCGCCGAGACCGGGATCACCACTTCCTCGGCATGCGGAATCAGTTGCGCCAGGCCGCGCTGCGACGCCTCTTCGAACAGAAAGTCGCGCTGGCCCAGGATCACCAGGGTTGGCACGGCGATCTTCTTCAGACATTCGGTGCCGTTCCATACCGACAAGGCGTTGCGGTTTTGCGCGCTCACCACATGCGCCGGCGGATACAGGCGCGCCGCCGGCACCACGCGCTGCATGAAACCCAACAATGGTGCCGGCAGACGCAGCAGCGCGCGCCCGGTCCATTTGAGCTTGAACTGTACCGCCGAGCCGATGATCACCAGGCGTTCGACGCGCTGGTGATACTGGTTGACAAAGTAGGTGCCGATCGCTCCGCCGAAAGAGTGGGTCACCAGCACGAAGCGCTCGGGCGCATCCACTGCAGCCAGCATGGCGACGACGTCGGCGCACAGTTCCGGCACGTCGTAGCGCGATTTCGGCGCATCCGACAGCCCGTGGCCGCGCAGGTCGAGCGCGATGACGCGGCTGTCGTAGTGGAAATGATCGAGCTGGAAATGCCAGTAGGCGGCGCGTCCGCCAAAGCCGTGAATGAATACCAATGTACGCAGGGCGTCACGCGGGCCGGCATCGATCACCGAGAAGCGATGCGGGCGGCCACCATCGGCGGCGGGCAGGCTTAAGGTGCGGCGATTGAGGTCGACATCGATGGCCATGGCCGGCGCATCATGACCTGTCAGGGCCTGCTGCGTCAAACCCGTGGTCGAATCGTCCTCCGGGCGCCGCCTTGCGCCGCGCTCAGGCGCGGCTAATCATGCCGGATGCTTCGGCGCGCGACGCCAGCATTACATTGAAAGCGGGAACAATGCGGTGCAGAAGGGTGTAGCCACGCACGTAGCGCACTGCGGGCACGCTTGGCGATTGCGCGTGCGTCGAAGGCAGGGAACCACGCTGGCCTGCGAACCCGCTGGCACGGGCAAGGCTTGATTGTTGTAAAAGGCGCAACTTTGTCAGGCGTGCTGCTCGATGAACTCGATGCCGCGCAAGCTGATGCTGGCGGCGAGTTGCGCACCCAGGCGCTCCAGGCGCACGAAGTTGAGCGCGCGCATGCGTCGCAGGCGCGGCAGCACGAAGCACATCAGTTCGGCATCGGGATAGGCGGCGGCGCCCGGAAACACTTCGCGCGCCAGTTCCGGCAAGGCATGCCGCCGCTCGGAACGGGTATACAGCGTCTTGAGAATGCTGGTCTGCAGTTGATCCAGGCGAATCGCTTGGTTGGACAGGGTCGAATCGTGCATGAACAGGGTTTCGGGCATCGCGGTTGTGGCAAAAGAGCTAGACCAGATTCCACGATACCGATGCAAAGCCCCTGCCATGCGCCGAGGAGGCGTTGGTTTTGCCACCTATTTGGCCGAGCGTCGGATGGTTTTTCCAGCCCATGCGGGGCGCCGCGCCTGGTTTACGGCGTTGGTGGCCGCGTTTTTGGTTGGGCTTTTGGCTGGGCTTTTGGTTGGGCTCTTGGTTCGGCTCTTGGGTGAGCTTTTGGGTGAGCTTTTGGCTGAGACTGCGGGCGCGACCGCTACCTCGCCACCGGGTACTGCCGCGACCACGCGTATGCGCGCCTCGCCGCACTTGACTACCTGACCGGCGCGGATCTTGGCGGTTTTGCGCAGTTCCGCAACGCCATCGACGGTGACACCGCCTTCGGCCACCAGGGCCTTGCCGCCACCGCCGCTGGCAGCCAAGCCCGCCAGCTTGAGCAACTGGTTGAGTTCAATGTGTTCGGTCGTGATCGGGATCTTGATGGTCGGCATTTGGTCCGTCTTTCTTCAGGCCTTGAGCGGGTTCAAGCTCACCTGCACCGCTTCGGTATCGTCGCGCATCCAGATGTCGGCATCCTGGATGGTGCATTGCAGGCGCATGTTGCGCCGTGCCAGTTTGGCAAGGGCGCGCGCCGCCTCCGGGTCGATGCCCGCGACCTGCAGGTTGCGCGCGCGTTCGAGTTTGGGTCCCACCTGCTTCCACCATTGCGGGGTGCTGCTGCCGTAGGCATATACGGTGACGCGATCGGCCTTGCCGCAGGCCTTGAGCACCGTGCGCTCGTCGGGCTGTCCCACTTCGATCCATTGTTCGACCGCGCCTGTGAGGTCGCGCCGCCACAGGTCGGGCTCCTCGACATCCGACAAGCCCTTGCCGAAGGCCAGCAGTTCGTGGGCGTTGAGCGCGAAAGCCAAGACCCGCACCATCATGCGTTCGGCGGTCTCGGACGGGTGGCAGGCGATGGTGAGCGGGTGATCGGCGTAGTAATGCCGGTCCATGTCGGCCACCTGCAGGTCGGCCTTGTAAATCGTCGATTTGAGCGCCATGCCGCACTGTAACCGCACACGCGGCGGGCGGCGGCGCGGCGGCGCCGTGGCGATCGTGGGCTGCGGCCTGGCCACAAGGCTGCAGGCCTTTGGGAAAACGCTGAACAAGTCCCTGGAATTCGGCTCCGCGAACCAAGAGTCGTTTCGATTCGACATCTTGCAAGAGTGACTTTCTCAGCCTGCGGAGTGGTTCAGTGTTTCCTTGGGGTGGCCGCGCCGACCCTACTGCCCGCCGGCGTAAGCCTTGACCACGCGATACAGGAATTCGTGGGCGTCGAACAGCGACTTGACGCGAATGCGCTCGTTCAAGCCGTGTACGCCGCCGCCGTCGGGGTCGCGGAAGATGCCCGACAGGCCGTAGGCGGGAATCCCGGCGTTGTTCATGTAGCGGCTGTCGGTGGTGGCCACCAGCATGGTTGGCACCACCGGCACGCCAGGCCACATTTGCGCGCTGATGCGCTCGACCGGTTCCATGATTTCGCGCGTCAGCGGCGGCGCCGGCGAGAGGGTGGCCTGGCCTGCCGGGGTGATGCTGATCTTGTCGTTGGCCAGCACCGTGCCCAGGGTTTCGGTGACCGATTCGATCGATTCGTCCGGCAATACGCGGCAATTGACCGTGGCGCGTGCGCGTTGCGGCAACGCATTGGTGGCGTGGCCGGCGTCGAGCATGGTGGCCACGCAGGTGGTGCGGTAGGTGGCGTTGTGCAGCGGATTCTGCGACAGCCGCGCCAGTGCCTGCGGGTCGGGGGGTTGGTTGAGAATGGCGCGCATGTCGGCCGCAGTCTGGCCGCCCTCGATGACGGCCATGCGCTCGAAATAGGTGCGCGTGGTGGCCGACAGGCGGAACGGGAAATCGAAAGCACCCAGGCGCGCCAAGCCCCCTGCCAGATGGGTGATGGCATTGTCCTTGGCCGGCACCGAGCTGTGACCACCGCGATTGGTGACTTCCAGCGTGTAGGTCTGGAACACTTTTTCGCCGGCCTGGATGCCCATGCGTAGCGGTTTGCCATTGGCGTCCAGGATGCCGCTGGCCCCTTCGTTCAGGGCGAACTCGGCATCGATCAGGTTGCGGTGGTGGGTGAGCAGGTATTTCGCACCGTTGAAGGGTGAGGGAATGATTTCTTCGTCGCAGGTGGC
>CAYYFR010000320.1:2526-5298 GCA_964470865.1 uncultured Burkholderiales bacterium | reverse complement strand
GTCGGTGGCGGCGCTTTACAGTGAGTCGGAACCGCGTCCGCTGCCGCTTCAAGCGCCAGACTGGACAATCTCGATGCTTACCCCATCGGGCGCGGCCACGTAGCACAGCACCAGTCCGGGCTTGAACTCCCATGGCTCCACCGCCATGCTCACACCCTTTTGCTTGAGCTTGTTGCAAAAAACACGCAGGTCGCCGCGATAGGTAAAGCCGAAATGGTCGATGCCCCATTCGTCGTGGCTGGAATAAGCATCGAAATGGCGCATCGGCCGGGTCTCGGCCGGCTCTTCGCCAGGCCGCTGGCCGCGAATCACGATCGTCAGGCCGTTGACCTTCACGTCGACCTGCGCTGCGCCGCGCAGCGCCTCCTGCACATTGGTGATCTCGCCATCGAAGATGTCGCAATACCATTTCGCAGCGGCAAGTGCGTCGCGGCTGATCAGGTGAATGTGATCGATCGCCAGGAATTCATTCATGCGGCTTCCTTTGTGGTTGGTCGGCTATTTGCGTCGAACTTGCGCTGGTTCTGCAGGAATGTATCTGCAACGGCCGCGCCGCGGCACAAGGCGCACAGGTGGCCATGCTCGCATCGCTTCGGTTTGCGAATCATTTGGCAACGCAATGCGCAGCTCGCGCTTGTGTAACGTCAGGCGGGCCGGACGCGCTTGCCCGCAGCGCGCAACAGCAAGCGCGAATAAAGCCGGTGGAAGCCCAGGAGCGCGACGAAAAGCCAGCCGATGCCGGCTTTCCGCCCTCCCCGATTCGAACGCGCCACGACCGCCGAACCGAAATAAAGACGCGTGCCGACGGACTCGGTGGCGCCACCTGCTGGAGCGGCCATGAGCCAGGATCTGGTGCGGCCGGTGAAGTCCGCCAACAACAACTCTGATGCGGATTGCCCTTCCACGCGCCAAGCCGCGAAACGGTCGACGCTGCCGATGGCAAGCTGCCTGACTTCGGCGTCGCTCGATGGCTTCGATGCCAGATGCTTGAGGATTGCCCGCTCCACCTTGAACAAGGGCGAGGTGTAAAAAGCCTCGATGAAAGCCGCTTGCGAGACCACGCCCGCTACCTCGGTGACATAGCAATCCGCATAGCCGTTGGCGTCCTGGTACTTGCGGAGCAACGAATCCAGCGGTACTTCACAAGGCTTGATGGCTGTCATTCGAGAGCTTTGCTGTGGCCGGCAATGAGTAATGTATAGCAATCTGCACTCTGATATCCGCGCGTGCTACGTCCGTCGAAATCCTGGGCGCTCGAAGGTGATTGGCTGTTCAACGTAGTCGCTCAGGACTAGGACGTTCGCAAGAGCAGTATCGGCCAAAGTCATTGCGGCGCCGCGCCCCATCTTTGCGATCCTCGTCAGTTGCTCGACTGGAAGGGTTTCGGCAGGTCTTGTCCGGTCCGACGCGCGATATTGGATCCCGGAATTCCGAAGTACCGTCGAAATCGCTTCGGGGCCTTTGGCGCGCTCGATTTGCTTGAGCACCGCGTCGCTGAGTTGGGCTCGGTCGAAAAGAAATTCACGAAACGCGTATACGCGACGGCGTTCGAACAGGTCGGGGTTTCGAGCGTAGAAATCCCGCATTTCGGCCTGCGTGGGCGAGTCTTTCCGGACTTTTTGGTCTATGTATGCTTCGGCCAGTATTCGATGCGTTGCGGTCTCCAGCATCTCGCAGGTGGCCTGCAGTTGCGGCGGCCGGACGGCGCCTGGCTGAACGTGCCCCCGCTGGATGGCGCCTTCGTCGTCAACGTCGGGGTCAGCTGGTGCGCTTGACAAATGAACGCTACAACGATACCGGCGCCGGATGACGATAGCCACCGCGCGCCAGATCAGCCGTTCGACCCGGTTCCGCCGTGCCGCCAGTGCCGACTTTTCAGTCCACAAACAACTCCATCGCCACATTGAAACGTGCCGCCAGCGCAAGAGCCTGGCGCATGTTGATTTTGCGCGCACCGTTCAATAGCTCCGACACCTTGGCCTGATTGCCGATCTCCGGCAGATCGGACTGGCGCAGGCCGTCGCGCTCCATAAAAAAGCGCAGGGTCTCAGCCGCGCTCATCGCCTCCGGCATCGGCACATGCGTACGCTCCCAGGCGGACACCAGTTCGCCTACCAGGACGGCCATTCCGGCCAGAGGATGCGCCTGGTCCGCGCCGCCGGCATCCAGGATGGCATCCAGCGATTCCACCAGCACCCGGTACTCGGCCTGGTTCGAAGGTGGCGTCAGCAGGGGCGCGATATAGCTCCAGTGCGCCAGCGCGGTATCGAGTCGATCATTCATTTCCGGCCTCCTTTGTCGTATTGACGTTGCGTCAACACCGCCCGGACAAACACCCGCCCGGTAGTGAAGTGAATCGCGGCAATCAAGCGCAGCTTGTTGCCGCCGATGTCGAATACAAACTTGTTGCCCACCTTGTCAATCGCCGGAAAGCACGCTTTTACATCGGCGAAATTCCGCCACATTGTCCGCTTCGATAGCCGATACCACTGATCGAGCGCCCCGCTGCATTCCGGATGCGCCGCCTTAGCCTCGACGATCTTCATGTGCGAAATGATATGCATGGTCGCCAATGTATCCCATTTTGGGATGACGCGTTTGCCGGTGCGCCAGTGTGTGCTCTCGGCCATCCGGGCGTACCGACTTCGCCACCGATGCTCAAGCCGGCACGAGGCCGCCGCTGTGGAAGATGCCGGGCAGGAGCCTGGCGACAATGACCCGCATGCGCAACCGGCGCCGGACTATGAGTCCGATCAGCGTGTCGCGTGGTGG
>CAYYFR010000320.1:0-2426 GCA_964470865.1 uncultured Burkholderiales bacterium | reverse complement strand
GGCTGGCGGTAGCGGACCGAGGTGGCATCAGATCCTGCCACGACCACGCTCTTCTGGATCGCAAGTTGGCACCATGGACCGGATGCGGCCGGCGCACAGCGTCGATCTGTGCAGTAGGGCCGGAGCGCCGGCTTGACACACGCAAGAACTGACCAGATAATCTGACCAGATTAAATTTTAGCTTTGGAGGCCTGGTGAACAAGTCGTCATGGAGGTTGCAGGACGCCAAGACCCAGTTCAGTCAGGTCGTCGAGGCCGCCATGCAGGGTGAGCCGCAACACGTGACCCGCCGCGGCCATGAGGCGGTGGTCGTGCTTTCGGCCTCGAACTACCGGGCGCTCAAGCAAAGCGCGCGCGCCGCCGCGCCGGGATTCGCCGCGCACCTGCGCGCGATCCCGAAGGACCCCGAACCTGCTGCCGAACGCGCGCGATTGAAGCTGCGGGAAATCGATCTTTGACCCTGCTGCTCGACACCGTCATCGTTTCGGAACTGCGCCGCGCGCGGCCGGACCGGGGCTTGACGCGCTGGATGTCGAAGCAGGCGGACGACCAGTTGTACCTGAGCGTAGTGACCCTTGGCGAAGTCGAACGCGGCATCGAGAAGCGCCGCGCCGACGATCCGCAATTCGCCGCAACGCTGGAAGCCTGGCTTGAAAACCTCGCGCGTCTGTACGCGGAGCGGATTCTCCCGGTCACTCCCGCCATCGCGCGGCGCTGGGGGCGCCTGTCGGCGCAACTCGGGCACGATGGCGCCGACCTCCTGATCGCAGCGACCGCATTGACCCACGGCCTGGCGGTGGTGACACGTAACACCAAGCACTTCGAACCCGCCGGTGTCGCCGTCGTCAACCCATTCTCGCGCTAGCGCGGGGAAAGCGCCGCGCACGGACTGGAGCGCTATCCAGCCGACGTTTTGAGAATCCTTCGGCATGATCTCCGCATCGACTGTGAATTTCATCCACCGGATACTGGTGGAACGGGGATTGAAATTCCTGTCCTGCGCGTGACTCTGCGCGCACCGCAAGCAAGGTGATGTCGTCCGACTGCGACTAGACCGTACGCGCTGCCGCCGCTCGAATCGGGGCGGCCCGATACCCGGGGTGGCGCCGCTCTTGGGCGTCGTCATTTCGGCGCGCGGGCCATGTCGGTGCCGCGACGTGCGGATCAGCGCCCCCGACCCGCCACTGATCGATCGCACCGAGCAGAAGCGCCAGTTCGCCGTCGTGCATCATGCGGTCTGAGCGTGCGACCCCGTTGCATAACTCGAACACCAGGCGCCTGAGTTTCGGGTCATCGACCTCGGCCAAGAGACATCGGAGATTATCCGGGCTGACCTTGCAGTCGTCCCGCCCGGCAACGGTCGCTGCTTGCAGCAGGTCGGCGCAAAGTTCCCGCAGCACGCCTTGCATTTCGGCGCTCGAAATTCCCAAGCGGTCATAGGCATCCATCTTGTCGAGCGAAACCAGCTCGATTTCCTTGATGCGGCCGTCGGCCACGAGGGCAAGGGCTACGATGCGGGCAGCGGCATGGGTGCTGTCGCGAGGGTAAGTGCGCATGATGTTTTTCTCCGTGTGTGAGGTTGGCGCTACCGCACGGCGGCGGGTTGCCGGGTGCGAAAACACGACTGTAGAGGAATGCGCGGCCACGAAAAAGCAGAGCAAACGATAAAGATACTTCGTAATAACCGCAGTAACGAACAACCACAGCGAAGCATGGGGGTCGCGCAGGCACGCCTTGAACTACCGGCACCTGCACTACTATTGAGTGGTGGCCAAACAGGCAGGCAGCGCGCGCCGCCGCGGATCTCGACAAGGCGTCGAGACCGTCAGCGCAAAGGTGCATGAAACGGGGCGCGCGCGCCCGCAGCAGGCACAGTGCCTGCCAATTCGTCTGCCACGGATTTCCCCTCCCATCGACCCGCTCGGGGCATTTTTCCCCAAAGCATTCAAGTCGTCAGTAGCCCCGGTGGTTGCCCAAACCCGCCGATCACCGGCGGGATCAGGAGCGCAGCTTGCCCGTAATGCGCACCTTCATGGACAGCCTGCTCGGCGCCACCCGGGTCTCGGGCATGACCATGTTCATCCTGGCCGGTGCGGCGTTCCTGTCCATGACCATGGCATTCACCGGCATTCCGATCGCCCTGGCCGACTGGGTGGCCGGCCTCAACCTCTCGCCCTATGCGCTGATCGCCATGCTGGCCTTGCTCTACATCATCCTCGGTACTGCGCTCGACGGCACCTCGATGATCGTGCTGACGGCCGCAGTGGTGCTGCCGATGATTCAGAAGGCCGGGTTCGATCTGGTCTGGTTCGGCATTTTCGTCGTGCTGTTGGTCGAAATTGCCGAGGTAACCCCGCCCGTGGGTTTCAATCTGTTCGTGCTGCAGAGCATGACCGGGCGCGACAGCAACGTGATCGCGCGTGCCT
>CAYYFR010000319.1:0-5319 GCA_964470865.1 uncultured Burkholderiales bacterium | reverse complement strand
GCTGGATGGACGGGGGCCATCTGCGTGGCTGGCGTACGCCCGGGGGGCACCGCCGCGTGGAAATCGCCAGCGTGCACGAACTGCTGACCACCGGCCCCCAGGCGGAGACCGGTGGGGTCGCGGCGGGACAGTCAGGCGCCGGGGCCGGGCCGCCGATGCCGTGACACGGATTTACACCGCCTTTGCCACTTGCAACCGCGGTGATAACGGGTTGTTGTTGCAGCGTCCTCCAGTATGTGCCGACGGAGAATGCCGATACATCAGGACGGGGAACCTCTCGCGCTCGAGCGATGATATCGTCCACCAAGTCTTTGTCCAAAGCGGGGTTGTCGTCGCCGGCGAACAGACGTAGGAAGGGCCAACTTGAAGTCTTGCGTGCCCCCTTCTTCTTCAGCGTTACGCCCTGATGCAGTGTGGGTGACTAAACGAACCGGTCCGACTTTGTAGTCCTCAGCGGCGCGCTCCGGATCGCCAGCGTCGACATCATCTCTGCGCCTGCGGCCGCACCGCGAACACCGGTACCGGCTGCGCCTTGCCCTTGAACCGCACCTCCCCGATCGCTTCGACCGGCACGCGCTCGCCCAACGCGGCCTGGGTGTCACCGTCGACCAGGATGTCGCGCCCGGCCTCCTTGGTGTGCGCTTCCAGGCGCGCGGCCAGGTTGACGGTGTCGCCGATGCAGGTGTAGGTGGCGCGCGCTTCCGTGCCGGTATAGCCGGCCACCATTTCGCCGGAGGCGATGCCCACGCCGATGCGGATCGGCGCCTTCTCCATGGCCGAGCGCTCGAGGTTGAACATATCGATCAATTCCAGCATGTCGAGCGCGGCGCGCACCGCGGCCAGTTCCGGCTCGGCAAGCGGCAGCGGCGCGCCGAACACCGCCATCAGCCCGTCGCCGATCATCTGGTTGACCACCCCGCCCTGGCCGCTGATGGCGTCGAACATCAGGGCGTAGTAGCTGTTGAGCAGTTCGATGGTTTCTTCCGGCGTCTGCGCTTCGCACAGCGAGGTAAAGCCGCGAATGTCGGAGAACATCACCGTGCCGCGCAAGCGCCGGCCGCCGAGCGCGAAGCCGGATTTCTGCAAATCCTCGGCCACTTCCGAGGTGGCGAAGCGGCGCACCATGTCTTTTTGCTGGTCGCGCAGGCGTTTTTTTTCCAGGCTGGAGCCCACACGCGCCTTGAGCAACACCGGGTTCACCGGCTTGGGCAGGTAGTCGTCGGCACCCAGCTCGATGCAGCGCACCACGTTGTGGATGCCTTCGAGCGAGCTGGTGACGATCACCGGAATGTCGCGCAGCTTGGGCTCGCCCACCATCTGCTCCAGCACCTGGAAGCCATCCATCTCAGGCATTTCCATGTCGAGCAGCAGCAGGTCGTAGGGCTCGGCGCGCAGCATGTCGAGCGCGATGCGACCGTTCTCCGCGCTGGCGACGCGATGCCCCAGCAATACCAGGTTGCGGGTCAGCAGCAGGCGGTTGACCTTGTTGTCGTCGGCCACCAGGAGCCGCGCGCCGCCTTCAGCCACGGATCAGCTCCGCCAGGGCCGCAGCCACCTTGCGGTACTCGGCTTCGAGCGCGTCGATCGGCGCGCTGTGGGCAGGCAGCCCGCCCAGTTCCAGCTCGCGCGCCATTTCCGCCAGGCGCGTGGCGCCGAAGGTATGGCCGTTGGACTTGAGCGAATGGGCGGCGCGCCGGAAACCGTCGGCCGACTGTGACCCCAGCGCGGCGCGCAGTTCCGCCAGGATGGGCGGCGCCTCTTCGAGAAAGGTGCCGGCCAGCTCGGCGGCGAATTCGGCGCCGGCCGTTTCCGCCAGGTCGTTGTAGACGGCCATGTCGATGGGGTTGGCGCTCATGCTATTCCTTGCGGGCTTGGGTGTTGTTCAACGCCTCGACGAGCTGGTCGACGCGGATCGGCTTGGTGATGTAGTCGTCCATGCCGGCGGCCAGGCACAGCTCGCGGTCGCCCTGCATGGCGTTGGCGGTCATGGCAACGATGCGCGGCCGCGCGCCCTGGGGCCAGCGCGCGGTAATGCGCCGCGAGGCCTCCAGCCCGTCCATCTCGGGCATCTGCACGTCCATCAGCACCACGTCGTAGGTCTGGCGGCTGACGCACTCGATCGCCTCCACGCCGTTGCCGGCAAGGTCGGCGCGGTAGCCCATCTGCTGCAGCAGGCGCATGGCGAGCTTCTGGTTGACCACGTTGTCTTCGGCCAGGAGGATGCGCAAGGGGCGGCGCAGCGCCATGCCCTCGTCCATTCTCGGCTTCGCCGGCGTGGCGACCTGCCGCGGCGCCGCATCGCCTTCGAGCAGGCCCGCCAGGGTGTCGAACAACTGCGACTGGCGCAGCGGCTTGGAGAGGTACGCGGTGAACAGGCTCTCGGTATCGCCGGCCTCGCGCCGCCCCAGTGAGCTAAAGAGGATCATCGGCAGCTTGGGATTGCGCGCCTTGATGCCGCGCGCCAGCGTCAGGCCATTCATCTCCGGCATGTGCATGTCGAGCACGGCAAGATCGAAGGCCTCGCCGGCGTCGAGCCAACGCAGCGCCTCGCCAGCGGATGCGGTGTCGCGCGTGCGCATGCCCCACTTGCCGGCCTGCAGCGCAAGCACGCGGCGGTTGGTGGCGTTGTCGTCCACCACCAGGATGCGCTTGCCCGCCAGCGCCGGCTGCTGGCCGATAAAGTCGCGCCGGTTCACCTGCGGCGAGGCGGCCACCGGCGCGACCGTCGTGAAGGTGAAGGTCGAGCCGTGGCCCGGGCCCGCGCTCTCGACCCACATGCCCCCGCCCATCAGCTCGGCCAGGCGCCTGGAAATCGCCAGCCCGAGCCCGGTCCCGCCGTATTTGCGCGTAGTCGACGAATCGGCCTGCGAGAACGACTGGAAGAGGCGCCCCATGCCCTCGACAGAAAGCCCGATGCCGGTATCGCGAATCGCGAAGGTGAGCTCCATCGCCTGTTCCACCGGCTTGGCGCTGACCGTCAGGACCACCTCACCGGATTCGGTGAACTTGACCGCGTTGGCGAGCAGGTTCAACAGCACCTGGCGCAGGCGCGTCACGTCACCGTTGAGCGCCACCGGCACCTCGCCCTCGAACAGGTAAGCGAGATCGAGGCGCTTGTCGGCCGCGCGGGTGCTGATGAGATCGAGCGCCGACTCCACGCAATCGCGCAGGTCGAACGGATGCGCCTCGATGTCCATGCGCCCGGCCTCGATCTTGGAAAAGTCGAGGATGTCGTTGATGATGTTGAGCAGCGCATCGCCGGAATCGCGGATGGTGGAAGCGAAGTCGCGCTGCTCGTCGGAAAGCGGCGTGTCGAGCAACAGGCTGCTGATGCCGATGACGGCATTCATCGGCGTGCGGATCTCGTGGCTCATGGTGGCCAGGAACGAACTCTTGGCTTCGTTGGCGGTTTCGGCCGCGGCGCGCGCGTCCTGCGCCTCCTTGAACAGCCCCGCGTTCTGGATCGCGATGACGGCCTGGCTGGCGAAGGTTTCGACCAGCGTGATTTCCTTTGTCGTGAAGGCCTGCAACTTACGCCCTTCATAGGCGATGCGCACGATGTAGAGTGCGCCGACGCCGCGGCCTCGCCAGATCATGGGCGCGATCACGGCGGAACCATTGGCGCCCGTTTTGGCCGCCACGCGCCGCAGGACTTCGGGCACGCCTGCGCCACTGGCCATATCCGGGTAGTGCATCACCCGACGTTCCTGCATGGCTTCGGCGATGACGGTTTTTTCAACCCGATCAGGCCTGAACTTCGCCCACCGGTCGCCGGACTTTCCGCGAGAAGAACCCACGTGCACCAGCGATTGTTGGTCAATGGTCAGCACCGACATGTCGGTGCAATCGATCAGCCGCTGGCAGCTATCGAGGATCTTGTCAAACACCGGCTGGGTATCGGCCATCGAGCCGCTGACCACGCGCAGCACCTCAGCGCTGGCGGTCTGGCGTTCCAGCGCGTCCTGGGTCTCCTTGAAAAGCCGGGCGTTCTGGATCGCGATCACCGCCTGGTCGGCAAAGGTGCGCAGCAGCGCGATTTCCTTGTCGGTGAATGGCGCGGGCGGCTGGCGCATCAGCATGATCGAACCGATACCCTGGCCTTCCCACAGCAAGGGCGCGAAAACGGCGGCGTAGTTGCCCGTCAGCTCCAGCAGGTCTCGCACTGTGGGCGGCATGTCCGGCATGGCGGCGGCATCGGGCACATGAATCGTGCGCCGTT
Source organism: uncultured Burkholderiales bacterium (assembly GCA_964470865.1). Taxonomy (GTDB): domain Bacteria; phylum Pseudomonadota; class Gammaproteobacteria; order Burkholderiales; family JAEUOS01; genus JAEUOS01. The sequence goes on along the minus strand of CAYYFR010000319.1, from coordinate 1,100 downwards.
CGGCAATGGCCCGCCCGGTCACGGTCTGGTCGAGCGGCTTGGGCAGCGACGCGCTCATGGCCTGGATCGCCGCGCCGCGCAACGCACCGATGTGCAGTTGCCCATCGTCCTGGGCCAGATAGATCGCGAGTTGGTCCGTCACGAAGAGTTGCTGACAGCTGTCGAGAATCTTCGCGAACACCGGCGCGGTGTCCGACACCGAATTGCTGATCACCTGCAGCACCTCGGCCGTGGCGGTCTGCTGTTCCAGCGCCTCCTTGGTGTCGTTGAACAGCCGCGAGTTCTGGATCGCGATCACCGCCTGGTCCGCCAGGGTTTTCAGGAGCGCGATTTCTTTCTCGGTGAACCCGACCGCCGGCTGGCGCATGGCATACAGCCAGCCCACCGGGTTGTCCTCCCAGGCCATGGGTGCCACGACTTGCGAGTAGCTGCCCGTGCCAAGCGCCCGTGCGACGCGCTGGACCGGACCCTTTGCCTGGTCCGCCAGCGCATCGGGATAGTGCAAGGCCTGGCGCTGCCGAATCCCCTCGACCTGTGCCTGCCCGTCGGCAAGGCCCGACGCCACGATTTCCATCACGCGATCGCGCGCCGGCCCATGGTGCGCCGCGATCGTGGCAACGCCATCTTCCGCGACCAGGATGATGCCTTGTTCGGAACTGTCGAAAAGCTTCTTGCAGCTTTGCAGAATCTTGTCGAACACCGGCGCGGTATCGGCCACCGAGCTGCTGATGACGCTCAGGATTTCGGCCGTCGCAGTCTGCTGCTCCAAGGCCTCTTTGGTATCGTTGAACATGCGCGCGTTCTGGATCGCGATCACCGCCTGGTCGGCGAAGGTCTTGAGGAGGCCGGCTTCCTTGGCGGTAAACGGCTTGGGCGGGATGCGCACGACATGGATGGTGCCGATGCCGCTTTGCTCCCACAGCATGGGAGCGATCAGCATGGAATAGTTGCCGATTTCGCGGCCGTGCGCACGCATGCTCTCGGGCACACCCGGCCCGTTGATGATGTCCGGGTAGTGGATCACGTGGCGCTTGCGTATCGGATAGCTCTGGTAGCTCTCGCCCAGCGGCCGCGGGAAACCGCGATTGAGCATTTCCAGG
>CAYYFR010000318.1:0-5320 GCA_964470865.1 uncultured Burkholderiales bacterium | reverse complement strand
TCGATGGCGGCAGCTTTACCGACACCTCGTATCGTGCCAGCGGGCCGGATTCGGGGGCGGTGGTGCTTGATGGCGCGTCGATCCTGTACGCCGGGCTGGAACCGGTAATCGACAACACGGCGGCGGCGGTCAAGAGCTTCACCCTTGCCAGTGCGCCCGACCCGTTTGGCTCGGCCGGTAACGATTCCATTCGCATCGACAATGTGGGACTCGACAGCTACCTGGTTGACAGCCTGAACGCGACCTTCGAGGACCACACGATCAAGGCGCCCTCCCTGCGCCTGTTGCTCGATACCGGCGGCGGCGCCGACACCATCCTGTTCGATGCACTGCTGTTCCCGACGCCGGACTTGCTCATCGACGGCGGCGCCGGTAGCGACACTATCGACTTGAGTGGCCGCAGCGCGCCGCTGTCGGTGGTGCGCTTCAGTGATGGCAGTGCGGTGCTGACCGACGGCACGCACTTTGTGCGGGTGCGCAACGTCGAGACCTTCATCGGCGCGGCGGCGACGGTGACGCAGCAGGGCATTCCCGACTGGAACGAGGAAGGTCCGGGCCCTGTGACCGGCGGGCAGGCCAGCGGCATCGAAGTCGATGGCGCCGGCGATCCGTTGAACGACCCGCAGAACACGACTGAAAATCCGGTGGTGGGCGCAGTACGCATTGTGTTGCCGCACCCCAGCGACGCCAATATCGCCTATGCGGCCACCGTCAATGGCGGCATGTGGAAGACCGACAATGCGACGGCGGGGGCGCCGACCTGGCGGCCACTGACTGATCAGCTGCCAACATTGTCGTTTGGTGCCCTGGTGTTCGACCCGGCGGATGTGAGTTTCAACACCCTGTATGCCGGAACCGGCAGTTTCTCAAGTTTTGCCAGTGTCGGCGGGCAGGCCCTGGGCCTGATCAAGACAACCGATGGCGGGAATACCTGGACGCGCGTCACCGACCCAGTGCTGGACGGCAATCGCGTTGCGGCAATAGTGCCAATCACCATCGGCGCAGACACGATATTGCTGGTGGCCAGCGACGCGGGCGTGTTCCGTCGCGGCCCCGCTGACGCCGCGTTCAGCTTGCTTTCCGGCGATCCGGGGAGCCTCTTGCCTGACGGTGCGGTGCTCGATATGGTCGCCATCCGTCGTCCGACTGGGGTGCTGATCTATGCTGGCGTTGTGGGTCAGGGCGTATATCGCAGCGACAACGGCGGCCAGACCTGGGCGCCGGTCATAAGCGGCATGACCTTCAATGACGGGTTTGACAACAATGGTGGCGGTGGCATCGACGAGGCCGGCGAGTTGCTGGCCGCATCGCAGCGCATCAGCCTCGCGGTTCACTACGATGTGAGCGCCGACACGGCGTCGATCTATGCCGCGGTCATTGCCAACGGCGCCGATCCGGTGCGCAACAACAGGGCGCGTCTGGCCGGCTTGTTCAGGTCCGACGATATGGGCACGGCGCCGGCGTGGACGCCGTTGCCTTTGCCGACCAGCCAGGATTACAGGTGGGTAGATGCCAACGGCGATGGCTTGGTGCAGACCGCAGAGATACCCTTGCAGACTTTCGGCCTGCATCCGGGCGGCCAGGGCGTACAGCATTTTTCCATGCTTGTCGACCGCACCAATCCGAACGTCCTGTTTGTCGGTGGTGATCGGCAGCCCACGTCTGTAGGTGTGGACTGGAACGGTGATGGCGACTTTGCCGATGTCGGCGTGAATGTCGGCGGAGTGGTGGTCAATGAGCAGGGTAGTGCTGCCGGCCTAACCAACTTCGTGGCGCGATTGTTTCGCTATGACGGCGCCAATTGGGCGCAAATAGTTGGTAACGGTGCCAATGGCAGTGCGCCGCACGCGGATTCGCGCTGGATGGCGTTCGATGCGAACGGCAACATCCTTCAGGCTGACGATGGCGGCGTTTACCGCCTGACTGACCGCGACACTGCGGCGCGACGCTGGAATTCTGTGCTGGGCGATCTGCGCAACACCGAAATGTTCTCGGTGGCGTACGACAACCTCAACAACAAAATCTTCATTGGTGGCCAGGATACCGGTACCTCGGAGCAGTTCGCGCTCACCGATGGCATCGACAACAACGGTATAGGAGGCATCGATGATTTGGCCGAGCGTCTGATCTGGCGTCAGATCACCCAGGGCGACGGCACCATGCAGGGGGTGGGTCATATTGCCAACGCGGCCACCGACGGCTTCGACAACGACAACGACGGCACTACTGACGGCGGCGACGCCCAGGAAACCGGCGCGCGCGCGATGCGCTTTTCGATGGGCAACACAATCGAGACCTTCCACCGTCGCCAGTTCGATGCCGCCGGCACCTTGCTCAACGGCGGTCAACTCGCCCTGGCCGCGCCGGCAACACCCAATGCCGCCTTGAGCGGCCTGACAGCGGCCGACACCGGCGCGCCGTTCACCGGACCGGTGCCGTTCGCAGTCAATGAGGTGGCGCCCAACGGCTTGTTGATCGGCCGCACCACGCTCTATGAAAGCGCTGACTTCGGCAACACGATTACGCGCCTGCTCACCGGCGGCACCGTGGTCACCGCACTCGCTTATGGCGGGCGCAACGCCGACACCACGTTGAACGCAGGCGCGATCTACGTCGCCTACGGCAACACGGTGCTGATTCGTGACAACGCGGCCGCTGCATTTTTCACCAGCGTCGACGCGGTACTTGCGGCAGCGGGGGATGTGCGCGATTTCGCGCTGGACCCGGATGACTGGCGCATTGCCTACGCAGTGACCGCCAATCAGGTACTGCGCAGTGACGACGCCGGGCGCACCTGGCACGATATTTCAGGTTCGTACGTACCGCAACAGTTGCGCGCGGTCGAGGTCATCAAGACTGCAGGCCACAAAGTGGTGGTGGTGGGCGAGGAGCGCGGGGTATTCAAAACAGTTGACCCGGCCAACGCGCTTGCAAACTGGAGTGAACTTGGCAGCGCGCTGCCCAACACCATCGTATTCGATTTGCAATACGACGCCACCGACGACATCCTGATTGCCGGCACGCTGGGCCGGGGCGCCTGGTCGATTGCCAACGCCTCGACCGTGGTCGCCCTGTCTCCGCGCCTGGTGCTCAACGGCACCGCCGGCAACGACGAATTCACGCTGCGTCTGAATGCCGCCAATCCGCTGCTGCTGGAGGTCTTCACCGAGGCATCGACCACGATTCCAACCCTGACCATTCCGCTGAGCGTGGTCGGGGCGATCGAGATCAACGGGCTGGGTGGCAACGACGTCCTTACCATCGATGTGAGCAACGGCTTGTTGGCGGTCGCCGGCGACATCATGTACAACGGCGGCGATGGCAGCGACTCGTTGGAAATCCAGACGGGTGGTCGTTCGGTCCTGGAAATATTCAACGATGCGCCCGACGCCAATGGCGATGGAATCAACTGGATCTCTGACGCCGGCCTTAGCCAATTCGTTTACTTCGATAGCGTTGAAACGCTGGATTCCTCCAGTCTCGGACCGCTCGACCAAGTCCTTGAGAGCCTGCGCGATGGCTTCGAGTTGATCGCCGACTGGACCAACGAATTCGATGCACCGAACCTGCTTGGCCGGCAACTCCCGGTGATAGGGAATTCGCTCGGGCGTGCCCTGCGCGGGGTCGAAGAGCTTCTACTCGATCCGCTATCCACACCAGCAGGTGCTATCGCCACCGCGGTCAAGCGTGGCGGTGACCCCGGAAGCACCATTTTCGAGCGCCTCATTGGCGAAGGTAGCGCGGGCTTCAAGCTGAGCGACATTGGAACTTCCATCAACTCCTTGATTGACCTGGTTGCGCGTTTGCAGGCGGTGGCCGGGTCTGGCAGCGTGACACTTGACACCTCCGATCCGGCAGTCACCAAAATCGATCTGCGCCTGGTGCGCTCTCTCAATGGCCAAGCCGATCTTTTCGTCGACTCGACCACGGCTGCGGGAATTGTCGGGCTCGATGGCAAGCTTGACATCGCCGCCGACCTTGACCTGCATTTCATCATCGGCGTGGACGCCGATGGCGTTTTCATCGAAACTCCGGCCGGATCCGACCCGGAATTGACCGTCAGCAATCTTCGTGTCAGCGGCGATGCCGCTGGCAGTGGCCGCGTTGGCATGCTTGGCGTGCGCGTCACCGACGCTACGCTTACGACCGATCCCGCATTCAAGCTCAAACTCAATCTGCAGGATCCCGGCACCGGCGCGGCCGACAACAAGCTGCGCATGGACGAACTCGATGCACCGGTGGGCAGCGTCGTCAGCGCGATGATCGAAGGCAACGCGGCCGGCACCGACTTCACCCTAGAAGTAGGGCTGGACACCGCAGCGCCCGATTTGGGTGTGCTGCCTCCGTTCGACCTGGGAAACACGCGCCTGCAGGTGACTTGGGCCGACCCGGCCGCGGCCCAGACCGCAGTGGCAACGGCCAGTGGTGGACTGGCGGGTGCCCTCGAAGGCTTTCTTTCACTCGATCCGCAGGCCTTGTTCGATCAGCTTGAGCAGTTGACAGCGCAATTGCCGATCACGCTCGATGTGGAAGTGCCGTTCTTGTCGGACGCGCTGTCGCAGATCACAGGCGTCCTCAATTTCCTGCAGGAAAAGATCATCGACCCGCTCAAGCAAGCGGGCAGCAGCGACGCCGGCTTCACCACGATTCAGGAGTTGGTGATGGATCTGGCTTTCAGCCTGGGTCTCGACCCGGCCGACCTGGGCTTGGCTTACGACACCACGACACGGGAGTTGACCTGGGATTTGTCATTCGTCGAGGATTTCGTCGCCACCGACACCCTGGACCTGGGTTTCGATCTGGAACAGGGGCTTGCAGGACTCAACTTTTCCACCGATGCCAGCATTACCGGCGAGTTCTCACTTGCCCTCACATTGGGCGTGGACTTGGACGATCTGGTGAGCGCACCGGCAGACCCGGGCAACTGGTTCTTTGTCAAGAACCCGACTGCCAGCGCTTCACTGCATCTGACGGCTTCCAACATCGATGCCAGCGCCCGGTTCGGGTTTATTTCGATCGGCATCGTCGATGGCAGCGCGGACGCTACTCTGGCTGCGACCATCGCGCCCACCGACCCCACGCCGGCCGACGGCCGCATCAACCTGGCTGAACTACCCGGAGCGATCGCGTCGGCGATCCTCAGCCCGACCATCAGCGGCAGCGGCAACCTGGTGCTGCCGGTCGAGGTGCCATTCCTTGGCATCAACGCGAGCGCGACCAACTCGATCACAGTCGAGATGGTCGACATCACCGATCCGGATACCTTCACCGTGGTGGTGCCGAACCTGCTGGAAAACAGCCTCGGCAATTTCACCAACAT
>CAYYFR010000317.1:0-5332 GCA_964470865.1 uncultured Burkholderiales bacterium | reverse complement strand
ACCCGCACCTCGCGCTGAAACACCTCAAGGCACTGCGCCTTGGCGCGAATGAAGGCATCCGAGGTCAGCGTCTCGGGGTGGCGCGGGCGCGGCGCATCAAACCGCACCACCTCGGCGATACGCGTGGGCCGGCGTGTCAGCATCAGCACCTGGTCGGCCAGATATACCGCCTCGTCCAGATCGTGCGACACCAGAATCATGGTGGTCCTGGTTGCCTCGAAAATATCCTGCAGCTTGTCGCGCATGAACAGCGTCATCTCGTAATCCAGCGCCGAGAAGGGTTCATCCAGGAACAGCACTTCCGGATGCACCGCCAACGAGCGCATGATCGACACCAGTTGCTGCTGGCCACCCGACAACTCGTACGGGTAGCGATTGAGGTCGAAGCGGATATCGAAGGATTTCACCAGTTCATCGGCACGCGCATCGGCCTCGCCCCTGGATTTGCCGGCGATCCGCAGCGGATACTTGATGTTGTCGATCGCGCGCTTCCACGGAAACAAGGCGTCGCGATAATTCTGGAAAACATAGCCGATCACGGTATCGGCCAGGGTCTTGCCGTCGAACAAGGCCTCGCCGCCATCCATCGGCAGCAAGCCGGCCACCATGTTGATCATGGTCGACTTGCCGCAGCCGTTGGGCCCGAAGATCGAAGTGATCTGCCCCTTGGGGATATCGAGATCGAAGCCCGAATACAGCGGCTGACCGGCGAAACTCTTGGTCAGGCCACGGATGGTGATATGGGTGCCGGGTGCCGGGCGCAGCAGCTTGCCCGCCGGCACATCCAGAGGTGCGTTCATCGGCCCGGCATCATTTGCCGCCCCAGTGGATGAAGCGCCGCTCGATCACGATGAAGATCAGGTTGAGGCCGTAGCCCAGCACACCGGCAGCGAATATGGTGGCATACATCTCCGGCATGTTGAAGATCATCTGCGCGTTGATCACGCGCTGGCCGAGGCCGTCGGTGGAGCCGATGAACATCTCGGCTACGATCACGATCACCAGCGAAAAGGAAACGCCCGAACGCATGCCCACGAAGGTCTGCGGCAGCGATTCGAGGAGCGTCACCCCCATCATCACGCGCATCGGCGAAGCCCCCATCACGCGCGCCGCCGCCTGCCGTGTCTTGCGCGCATTCATCACCCCATAAGCCGTGTTGAAAAGGATCAACAGGCCGGCACCGAAGGCGGCCACCGCTATCTTGGTGCTTTCGCCCACGCCCAGGATCACCAGGAACAAGGGAAACAGGGCCGAGGCCGGGGTGGAGCGGAAAAAATCGATCACGAATTCGAGCGAGCGATACACGCGCACCGACGAACCGAGGATCAGGCCCAGCGGCACGCAGATCGCCACCGCGATGCCGAAAGCCATCAGGGTGCGGCGAATGGTGATCAGCAAGTCCTTCATCAGGTTGCCGCCGACAAAGCCGTCCCAGATCGCCTTGGCCGAAGCCTGCGGGCTTGGCAACAGGATCGGATCGACCAGCTTCAACCAGGCGATGAACCACCACAAAAAAATGAAGGCCAACGCCCCGATCGTCGGGGTCAGGGCATTGGCAATGCGGCCGTTGAACATGCGGGAAAGCCGTTAGATGTCTAGTAGGTCTTCAGCATGGTCTTGACGTCGATCTTCGACTTCACCAGGCCATAGGCGGTGGCCTGGTCGACCAGGTTCTGAAAATCGGCGATTTCAGCCGGCTTCAGGTCCCGCACCATGTTGTAGTAGGACAGCGGCACCGTCGGTGCGACCGCGGCCGAAGTGTTCATGTGCTTGGTCAGCAGTTCGCGAGCCTTGGGGTCGTTGTTGCCGTCGTTCAGTGCCTTGGCCCAGGCACGCGCCAGACGCTCGGCCACCTGCGGGCGTTCCTGCATGAACTTCACGCTCATCACGCCCCCGGCCAGCACCGCGCAGGCATCCGGCCGCCCCAACATGTACTTGGCGATCAGGCCCCCTTCGAGCTTGCGACCGATGCCCTGCGCCACCATCATGCTGACGATCGGCTCCAAGGTGTAGGCGGCATCGAACTGCCCCGACTGCAAGCCACCGATGTGCACGCTCATCTGCTGCTCCTGGATGGTGTAGTCCTTTTCGTCGACCCCGGCGGCCTTGAGCACGCCTTTGGCCACGAACAGGTTGCCCGGGCCGGGCGCCGACATGATGCGCTTGCCCTTGAGATCGGCCAGGGTCTTGATGCTGGTGTTGGCCGCCGGCACCACATAGGCTTCCACCTGGTACTTGACGTTCTGGCAATTGATCGAAAAGTACTGCAGGGTGTTCGGACGCAGCGCATTGATGTTGGCGCCCTCGAGCGACAGCAGGTTCGACGCGGTGTCGAGATCGCCCTTGACCAGGCCCTGCACGATCAATGGATGCGTCGCCAGCGGAATACCTTCGACATCGAGGTTCTCGGCGGCGAAATAGCCGCGCTCCCTGGCGATGAAGTAAGGCATTGCGGACGAGGCGATGAACAGGCCCATCTTGACCTTGTCCTGGGCCAGGGCATGGGTGCAGACGGCGCTGGAAGCTGCCAGCGCCACGATGGCTACGACACGGATGATGCTGCGCATGGTGTTCCTCATGAGTCAGTGGTGGAGAAATACGGCTGGCTTGATATTAATTGATTTGTTCGGACAATTCGGCGCACCCGGCAAAAATCAGGCTCAAGTTACGTTTTGATGACGGCTTGGCGCACGCCAATCAGAGTCGCAGAGGCGGCTGCTTCGCTCGACGCATATTGCGATGTTAGCCAGATCGCCAGGTACCTTATGCAAATAACGCATACGAATCCAACCGCGCCAAGGCAACTGTTTCTGCAGGGTACGCCCTGGCAGACAACTCAACTACTCCGTTAGCAATCTTCGCGCCACCGGCAGCACGCCAGCGGATGCGGCTTTGGGTCACGCAGTGATCGCCACATCACAAACGGTGCTCCGCAAGGGGGCCGGGCGACCCAAATCAGTGCGTTCGATCATGCGGACGAACCTGCATCTGCATATGCGTAGTTACCTGCACTGGATTAAACTCACTTTCGACTGCACCACAATCCCGGAGAACAACATGCATCCAGAAGGCATTGGCGCGCCTGTACTGCGCCGTGAAGACCGCCGCTTTCTCACCGGCCGCGGCCAGTACGTATCCGACCTGGTGATGGAAGGCGAACTGCATTGCGCCTTTGTCCGCTCACCGCATGCCCATGCGCGCATGCGCGCAATCGACGTGGCTGCGGCCAACCGCGCGCCTGGCGTGGTGGCCGTTTACACCGGCGCGGACATGGCAGCCGACCAGGTCGGCCCGATGATTCCCTTGTGGCAGATTCCCGGCGTCGATGGCAAGCCGATGAACGAGCCGCCACGCTGGGCATTGTCGCGCGGCACGGTGCGCCATGTCGGCGAGGCCGTTGCCATGGTGGTGGCCGGCACGCGCCACCAGGCGCAGGATGCCGCCGAACTGGTGGAAGTCGACTGGGAAGCGCTGCCGGCGGTGGTCGACGTGCGCGATGCTCCCTTGCCTGGTGCCGTGCAGCTGCATCCGGAAGCGCCTGGCAACCTGTGCGTGCGCTTCCAGCGCGGCGCCCAGGCGCCGGTCGAGGCGGCCTTCGCGCGCGCCACCCACAAGGTGGCGGTCGACATCATCAACCACCGCATCATCTGCGCCGCGCTGGAACCGCGCGCGGTGATCGCGGTGGCCTCTGCCACCCGCGGCCTGGACGGTCATGCGGTGACGATCTGGTCGGCCACCCAGGTGCCGCACCACATTCGCAAATTCGTGGCCGAGCAGCTGGCTTTGCCGGAAAACGCGGTGCGTGTGATCGCGCCGGATGTCGGTGGCGGCTTCGGTACCAAGGGCAAGCACTATCCCGAAGAAATCATTCTTGCCTGGGCCGCACGCAAGCTGGAGCGACCGCTGAAGTGGGTGTCGTCGCGCAGCGAAGCCTTTGTCAGCGATTACCACGCGCGCGACCATGCCACCCATGCCGAACTGGCGCTCGACGCCGAAGGACATTTTCTGGGCTTGCGCGTGACCACACTCGCCGCGGTCGGCGCCTACGTGTCGACCGTCGGCGCGGCGGTGCCCACCACGGTCTATACCGCTGTTTTGTCCGGGCCGTATCGCATCCCGGCGATATTTGCCGAGGTGCGCGCCGTGTTCACCAACACCGTGCCGACCGATGCATACCGCGGCGCCGGCCGGCCCGAGGCCTGCTTCGTGCTCGAACGTCTGGTCGAGGAGGCGGCGTCGCAAACCGGCATAGACCGGCTGGAACTGCGGCGTCGAAATTTCATTCCCGTTGCTGCCATGCCCTACTCCACGCCGGTCGGTCCCACCTACGACACCGGCAACTTCGTGAAACTGTTCGAGCGTGCGCTGGTGCTGGGCGATCATGCCGGTTTTCCTGCTCGGCGCGCGGCGGCGGAAAAAAAGGGCCTGCTGCGCGGCTTCGGTATCGCCTACTTCGTCGAGAGTTCCGGCGTGGCGCCTTCAAAATACGCCGGCATGTTCGGCGCGCGTGCCGGGTTTTTCGATTCAGCCGACATCCGCGTGGCCGCCGACGGTAGCCTCCTGGTGATGTGCGGCACGCACAGCCACGGCCAGGCGCATGCCACCACCTTTCCGCAGGTTCTCGCCTCGCGCATCGGCGTGCCGCTGTCGATGATCGAACTGATCGAAGGCGACACCGGCCGCGTGCCCTATGGCACCGGCACCTTCGGCTCGCGCTCGATGGTGATCGCCGGGTCGGCCATTTACATGGCGGCCGAGAAAATCCTCTCCAAGGCAAAGAAGGTGGCGGCCCACATGCTTGAAGCCGCCGACACCGACATCGACCATGAAGTGGTCAATGGCGTCGGCGAATTCCGCGTCACCGGTACCGACCGCAAAGTCGGTTGGCCCGAGGTGGCGCGCACTGTCACCTATGCCCATAACCTGCCGGCGGGCATGGAACCGGTTCTGCACGAGAACGCGTTTTTCGATCCCACCAACCTCACCTGGTCGAACGGCGCGCAGGCCTGCGAGGTCGAGATCGACCCGGCCACCGGCGTCACGCGCATCATCTCCTACATCGGGGTGGACGATATCGGCACGGTGATCAACCCGATGGTGGTCGAGGGCCAGGTGCATGGCGCGATCGCCCAGGGCATCGGCCAGGCCTTGTTTGAAGCCGCGGTGTACGACCGCGTCAGCGGCCAGCTCTATACCGGCTCGTTCATGGATTACACCCTGCCGCGCGCCGACGTGCTGCCGATGTTCGTCTCCGAAACCGACGAGACCCAACCCTGCACCCACAACCCCCTGGGCGCCAAGGGCTGCGGCGAATCCGGCACCATCGGCGCCC
>CAYYFR010000316.1:0-5351 GCA_964470865.1 uncultured Burkholderiales bacterium | reverse complement strand
GGATACAGGGCGGGCGGCACCACGCGCAGGGGCGCTGCGCTTGCGGAACCGCCGTCCAGTTCGACATAGGCGATGCCGGTGAGTCCCTGGGTCTTGAGGACCGCCTCGGTGTCGACCTTGATCGGGGTGCCGCGTTCGATGGCGAAGAGCAGGCGCACCTGCTGCGGATTGGCGGGGTCGAGCTCAATTTCCTGCACCCGGCCGACGTCGACGCCGCGATATTTCACCGGGGCATTCAGGTTCAGGCCGGCTACCGATTCGCCCACCATGGCCAGGTAGGTGTCGTACTTCTTGTGCACCGCGCCGCCGGTGGCCAGCCACAGCACTCCGGCAATCAGGAGGCCGGACAGCACCAGAACGAAAGCCCCCACGGCGGTGTAGTTCACCTTGGTTTCCATGCATCCTCCGTGATTGGTAGCGCTGCCGGTTCGGCATGCGCGGCGCTCGCACTGCGCGCCGCCACGCCGCCGCGCAAACCTTCGAAAAACGGCCGTATTGCCGGGTGTTGCGAATGGCGAAGCTCGGCCATCGAACCGATGCCCGCGACCCGGCCATCGCCCAGAACCGCGACACGGTCGGCCACATGCCACAGCAGGTCGAGGTCGTGGGTGACCATCACTACGGCCATGCCGAGCAGGTCGCGCAGGTTGAGGATCAGGGTGTCGAAGCCGTCGGCGCTGGCAGGGTCCAGGCCGGCGGTGGGCTCGTCGAGAAACAGGATTTCCGGGTCCAGCGCGAGTGCGCGCGCCAGACAGGCACGCTTGGCCATACCGCCGCTCAGTGCCGCGGGGAGGCGCGTGGCGACGTCGGCTTCCAGGCCCGCCTGCGCGATCTTGGACGCGGCGATCGCATCGATCGTGCGCTCGTCAAGGCTGGTGTGCTCGCGCAGCGGCAAGCCGACGTTTTCCAGCACGTTGAGGGCACCGAAGAGGCCGCCCTGCTGGAACAGCACGCCAAGGCGCGGCCGCCAGCTGCGCGCGGTGTCTGCCGACATCGTCGCCGGATCCACGCCCAGCACCTTGATGCTGCCTGCGTCCGCTCGTGCCAGGCCGATGATTTCGCGCATCAGGGTGGACTTGCCGCTGCCGCTGCCGCCGGCGATGGCGAAGATCTCGCCCTGCGCCACCGCCAGGCTTACGTCGGCGTGCACCACCTTGCCGCCCAGGCGCGTGGCCACGTGGCTGATCTCGACAACGCTTGCGACGACGTCCATGTTCATAGGTCGAGCATGCTCAGGAGCACCGAGAAAAGCGCGTCGGCTACGATCACCAGAAAAATCGACTGCACCACCGCGCGGGTGGTCTGCCGCCCGACACTGTCGGCGCCGCCACTGGTGCGAAAACCCTGCAGGCAGCCGACGCTTACGATGATGGCGGCGAACACCGGCGCCTTGCCTATGCCTATCATCAGCGCGGTGACATCCACGGCCTTGACGAAGCGATCGAGAAAATCGTCGAAGCCCACATCCAGTTGCGCACGAGCCATCACCATCCCGCCGAATACGCCCGTAAGGTCGGCGAAAAAGGTCAATAGCGGCATGGCCAGCAGCAGCGCGATCAGCTTGGGCAGCACCAGCATTTCCACCGGGTCGATGCCGATGGTGCGCATGGCGTCGATCTCGTCGGTGACCGACATCGAGCCGATCTGCGCGGCGTAGGCCGAGCCGGAACGTCCGGCTACGATGATCGCCGTCACCAGCGGCGCGAACTCGCGCAGCACCGACAGCCCGACCAGATCGGCTACGAATATGTTGGCGCCGTACCTGCGCAATTGATCCGCCGCCTGGTAGGCGATCACCACGCCTAGCAGGAAGGAAAGCAGGCCCACGATCGGCAGCGCGTCGAAACCCGAGGCGCGCATGTTGAACAGGACCGGGCGCCAGCGCATGCGCCCCGGGTGGCCGAGGCTGCGCGCCGCGACGGCCGCGGCTTCGCCGATGAGTTGCAGGAGTGCCATCGCTTCGCCGGCCGCAGCGGCGGCGCCGCGGCCGGTGTTCTCAAAGAGGCCGCGCGGCGCTGGCGGCACCGGTGGAGGCACCGGCGGCGCCGCTGCGAGCGCGGCAAGCCGCGCATGGCGCGGGATAAAGCCGCGCAGATGCGTGGCGTGGCCCTCGCCCTTGAGGCGCACCAGCAGCGTCTGCAGGAGCCATGCGCCGACGCTGTCGAATGCGCACAGGGCTGCGCCGTCGATGGCGAGTTCGCCGCCGCGGGGGCGCAAGGCGTCGCACTGCGCCGCCAGCGCGTCGCAGCGCAAGGCGGTCCAGTTGCCCGACAGGGTGATTTCTCCGGGCGCTGAAAGGGCGATCGCGGCGGGCGCCGCGTCTTCGGGATTCATGGCAGACACGCATGCTAGGCGCAAACATATGTGCGGTATGTGCGCACCCGCACGGATGCGCACGCCGTTCAAGCGGACCATTGGTTACAGCGAGGTCGCTTCATGGCAGCGGATCACCGTGCCGGTTGCCTCGACAACATTCCCGGGAGTTCGCTATGTCGCTCGTCATGATTCTTGTTGTCCTTCTTGTCATCGGCGCGCTTGTCGCCGTGCCGGCCTGGCCGCACAGCCGGAGCTGGGGTTACGGACCGAGCGGCGGACTCGGCCTGGTCGTGCTGATCCTGATCGTGCTGCTCATGACCGGGCGCATCTGAAGCCTGCAACCCTGCAACCCCTGTGCGTGGTCGGCAAAGCCCGGCCGCGCCCGGGCGCTGCGCCCATCATTTCAGTTGCGTCCGCACGCTTGGTGCGAAAGCGCACAGACAGCTTCTGCGGCGGCCCTCAACATGGTAATTAGCACGCAACCAACGTGCTGAAGGCAACGCGGTAATCCATCAAAGGAACACTCATGCTCTACACCATCGCAGTCATCCTGGTCATCCTGTGGGCTCTGGGCCTGGTCGCATCCGTGACAGCGGGCGGTCTGATTCACATCCTTCTGGTGATCGCCATCGTCATGGTTTTGATGCGCGTGATCAGCGGGCGCGGCGCACTTTAGTCGAAGCAGAAATTTCGTGTCAACCAACCCAAACAGAGGATTCATCATGAAAAAGAACCATCTCATCACCCTGGCGGCCGCGACCCTTTTCACCATCAGCAGCGTCGGCAACGCGGCCATGTCCAAGGAGGAATACAAGTCCGCCAAGGAGCAGATCTCGACGAAATACGGGACCGACAAGACCGCTTGCAAGCTGAAGTCGGGCAACGCGCGCGACATCTGCATGCAGGAGGCCAAAGGGTCCGACAAGATCGCCAAGGCGGAACTTGAACAGGGCTACGCGCCAACCACCAAGCATCTCTATGACGTGCGCATCAGCAAGGTGAACAGCACCTATGCGATCGCCAAGGAGAAATGCGACGACCTCGCCGGCAATCCCAAGGACGTGTGCCGCAAGGAAGCAAAGAGCGCGATGGTCGCCGGCAAGGCGGATGCCAAGTTGACCGAGAAAACCACCGACGCGAATTCCACCGCCCGCGAGAAGACCAGCGATGCACGCAAGAGCGCAAACACCGACAAGCGCGATGCCGCCTACGCGGTGGTGCGCGAGAAGTGCGATGCCTTGGCCGGCGACGCCAAGGCCAATTGCATCAGGGATGCCAAGCTGCGTTTCAACCAGAACTAGACATGACGTGGACGGCGGCACGGCGTGTTGCCGTCAATGAGTCAACTGCAGTTTCATGCGGCGCGGCCAATTGCGGCCGCGCATGCATGTCCAACCGGGAGTAAAGCAATGATCACGACAGGCAATGTATCAAGCGGTATCGGCGGGGTCGGCACGATCGCCCGCAGTGTGGGCGAGGCCGCCAGCGGCATGCACAGCGCGATCGACCGCGCCAGCGGCGCGGCGCAGCCGGCGGTCGAGCAACTCGCTTCGGGCGCGCACCACGCGGTCGACAGACTGGCCGGCGCCGCCACCCAGGCGGCCTCAACAATCAGCACCCGCGGCGGCCAATGGAAGGAAGCGCAAACACGCTTTACCGAGACCTGCGCCACGCAGATCCGCGAAAAGCCGCTGACGTCGCTCGGCATCGCGGTGGCCGCCGGATTTCTGATCAGCTGGCTGATGTCGCAACGCAAGGCCGCGGAACGCCATGCCGCAATCGCCGAACCCGCCGCTCGCTGAAACAGGGCAGGCCGACGCCGCGGCGGCGGATTCTCCGGGATTGATCGAGAGCGCGCTGGCCCTCTGGGGGGACTGGCGCGAAATCGCCCACGAGCGCATCGCAATACTGTTTCTCGAAGCGCGTCGCGCCGGCGAAAGCATCGTCGTCATGCTGTTATGCGGGATCGCGGCGGGGCTGCTGCTGGCCGGCGCCTGGATCGGCATCAGCGTGGCGCTGGCCTGGTTTTTGATCGAGCGCGGACTGGCCGGCAGTGCCGCGGTTTTCCTCGCGGCCCTGTGCAACCTGGTGGGCGCGCTCGCGTTCGGCGTGGTCATCCGGCGGCGCGCGGGTGACTTGCAGTTCCCGGCCACGATGCGCGGTTTGCGGGCGATCGCGCCGGCGCAAACGGGCGCGGGGCCTTTATGATCAATACTCCTCAAGCCACGGCAGCAAACGATGCATCGCTGCAGCAGCGCATCGAGCGTGCTTCTGCAAGGCTGGATGAACGCCGCGAACGATCCGCCGCGCACGCGCGCGCATGCATGGCGGGCTTGCGCAAACCCGCAGTCCTGTCGGTGATCGCGTTGGCCGCTGTCGGGTTGGGCTTTTTTGTCGCTCGCCTGCGGCGCGGTCGCGCAGCAGTGTCCAGGAGTGTGCCGCCCGCTGGCCCGCCCTCCCTTATGGTCCTGATCATGGATGCGCTAGCGCTGGCCGCTGCGGTGCTCGCATTGATGAAACCCGATCGGCGCTCCTCCGACGTGTGAATGCGCAGACGGCCTCCTGCGCAGGCTGTCCGGGTTGCCGCGCTATTCGCGCTTCGGCAACCGGGTCGGTCGGCGCGAATTTGCCCCCGCCGACCGGACCTGCTTCCTTCGGACCCGCTAGCGCTGCGGCGGCACCACCACAATCGTGCCGCCACCACTGCCTGGATTGCCCGTATTGCCCCTGTTGCCGGTAGCGCCCTTGTCGCCTGTGGCACCGGTGTCGCCGGTATTGCCTGTGTTGCCGGTGGCGCCGGTCGCGCCGGTGTAGCCCGTCGCGCCGGTGTTGCCCTGGTTGCCTTGGTTGCCGGTTTCACCCTGCGCGCCGGTATAGCCGGTATTGCCGGTATTGCCCTGGTTTCCGGTGGCGCCTTGCGCGCCGGTGTAACCGGTGTTGCCGGTATTGCCCTGGGCGCCTTGCGGCCCGGCAGGGCCGGTGCAGGCGCCGAGTGCGACCAGGGAAAGCAGAAGTGCGGCGGTAATGGAATGTTT
>CAYYFR010000315.1:0-5365 GCA_964470865.1 uncultured Burkholderiales bacterium | reverse complement strand
GCTGCGGGCGGAGGTCAGGAAGGTGGCGGAGGGGAAATGACGGGCGGCCAACTGGCGCGCTCGACATGCGCTCGGTGGTTCAAACGATCAGCGCGCCTGCGGCGGCGCGCTGGCCGACGCGGCAACGATCATGCCGAAGTTGCCGGCATCGCTTATGGTACTGACGCAGGAACAGGGAATCCGGCTGGCCGAGAGCGGCCTCTCGGCGATACCCGCTTACCAGTGGATGCTGGCCGAACCGTGAGAGCGATTACGCGCCAACGCCCGCCGCGAGCAGGCGTTCTTCCTGCGGCGGTATGCCAGCCGCGCAGCTTTTGACCACCTCGGCCGCAATGCCGATCGAACGCAGCCGCAAAGCAGGATCGAACACATCCGACACCAGCATGAATTCATCGGCCCCGGTGGCGCTTGCCAGTTGCGTGAAGCCATGGAGAACCGTATCGGCCGCACCGATCACCGCAGCCGACAAAAAATCGGCGATGGCGGCGCGTGCCTGCGGCTCCAGCCGCTTGAGAAAGTCTTGCACCGGCGGCTGCAGGCGGCCGCGGCGCCCGGTCAGCATGCCGTAAATCCGCTGATAGGTGCTGCTGGCGAGATAGTCGGCCTCTTCCTCGGTGGGCGCGGCGATCAGCGGCACGCCGATCATCGTGTAGGGTTGCGCCAGCACAGCCGAGGGCTGGAACGCCCTGCGGTACAAGTCCAGCGCCTGCAGCAGCAGCCCGGGCGCGAAGTGCGAAGCAAAGGCATACGGCAAGCCGCGCTCGGCGGCCAGGCGCGCCGAGAACAAACTTGAGCCCAGCAGCCAGATCGGCACATTGGTGCCCGCCCCTGGCATGGCCACCAGGCGCTGGCCGGGCTGCACCGGCCCCAGCAGGTGCTGCAGCTCGGCCACATCGCGCGGAAAATCCTCTTCGCTCTCGACACGGTCGCGCCGCAGGGCACGCATGGTCATCTGATCGGTACCCGGCGCGCGCCCCAGCCCGAGGTCGATGCGGTCGGGATACAGCTCGGCTAAGGTGCCGAAGGCCTCGGCCACCACCAGCGGGGCGTGATTGGGCAGCATGATGCCACCCGAGCCCACGCGCATGCTGCGCGTGCCGGCAGCAATGTGCCCCACGATCACCGCCGTGGCCGAGCTGGCAATGCCCGACATGTTGTGGTGCTCCGCCACCCAGTAGCGCATGAAGCCGAGTGACTCGGCATGCTGGGCCGTACGCAGCGCGATCTTGAGGGCGTCGGCCACCGTGCCGCCCTCGCGTACGGCGACCAGGTCGAGCATGGACAATTTGACATTCTGCAGGGGATTCATGGCGGATTCCGGCGTGGGGGTTGGGCTGAAGCGGCGGCCTGCGAACCAGCGCGCTGCGATTGGCGGGTTGGCCGTCACTTTACCGTACCGCATCGCCGCGCGGTTGCGCGAGTGCTGTGGTGCCGGGAATTGGCGCAACGTTCGAACACCCGGCTCCTGCGCCATAGCTATGGTGGCGGCGGGCCGCTTGGGCCGCGCCGTTCGCAAGTTGCCAAGCCGATCCATTGCCGACAATCGCCCAAGACTGCGATCCCGGCCCCCCTCAACGCTCGCGCGCCGCCTCATGCCAGGCCTTTTGCACTGGCGACAACAGGTATTCGATCGCGCTGCGGGTACCCAGGTGCACTTCGGCCGCCACCTGCATGCCCGGCGCCAACTTCAAATGGCGCCCGTCGTGCTCAAGCGACTGTGCGTCGAGGCTGATTAGCGTCTTGTAGGCCAAAGGCGAGGCGGCACGCCCGCGCGAGGCGGCCGCCGCCTGCGCGTCGCCGCCCTGCTCGGCTGCATCCGCACTGACGCGGAGCACACGGCCCTCGACGAACCCGTACTTCTGGAACATGAAGGTGGCAAGCTTCAAGCGCACACGTTGCCCCGGCTGCACGAAGCCGACGTCGTCGTTGCGCACCCACACCTCGGCACGCAGCGCCTCTTCCATCGGCACTAAGGTCATCAGGATGGTGCCCGGGCTGGCCACCGTGCCCACGGTGTGGGTGGCCAGATCCTTGACCACGCCTTCCTGCGGCGCTTTCAGTTCCAGGAGGCGATGCCGGTGTTCCTGCTTCTGCAGTTCCTGCGCGGCGCGCTCGGCCATTGGCGCGATCTCGGCGCGTTCGGTTTCGAGTTGCTTGCGGTATTCCGCAGTGATCTGTGCGATGCGCCGATCGGATTGCTCGATGGAGGCGCGCGCCGAGAGGATCGCGGCTTCCTGGGCCAGTAGATCCTGCTCTTTCTCGATGCGTTCGCGCTGCTTGTCGGTGTAAAGGATCTTGCCGGCGAAGCCATCCTGCACCAGCTTGCCGTAGGCCGCTTCCTGCTCGCGGTAGTGCGGCAGGATCTGCCGGAGTTTGGAGCGCACCTCAGTGGCGGCGGCCAATTCATGCACCGCCTTGGCGCGCGCCGAACGCTCCTGCGCCAGCGCCGATTCGTAAGCGGTCTTGTTGGCCGTGAACTGTGCCTGTACCTTGGCGTAGGCTGCGGCCGAATCGCCGTCCGCGCGCGCCAGCGGCCGCCCGGCCAGTTGCGCGTCGATGCGCCGCAGGGCCAGGCGGCGTGCCTGATGCTCCGCACCGATGCTGCGCAAATCCGATTCCGACAGGGCCGCATCCATGCGCATCAACACCTGCCCGGCGCGCACCGCTTCGCCCTCGCGCACCAGGATTTCCTTGACCACGCCGGCCTCGGTTGGCTGCACGATCTTGAGATACGACGACGGTACCAGCTTGCCATCGGCCACCGCGACGATATCAAGCCGGCCCAGAAAACTCCATGCCAGGATCAGGGCCACGAACCCCAGTACCGCCCACAGCAACTTGCGCCCCAGCGGGTTGGGCGCGGCTTCCTGCAGGCGAATCAGGAGCGGCTGGAAGTCGCGCGGATCGGCGTTCATTGGACTACCCTCCTGACGCTGTGTGACATCCGCCCCAGGGCAGAGTGAGCGCTGTTTTCGGGCGGCCGGCGAGGAGCGCTCATGTGTGTGCCAAGGCGGGATTCGACGGCTTGCGTCATCGGCGGAATCCTTTGGCGGCACGAGCAACTGGCGCACCCGACTTGCGTTCCCGCCGTGCGCATGTCACAAGGGGCACGAAAGCTGCGGATCGACCGATGCGCCGCATCATGCGAGCTTGAACGCGCGCGATCATCATCTGGCGCAGCAGGTGCCCGAGGTTGGCGCCCAGTTCCCAGGCGATCAGGATTCTTGCCACGCTGCCTCCGCTTTGTGGCATGGCCGCATTGGCACTGCGTTGCGCGGCGCTAGGGCTGCCTGGGTGGCATGCAGGCTTGTCATGTGGAGCAAGCGCCTTTGACCGCGTGCACAGCCACCGGTTGCAGCGCAGCGCCGACCGCGCCTTCACTGTCGGCGCGCAGGCCGCCATCGACGCCGCCCAACTGAAACACCCGCTCCACCTGCAGGCCGCGCGGCAAGGCATGTGCGATGAACACAATCGTCACCGTGCCCTTCAACTGATTGACCGTGCGCGCGAATTGCTCGGCGGTTTCGCTATCCAGGCCAGAGGTCGCCTCGTCGAAAATCAACACCTTGGGGCGCTTGAGCAAGGCGCGTGCGATGGCGATGCGCTGGCGCTGCCCGCCGGAGAGGCCGACACCGCGTTCGCCCAGGTGCGTTTGATAGCCCTGCGGCAACTGCTGTATCACCTCATGAATCTCGGCCTGGCGGCAGGCGAACACCACATCGTCAAAGCTGGCGGCGGGGTTGGCCAGGAGCAGGTTGTCGACCACCGTGCCTGAAAACAAGGTGGTCTCCTGCGGCACCACCCCGAAGGCGCTGCGCAATTCATTGGCGCTCATCTGGCCGATATCGGCACCGTCGATGCGAATGCGCCCATCGGCCGGCGGGTAGAACCCCTGCATCAACTTGGCCAAGGTGCTTTTGCCGCAGCCCGAAGGCCCGGTCACCACCGCAAGCTCACCCGGCGCGAACAGCATGTCGAGATTGCGGTAAAGCCACGGATGGGCAGCGCTGTAGCGAAAGCTCAAACCGCTCACCTCGACCTGCCCACGCGGGCCCTCGCTATCGACGCGCCGCGGTGCCAGGCTATGGTTTTCCGCCGGCATGTCCATCACGTCGCCCAGGCGCTTGACGCTCACACTGGCCTGCTGAAACTCCTGCCACAGGCCCACCAGGCGCAGCAAGGGCTGGCTCATGCGCGAAGCGAACATCTGAAACGCCACCAGCATGCCGATGGTGAACGGCGTGCCGCCAGCCTGCGCGCCGTTCGCCGCGTCGATCACCAGAAGCGCACCGAATACCAGGATGGCCAGCGTCATCGCCTGCTCCAGCGCGTTAGCGAAGGTGCCGTAGGTGTTGGCCAGTTGCCGCGTGGCGAACCCGGCGGCCAGGTAGCGCGCCAGAAAATCACCATAGCGATCTTCCAGCACCGGTTCCATTTGCAGGCTTTTCACCGTTTGCATGCCGCTCACGTATTCGGTCACAAAGGCCTGGGCGCGCGCGCCGTGCAGAAACTGCTGGTCCAGGCGCGCGCGGAACACCGGAGTGACCGCCAGCGACAAGCCGGCAATCAGGGTCATCGCCGCCAGCGCGATCACGGTGAGCTGCCACGAATACCAGAACATCACCGCCAGAAAAATCAACAAAAACGGGCAGTCGAGCAACAGCGTCACGGCCGCGCCGGCCACAAACTGGCGAATGTGCTCAATCCCCTGCAGGCGTGCCACCAGGGTGCCGGTGGGGCGCTTTTCGAAGTAGGGCAACGGCAAGCGCAACAGGTGCCGAAACACGTCTTGCCCCAGCACCGCATCGATGCGGTTGCCGGTATGCAGCACCAGGTACTGGCGCATCCAGGTCATCAGCGCGGAAAACAGCATGAACATGGCCAGCGCCACGCCCACCGCCCACAGGGTGCTCCGGGTCTGGTGCACCACCACCTTGTCGATGATCACCTGGGTGAAAAGCGGCGTGGCCAAACCGACCAGCTGAATCGCCAGGCTGGCCAGCAGCACCTCGCGCCAGATGCCCTTGTGCTTCAGGAGCTCCGGCACAAACCAGCGGAACCCGAACCTGGGCCGCACCAACGGCTGGCCTTCATCATCGATCACCTCCGCTGCGGCTGCGGAGGTCACCAGCAGGATGCCGGGCTCAAAACGCTGCGCGAATTCCGCATGCGAGGCGATCGTCGCCGCGTTGCTGCGCGGCGCAAAGTACAAGACACGCTCGGCGTCGGCCTTGAACACCAGCACCGGTAGCAGGGTCGCAGCCGCGCCTGCAGCGGCGATCGCGGCCGAATCGGCATGCGCGGCTGCGCCGGCTGCAGCAGCCGCGACGCTGGTGGAATCACGCAGAAAGGCCACGCATGGCAT
>CAYYFR010000314.1:0-5437 GCA_964470865.1 uncultured Burkholderiales bacterium | reverse complement strand
CTGCGCTGCTGTGCGCCGGTGCCGCGGCGCTGCCCGAGCGCCATGCCAACATTGCCGGCACTGGAACCAGCTTGCGGGTCGACAACCAAATGCGGCCACAGGCATAAACGCCGGCAATTCACGCAACTCTGCGCGCGCCCGGCCGCCCCGCCTCGACCGCAAAGCTTGCCGCAGTCGCCAGTGTTGTCTCGCGCTGGCGCACCGTGTCGATCACTCTGAAGTGCGCGGTCGCGCGGAAGCCCTTCACCTCAAGCACGGTGTAGCCGCGCTGGTCGCTTTTGCCGAACCTGATGTGCGGATTGTCCTGCATCACGCGCTCGGTGCGCGCCTGCGGCCAACTCGGGCTGGTGATCGAAGTGCCGACGATTTCGGTGGCCACGACGGGCGATTTGTCGTCATCGAAATCGAGCTTCAGGTCGCTCACGTAGGTGGCATGCACATCGCCCCCCAGGGTCAGCACGTTCTTCCTTGCCGCCCAGGCGTCGAGTGCGCGACGGCGCGCCGCGGGATAGCCATCCCAACTGTCATTCCACAAGCCGTCGGCAGGCTCACCGGCGGGCGCGCGCGATGCCGTCATGCGCATCTGCGCCATCAGCGACTGCTGGCCGACCAGGTTGAAATTGGCGTCACTGGCGGCGATACCGCTGGCCAGCCACTGTTCCTGCGCCTCGCCCAAAAGGCTCAGGCGCGGGTCGATCCGCTGCGGGCAAGTACTGTCACGAACGGTACGCGAGCCACCTTCGCCGGGCGGCGTGCACACCTGGTAGTGGCGATACTGGCGTGCGTCGAGCACATGCAGATCGGCGGTGCCGCCCCAGCGATAACGGCGATACATTTGCGCCTGGTCGCCTTGCGGCCGCTGTCGCCAGCGCAGCGGCATGTGCTCCCAGTAGGCGCGATAGGCAGCGCTGCGGCGCGCCAGGAACTCTGCGCCGCGCGCGGATGCAGAACGGTCGCGGGCGTAGTCGTTCTCGACCTCGTGATCGTCCCAGGTAACGATCCACGGATGCGCCGCGTGCGCCGCCTGCAGGTCGCTGTCGGACTTGTAATGCGCCAGTCGGGCGCGGTAGTCTTCCACACTCATGCAAGGCGGGCTGTTGTGCTGGCGTACGCGATTTGGCGTAACGCCATACTCGTAGATATAGTCGCCGACGAACAAAACCAGGTCCAGTTCTTCGCGCGCCATGTGCTGGTAGGCGCCGAAGTAGCCGTGCTCATAGTTCTGGCAGGAGGCCAGCGCCAGGCTCAAAGGCGCGTTGCTGCCGCGCGCAGGCAGGCATCTGGTGCGCCCGACGCTGCTTACCGCATCGCCCAGCATGAAGCGATACCAGTAGTACGGGCGGCTGGCGGATCCGTCGAGCCCGTCGATTTCAATGTGCACACTGTGTGCGAACGCCGGTTCCGCCAGTGTGCCGCCGCGCCGCACGATGCGGCGAAATCCTGCATCGGCGGCCAGTTCCCAGCGCAGCAGATAAGGCACATCGGGCAGCGGCCCGGCACCAGGCGCGGCCATCAGGCGCGTCCACAGCACAAAACCGTCGGCGGCGGGGGACCCGGACGCGACACCCAGGCGAAAGGGGTTGTGCCCGATGGTTCGCGCGGCGACCCGGCCGCTGGCGAAAGTCAACGCGGCAGCGCTTGCGCCTTGCAAAAACTGTCGGCGATGCATCGCCGCATTATGCGACATCAGCGCCCGGCTTGCGCCGTCTTCTTGCGCACGTTCGGCGCGCCTGCAAGGCCAACTGAAACGGCCGCCACGCCGCTCGTCCGGTGCGCCGGGGAATGCCGGGGCGCAAGGGTCTTCGGTTATAGTTGCCGCGAACGGCTCAACCAAGAAAGAGACAAAAAATGCAACGCTTGTGGATTGTCGCCATCGCGCTCGGCCTCTCCCTGTGTGCCAGTGCCGCCCATGCGCAGGGCGCGTTTCCAAACAAGCCGATTCGCCTCATCGTGCCGTATCCGGCCGGCGGCATTGTCGATGTTGTCAGCCGCGTGATCACCGAAAAGCTTGGCCCCATGTGGGGCCAGACCATCATCACCGAAGCCCGCCCCGGCGCCAACTCCAACATCGGCACCGATGCGGTGGCCAAGGCGCCGGCCGACGGCTACACCTGGCTGATCACCGGGCCTGCGATCACCGCCAATCCGGCGCTCGGCACCAATGCCACCTGGGACCCGAAGAAGGATTTCACCGCGCTGGGCGTGGCCGCCTGGTCGGCCGCCGCGATCGTGGTGCCGGCTGCTTCACCGGCCAATTCGCTCAAGGAATTGGTCGCCCTGGCCAAGACCCGGCCGCTCAACTACGGCAATCCCGGCACCGGTTCGTCGATTCACCTCTCGACCGAATTGTTCAAGCAGGTCGCCGGCATCAACCTGCAGGCGATCGGCTACAAGGGGCAGCCGCAGATCATCAGCGACCTCCTGGGCGGCCAGCTCGATGTGGCCTTCGCCGCCACCGGCCTCATCACCCAGCATGTGCAGGGCGGCAAGCTCAAGGCACTGGGGGTGATCGGCCGCGAGCGGCTGAAACAGCTGCCGGGCGTGCCCACCCTGATCGAAGCCGGCTATCCGGAAGCCGGGGTGATGGCCTGGTACACGTTTTTCACGCGCGCCGGCGCGCCGCGCGAGGTGCTGGAAAAAATCAACGCCGATCTGGGGCGCGTGCTGACGCTGCCCGAGGTCAGGGAAAAAATGGAAAAACTGGGCGCCGAAGCGGCGCAGCCGATGAGCCTGGCCGACATGGGCAGGATGATCGTCGCCGACACCGACCGCTGGGCCGCGGTGATCAAGGCCGGCAACATCAAGGCCGAGTAGCTGTCTGCGTCAGCCTGCACACACCGCAAGGGTCATGCAGGCGATTGCCAGGGCAGCAGGGCACCGAACTGGAACAGCATATTGATCCAAGCAGCGTCGTGTCCGAACCCTGGGCGGCGCCAATAAAACCCTTCAAGGAGACAAAGCATGTCGGACACAAAAATCATGCGTGTGGCGATCGCCGCCGAGCGCTGCCAGGGGCACAATCGCTGCTGCCTGGTGGCACCTGAATTGTTCGAGGCCGATGACGAGGGCAACGCGCAGGTGCGTGGCGATGGCGTGGTGCCAGCCGGCCTCGAGGCGAAAGCGCGGCTGGCGGTGGCCAACTGCCCGGAACACGCCGTTCGCCTCACCACCGCCTAAGGGGAACCGATCATGCAAAGCCGACCACCGGTGGCCGACTGGGCCATCGATTTCGATCATTTCGATCCGCAATGGACCGAGAATCCGTACCCGATCTGGGACAGCCTGCGCCAGACCTGCCCGGTCGCCACTTCGCAGCGCTTCGAAGACGGCGCTTATTTCGCCACCCGCTATGACGACGTGCGCGAAATCGCCTATGACGCGGAGCACTTCTCCTCGCGCCGGGTGATCGTGCGCGAGCACAAGCTGCCGCTGATCCCCGGGCCGCCCATCACTTCCGACCCGCCTGAGCACACCCCGGCGCGCAAGCTCCTGCTGCCGGCCTTTGCGCCCAAGGAAATCGCCAAGCTCGAAGACCGCGCGCGCGCGGTCTGCCGCTCGCTGCTCGACGCCATCGGCGACAAGCCGGAATGCGACGGCGCGGTGGATTACGCGCAGCATATTCCGGTGCGCGTGATCGCCCACATGCTGGGCATGCCGGAGGAAGACGGCGACCTCTATCGGACGTGGATCCACCAGACCCTGATCGAAGGCGTGCGCAATCCCGCGGTCGCGATCGCGGCGATGCATGAACAGAATGCGTATTTCAAGAAGCATGTCGAACTGCGCCGCGCCAATCCGGGTGGCGACGATCTGGTGAGTTTCCTGCTCAGGGCCCAAGTCGAGGGCAAACCGCTCTCCGAGCCGCATGTCCTGGGCTCGCTGCGCCTGCTCCTGATCGCCGGCATCGACACCACCTGGAGCGGCATCGGTGCCTCGCTGTGGCACCTGGCGACGCACCCGCAAGACCGCGCGCGCCTGGTGGCCGAACCGGGCCTGCTGCCGACGGCGATCGAGGAATTCCTGCGCGCCTATTCGCCGGTGACCATGGCGCGCGAAGTGGTGCAGGAGAAAACCCTGTCAGGCTGCCCCTTCAAGCCCGGTGGGCAGGTGCTGCTGTCGTTCCCGGCGGCCAACCGCGACCCGGCCAAATTCGCCGATGCCGACCGCGTGCTGATCGATCGTGCCGAGAACCCGCATGCCGCCTTCGGCCTCGGCCGCCACCGCTGCCTGGGCTCGAACCTGGCACGCATGGAAATGAGCATCGCCATCGAGGAGTGGCTGGCGCGCTTCCCGGATTTCAGCGAAACGCCGGGCAAGAAGACCACCTGGTCCGAAGGCACGGTGCGCGGGCCGCGCATGTTGCCGATCAGCATCGGGCGACGCGCCTGAAACCCGGTCAGGGCGCGTCGCGCACGCCGGCCCGGCGGCGCTCCCTGCCCATGTCTGTTGGTTCGGGCCGCCGCTGCGCCCAATATCAAGCCGAGGAGAAATCCCGTGAATGAACCTGATTTCGCTGGCCGGATCGGCCGAACCGTTGCCCTATCGACCCCATGGTGGCCCCCACAGCCACGCCCGCGCGACGGCGCGCCAAACGTGGTGATCGTGGTGTTCGACGATGTCGGCTTCGCGCACTTCAACAGCTACGGCTCGACCATCGCCACCCCCAACCTCGACCGCCTGGCCGGCGGCGGCTTGCGCTTCACCAATTTCCATACCACCGCGCTGTGTTCGCCCACCCGCGCCTGCATGCTGACCGGCCGCAACCATCATGCGGTGGGGATGCGCGCGATCTCCAACTTCGACACCGGTTTTCCCAACATGCGTGGTGCCATTCCGCGTTCGGCGGCCACACTTTCGGAGGTGCTGCGCGCCGCCGGCTACGGCACCTACATGGTCGGCAAGTGGCACTTGGCGCCGATGCACGAGACCGGCCCGGCCGGGCCGTTTCACAATTGGCCGCTGGCGCGCGGCTTCGATCGCTTCTACGGCTTTCTGCAGGGCGAGACCGACCAGTTCCGCCCGGAGTTGGTGCAGGACAACCACTACACGGACCCGCCGGCCACGCCCGAGGCGGGTTATCACGTCACCGAAGACCTGATCGAGCGTGCCATCGGATTCGCCCACGATCATGTATCGGCGGCGCCGGACCGCCCCTTCTTCACCTACCTGGCCTTTGGTGCCTGCCACTCGCCGCACCAGGCGCCGCAGGCGTTTCTTGACAAGTATCGCGGCGCCTTCGATGAAGGTTGGGACGTGGTGCGCAGCCGCTGGTTCGCGCGCCAGAAGGAACTGGGCTGTGTGCCGGCCGACACCACCTTGCCGGCGCGCAACCCGGGCGTCAAGGCGTGGGACGCACTGACGGACAACGAGCGTCGCTTCGCCGCGCGCCTGATGGAAGCCTTCGCTGCTTTTCTCGAACACACCGACCATCACCTCG